>PGZE01000089.1 GCA_002840015.1 Gammaproteobacteria bacterium HGW-Gammaproteobacteria-2 | reverse complement strand
TTGACCTCGAACTGTTGCTCACGGCGCAGGTCTTTCACCGTCACCGCGCCGCGAGCCGCTTCGTCCTCGCCGGCCAGCACCACGAACCGGATGCCGGCGCGATCGGCGTACTGCATCTGCTTTGCCAGCTTCTTGCCTTCCAGTTGCACTTCGGTGTTGATGCCGGCGGCACGCAGCACGCGCGCCAGTTGCAGGTAGTCGGGCAAGTCGTCTTCACGCATCATCGCCACCAGCACTTCCACCGAGCTGTCGGCATCGCGCAACAAGCCGGCCTCGCGCAACTGCCAAAACAGGCGGGTGGCGCCGATGGAAATGCCGACGCCGGGCAGATGCGACTTGGTGTAATTGCCGGCCAGATTGTCGTAGCGCCCGCCCGAGCAGATCGAGCCGATCTGCGGATAATCATTCAAAGTGGTTTCGTACACGGTGCCGGTGTAGTAATCCAGGCCGCGCGCTATCGACAGGTTGATGCAGTAGTTCGACTCGGGCACGCCAAACGCACGCACCAGTTCGATCACCTCGCGCAACTCCGCCACACCAGTGTTGAAGCTGTCGCTGCCGCTGCCCAGCGCATCGAGCATCGCCAGCGCCTGCGCATGCGAGGTCGAGCGCAATTTCACGAAATCCATGATCCGCTGCACCACATCACGGGCCAGCGCGAAATCCGGCCCGACCAGCGTCTCGAACACCGCATCGGCGCCGCGCTTGTCGAGCTTGTCCACCTCACGCAGCACCGCGCCCTGACGCTCGGCATCGGCGATGCCCTGCCCTTCAAAAAAACCGCGCATCAGCTTGCGGTTGTTGATCTGGATGGTGAACGGGCCGATATCGAGCTCACTGAAAATATTGTGGATCAGCGCCGGCACTTCGGCATCAAAGCGCAGCGACAGCGTATCCTTGCCCAGCACATCGACATCGCACTGGTAGAACTCGCGGAACCGCCCGCGCTGGGCACGCTCGCCGCGATACACCCGCTGCATCTGGTAGCGGCGGAACGGAAACGCCAAGTCATGCTCGTGCTCGGCCACGTAACGCGCCAGCGGCACCGTCAGGTCGAAACGCAGCGCCAGTTCCGGCAAACCATCGATCGGCTTTTCCAGCGCCCCGGTGGACTGCACGAAATACACCTGGCGCTCGGTTTCACCGCCGGTCTTGGTCAGCAACACCTCGGACAATTCCATCACCGGCGTTTCAATCGGCAGAAAACCAAAACGCTCATCGTTGCGGCGGATCACATCGAGCATGCGCTGGAACGCAATCTGGTCGCGCGGCAACAACTCCATGACGCCGGGCATGGTGCGGGGCTTGATCAAAACGGACGCTCCCTGAAAACGAGGTGGTCGTCGGGCGAAAACCCGACCAGTAATTTCCACATAGTTTAGCGCGTGATCCGCGCCCACCGCAGCACACAAAGCGCGTAGCAATGCCGGAAGCGCCAGGCCAAGGCGCTGCGCGCAGGCAGTGGCAAGTTCCTGGCGCTTTTCCTTGTGCCTTTTTGCGTCCTTTGCGGGCCAAGAGCTTTACGCTCTGCCCGAGAACCCGTGATCCCGCTACTTGACCACGCGCAGGCTCGGCCCCTTGCGCGGCGGCGGCGCATCATCGGGCGGCGGCGCTGATTCTTGCGCGCCAACACCCTGGGCGCTGGCATTGTCTTCCGGCAGCATCATGCCCTGACCGCTTTCCAGTGCGTAAATCGCTTGCACCGCAGCCAGAGGCACGAAAACCTCCTTGCTCACACCCGAAAAACGCGCATGAAAACTGACGTAGGCATCGCCGACATCAAAACCGGCAACCGCACGCTGCGCAATATTGAGCACCACTTTGCCGTCACGCACCGCTTGCTGGGGCACACGCAGATCCGGGTGCGCCGAGTCCACCACCAGATGTGGCGTCATGCCGTTATCGTTGATCCACTCGTACATCGCCCTTATCAGATAAGGGCGATTGGACGTCATCGCTTTCACATCATTCACTTACAACTCCCGCAAATACTTCTCTTCTGTCGTCAGACTGCGCTGAAAACCCGGATTGCTGAAAATCCGCATCCCATAGTCTTCAATCGGCTTGCATTCTTTGGACAGCAACACGCCCAGCGCCGGCAACCGGTAAATGATCGGTGCCACGGCGCAATCGGCAAGACTCATTTCCTGATTGAGATAAAACTTCGACGCCTTGAATACCGGCAATGATGCAGTCAGCAACTCCTTGAGGCGTTTACGGCCGGTATCCATCTGCGACTTGTTGCCATGCTGAATGGCCTGCACATGCGGCACCCATTCGTGCTCGATGCGCAACATGGCAAGCCGCAGACGCGCCCGCGCCAACGGTTCAACCGGCATCAGCGGCGGATGCGGGTAACGCTCATCAAGGTATTCGCCTACTACCGATGCAGCATAGAGCACCAGATCACGCTCCACCAAGGTCGGCAGGGAGCGGTAATCGGGATTGACGAGGAGCAGATCATCCGGTGGATTGGCAGGATCGACCGGAATCAGATCATAGCTGACACCCTTGGCAGCCAGAATCAGACGGACGCGATGACAAACCACACAATCGCGAGCTGAAAACAGGGTCAAGGTGTGACGCAGTCGCGGACTTAAGGCCATCAATGGCAACTCCCCTCCGGCATCGGGCCGGCACCAAGGCCGACCCAGGTGCGGGCAGGCGCGTGCTCCGAAATTACCTTAGATCGGCGCGGCGCGAAAGGGGCAACGTCACAGTCCGCCTG
>PGZE01000031.1 GCA_002840015.1 Gammaproteobacteria bacterium HGW-Gammaproteobacteria-2 | reverse complement strand
ATCGTCGGAACGGCCAAACAGCTCCCGAAGCAAACTTGCGCGTGCCGAATCGGACAAGTGCGTTTGCAACAACCCGCCCGAGGCGTCGGTAACCGACGCACCGAAACCGACGATGCTCTGCATGCGACGTGCCGGGTCGATCTGAACAGCAACCGACGAGGCTGCCGCAGGATGTGCCGCAGGGCTTTGCAACTGCATCCGGAAATGGCTGTCGGGCTGCGTGAGCCACACCGACATCGTTGTCGCCTTGCTGCGCGCAGCGCCATCCGCCATCGGTTGCGCTGCGCATGCGGCGCCTGCAAGCACGGCGAGCAACAGGCCCGTTCGCGTGAATCGGTCGCATGAACACCGCATCGTCTCAGGGCACCAGGTCGGCACAAGCCAGCGCATCGGCATCCTTGCCTGCACCGGCAACGATCCGGATATCCGCCAGTGCCGCCGCGAATGGGTTGTCGGCTTCGATGCCAAACGGCACATCGACGCCACCGACATCGAGCCCGCGCGCGATGAAACAGGCCAGCGGTACTTTCAGCGTGCTGCGCCCATGAACAATTGCACGCGCGCACTGCCGACGCTGGCCGGCACGATGTCGAATTGCAGGGCAGCATCGGCTGCCGCCAACGGATGCAGATTGTTGCCGTTGTCACTGCGTGCGAACACCCGTGCCGGCGCAAGCCAGGTGATCGCCTTGCCATCCTGCTGGGTGTTCACCTGCACCGTGCGAACGCGCAGGATCGGTTCGGCATCGGGCCAGGCGAAGGCGGCATTGAGATCGGCACCAAGCGCACGGGTATCGCCCGAATCGTCGCTGCGTCCGAGAGTGAGAACAAATGGCGGCGCATCGGTGGTATCGAACACGTCCAGGCGCGTCGGCGTGGCGCATTCGTGTACGTCGGCATGTTCCGGCAGTAGCCCGGTCGCCGTCGCCTGCGCATAGGTCAGACCGAAACCGGGCAACCTCGGCGCGTCGTCGCCGCTGGCATCGGCTGCGTCGCAGGGCATGCGCGGCCAGCTTGCCGACAGACGACCAGTGAAGTCCACTGCGTTGCCGGTGGGATCGTGGGCAAACAGCACATCGGCGATACCGCCGCCCTCGGTGCCCGGCAACCAGGCGGCAACAAATGCGCTGGAAGCATTCAACAGATCGTTGGCATACAGTGCGCGGCCGGCGATGAAGACGGTCACCACCGGCTTGCCGGTGGCAGCGGCTGAGCGCAGTACCGCGAGATCCTCCGGATAACGATCACTGTGGCGCAGGGTTGCCGATGGCACGATGTCGCCGCGGGTCTCGGCGTACGGCGTTTCGCCAATCACCGCAATGATGACATCGTAGGTTGCTGGATCGATGCCATCGCTTGATGGCGCAACCAGCACCTTGTCGGCACCAGCAAGCGTTTGCAAACCGCGCAATACGCTATCCGCATTCGGGAAATCGGCATTGGTATTGTCGGTACCCTGCCAGGTCAACGACCAGCCACCGGCCTGATTGGCGATGCTGTCGGCGCTCTTGCCGATGACCAACAGACGCTGCCCGGGCTTGAGCGGCAATGCGGCATTGTCATTTTTCAGCAGCACCAGCGATTGCCGTACCGCGCGCCGAGCCAGCGCCCGGTCGACGATTGCCTGCGCATCGCCGGCGTGGCGACTTTGCGACGGACGCTGATCGAACAAACCGGCACGCAATTTGACGCGCACGATGCGGCTCACCGCGTCGTCGATCCGCGCCTGTGCAATCTCTCCGCTTTCGACCTGGGCAATTGCCGGCGTTGATCGATGCCGCACAACTGGCATTGCTGCAACCCGGCAACTGGCCGATTGCATTCCAGTCGGAGACGACGAATCCGTCGAATCCCATCGCGTTCTTGAGCGCATCGGTCAGCAGGACGCGCGCGCCATGCATCTTGCCATAGTCGGTGCCGGCCGCGACATCATGCCAACTGTTGTACGACGCCATCACCGTTTGTACGCCGGCTTCCAGCGCACCGTAATAACCGGCGCCGTGCACCCGGATCATGGCGTCACGATCGATCTTGGCGATACCCTGGTCGGTACCGTTTTCGGTGGCGCCATCGCCGATGAAATGCTTGGCGGTGGCAATGGTATTGCCGTCGGCGAATGCGCCCTGCATGCCACGCACGTAGGCATGCGCGTAACGGCGTACCAGCTCCGCATCCTGACCGAAGCTCTCGTAGCTGCGGCCCCAGCGGTGGTTCATGGCAACCGCCAGCGTCGGCGCGAATACCCAGTTGATACCGGTCGCGCGCACCGCGCGCGCGGTAGATGCGCCGATGGCTTCGATCAGTCCCGGGTCATGTGCGGCACCCAGACCGATATTGTGCGGAAACAGCGTCGCGCCGAACACATTGCCATGACCGTGTACCGCATCGGTACCCCAGATGATCGGGATCGGGATAGCCGCATCGGTGTGCAGCGAGGCGTCGCGATAGCTTTCCGCCAACGCAAGCCAATCGCCGACCCTGGCCTGCTTGTTGCCGCCCGGCCATGAGCCACCGCCGTTGAGCACCGAGCCGATGTAGTACTGGCGCACTTGATCGGGGGTGATGGATTTGATCTCGGCCTGGGTCATCTGGCCGATCTTCTGCGCCAGGCTCATGCCGGCCACGATCTCCTGCACGCGTGTCTCCAGCGCGGAATCGCGCTGCACGGCGCTGGTGAGGCGTGGCCAGTCACTCGGCGGCGTTTCGACGACAACAGCATCGGTTGCTGGCATCGCGGTGTGCTGGCCGCAGCCGGCGAGCATCGCGAATGACAGAATTGCGGTCAGCAGGGTGCGTCGCGTAATCATTGCAGCTCCGTATGCGTGGTACTGCGCGCGCGCCATCGGCATCATGCGCACGAGCGATCCGGGCCTTGGGCAATATCCATCCGAGTCGGCGCCGGCAGTGTTGCCGGCGCCTGCATCATGACTCAGAACGTGTAGGTGAAACCGGCGAGTATCTGGCGCCCAAAGGTGTTGGTCTCCAGTGGTGCCGACGGACCACCGCCCTGGAAGTTGCCGTCCTGCCGCGTCTTGAACGCCGAGTTGGTCAGGTTGTTGATCTGCACCAGCGCCGTCAACCCGTTGAGCGAGGACGTTTCCGGGAAGGCATAACTCAGCTGCAGATCGCTTTGCCGATCGGCCAACACCCGGGTAAAGGTGCGCTGCGCAAAGATCGAGGTGATCTCGCCACGGAAGCTGGAACGATAGCGATGCCCGAAGCGTGCGGTGAATCCCGATTTTTCAAAGTACACGGTGCCGCTCGCCACCCACTTGGAAAGCCCGGGCAAGGTCAGATTCTCGTCACTACCCGGCCCTTCCGGCGCGACCGAACTGTCGGTATACGAGGTGCTGAACTGCACACCAAAACCGGACAATGCATCGCTGAACAGCTCGCCCGACAAGGCGGTACTGAACTCGCCGCCACGCAGCCAGCCACCAGTGCCGTTGGCCGGCCCGCTGAAGGTACCGATATTTGAAACCGGGACAATTGAGTTGTCGGTGTTGACGAAGCCGGTGAAGTCAAACGGCAAGGTCTGGTTGAAGATATAGCTGTTCAGCCATTTGTAGAAGCCGGCCACAGCGACGTAACTGTCCTCAAGTACTTTTCGATCGACAGGTCCAGCGAATCGGCACGCCACGGCCGCAGGTCGGTGTTGCCGCCGTTACCGCTCCATTGTCGCGTGGTCGAGTTGACGCCAGCGGATGCCGCCGCACGCAAATCGTCGATGCGCGGGCGTGCCAGGGTTTTCGCCGCACCGAAACGGGTGAACCAGTTATCGCCGAAGTCGAACACCAGGTTCAGGCTCGGCAACACGTCGGTGTATTTGGCGCCACGATTCAGATCGCCGACTGCGGTACCGCTGCGACTGTCGATGTTGAACGCCCGCGACGATTGATCGGTGAACACCACCTGCACGCCGATGTTGCCGCGCAACGCGACACTGTTGCTCAGGCTGGTGTCGATATCGAACTTGCTGTAAGCGGTGTGGATGCGCTCGGAGACGGTGAAGTCCTTGCGCAAATCGTCCGAACTCAGGTTCTGGGTCAGCGTGTAGTATTTGTCGAGACCCGCGCGTGGATCGAACGCCAGTACCCCGGGTATGCCGACAAAGTCGAGATCGGTCGGATTGAACAGATCGCCAGCGGCTACCGCAACCGGAGTGCGACCATTGAGCAGGTTGGCAAAGAAAACGGTCGAGGTTTTCTTCTTGTCGCGCTCGGTGTAGTTGTAGCCGATATCGACGCCGCTGAACGGCCCTTCCATGAAGTCGCGGCGCAGGGTGAAGCGCGCCGCCTTGATTTCATCGTTCTGGACCGGGTTTTCCAGGCGCCCGTCGCGGCCCCAGCCTGCGGGATCGCTGAGCAGCACGGCGGATGGGTCGGTGAAGTCGGCGCCACCGACATCAAAGGTCGGGAAACCGGCACCCACCGGCAGATTGAAACCAAACGCGGACAAGCCTGCCAACCCGGCTGTGGTCTCCAGATTGGACTGCGTGCGTTCGGTCCCTCGGTGAACTTGTAGGTGGTGTTCCAGCCCGCCGAGTAGATGTCGTCCTTGCGCCGGTTGGAGTCGTTGCGCACGATCGGCTCGATGTTGTTGATCGTGCCACCGGTGACGACATCCACACCACCGAACGGCGTGGTCTGCGCGCCGGTAACGAATACGTTGTTGCCGGTCCACGGATCCTGCGACCACATCAGGCCGCGCATGATCTCCTTCTGGTCGAAATGCGAGTAGAACAGGTCGATCTGACTGTGCAGATCGTCGTTCGGCTGGAACTCCAGCACCGCCATCACGCCGTCGCGCACCTGATCGCGCGAACGCGCCCATGCTTCAGCGCCCATCAGCGCAACCGTGTCCGCCGGCTGCCCGGCGATGGGTGCACCAAAGGCGCCAGTGTCACCCCACCACCACGCCTTGTAGTGCTTTTCCTGGAACGGCGAGTCGAGGTGAGCGTAACCAATGGCCACGCCGATGGTATCGTCGGCAAACTGGTCGATATACGAGGCACTTGCGCGGAATCCAGTGGAATCCGAGCCGTCGTTGAGCTTGCCGAACGAGGTATTCTCGCCGCGCGCGTTGACCACCACACGCCGCTCGCCAACCGCCAGCGGAGAAATGGTGTGCAGATCCACCGTACCCGAAAGCCCCTGACCGATCAGCAGCGCATCGGGTGTCTTGTAGATGGTCACGCCGTTGATCAATTCCGATGGGTATTGATCGAATTCGACGCCGCGGTTGTCGCCGGCGCTGGTCTGTTCACGGCCATTGAGCAAGGTGCCGGCGAAATCGGGCGACAGGCCGCGAATCGCGATCTGCTGCGCACGGCCATCGGTGCGCTGCGCCGCCAGACCGGGCACCCGCGCCAGCGATTCGGCAATGCTGGTATCGGGCAATTTGCCGATGTCTTCAGCGGAGATCACTTCGACGATGGAGTTGGACTCGCGCTTGAGCTCCAGCGACTTGGCAACCGAATGGCGGATACCGGTAACACGAACTTCATCCAAGGTAGTCGCGTTTGCGTCGCGATCATCTTTCCTCGCTTTGGATTTGGCTTTCTTGCCCACCGCATCCAGTTGCGCAGTATCATCGGCCTCATCCTGCGCCGCGCCAATGGTCTGCGCACCGGCAGCCACTGCTGCCGCACCAGACGTCAGTGCAACTGATGACTCCTGTGCGCCGGCACCACCCGCGTACAGCGCAATCGCGCAAGCCACCGAAAGACAACTCCTGCGCAACTCAACCTGCTCGGCCGTCACAATGCGGCCACGTGATTTCTCTATGTTTGCCACGATCCCCTCCCAAAGGGTATTTCAGAGCCGATTGCAGCGGAAACGAACGATCCCGTTGCTCACCCTCCCGACGGCTCCGGTAGCCGGACGAGCGTTCTGTATTTGCCCTAACATCAAGCCCCAATCCAAGTTTCGACTGCCAACCAGTGCAGGCGTGGAAATGAGCGCGGATTGACCTTAGCGCAAAATGACAGCGCTGACAATAGACAAAGCAATATTTGCCCAGTTTACGCCGCTCGTTGCGAGCGTCACACACCAACATGTAGCGTACGGCGCCCGCCGATGGGGTCGCGCGCGCTTTATTTTGCCGTTTTATATCAGTATCTTAATACACATTTTTTGCTGCGCAGCACAAAAAAAGCCGACGTGCTATCCAACGGCTTTCCGGCAGATCATGGACAGTAATGTTTACAACGCTGTCAATAAACGACTACCATCAGGCGCCTTGCAGTGCCGAAACAGGCCGCCAGCAACTGTGCGTTTCGGCGCATGCGCAAAGGTTCGACGCGTTGACCCACAGGATCAGCGCGGATCGCGGGAAACGGCGATAACGGGCCGTTGGCGTGAACATGAGGAAACGACGTGACAGTCAAAAAAAGCAAGCGGGCAAAAGGCGAAGCCACGATTGATCAGGTAGCCGACTTGGCCGGCGTATCGATCAAGACGGTGTCGCGCGTGCTCAATCGCGAGCCAAACGTGCGTGCTGCAACCCAGCAGCGGGTGTTGAATGCCGTCAAAGCGCTGGATTACCTGCCCAACCTGTCCGCACGTGGCCTTGCTGGACGCCGCTCGCACATGGTTGGGCTGGTCTACAACAATCCAAGTCCGAACTATTTGTTCCACGTGCTATCGGGCCTGCTTGAAGCCTGCCGCGAGTCGGGATACGGCCTGGCAATGCACCTGTGCTCACCGGACGAACCCGACTTGGTGCGCAGCGCCACCGACTTTGCGCGGCAATCGCGCGTCGATGGCTTGATCCTGATCCCGCCGGTAGGCGATGTTCCGGCGTTGCTGACGGCGCTGGAAGACATGGGTCTGCCCTTTGTAAGGCTTTCGCCGATGGACGGCAGACCCGGCCTCGGTGTCGCCATCAATGAACGCCACGCCGCAACACGGGTGGTCGAATACCTGCTTGAACTGGGGCACCGGCGGATCGGGTTTGTGATGGGCGACCCGATGCACGGCGCCAGCATGGCGCGCTATCAAGGCTATTGCGATGGCTTGGAGCGTGGCGGTATCCCGCTGGAATCGAAACTGGTTGCCGATGGCCGGTTTACTTTCGAATCGGGCCGCTCGGCGGGTGAGTATTTTGTCGACATGTCTGCAATGCCCACCGCGATTTTTGCCAGTAACGACGAAATGGCCGCCGGCGTGCTCCAGGTTGCACATGAACGCGGAGTGGAAATTCCCCGGCAATTGTCGATTGTCGGCTTCGACGACACACCGGTATCGCGGGAGGTTTGGCCGGCCATGACAACCGTGCATCAGCCGATATCGCACATGAGCAAGCAGGCAACGTTGATGTTGCTGGACGCGATCAAGGACAACGGCACAGCTACGAAAGTGCCCAAGGCACAGCTGCATATATTTGATGCACCGCTTGTCAAACGTGACACAACAGCAGCTCCTTTGGCTGGGAAGCGAAGCGCTGCGGCCATTCGCCGTGCTTGATTGCCGCCCGCACGGAGGTTCGGCAAAAATGGCGTCGTTGACGCACCGGGCATTGCTGGCATTGACGCTGCTACTGTCGGCGGCCCTGCAGCCGGTGAGCGCTCAGGTAGACCCATGGCAAGCGGAGCTCAATCGTTTCATCGCCGATGATCAGGCCACAACGCCGCCGAATGCGCCTATCGTCTTCGTCGGCAGTTCATCCATCCGCCTGTGGCCGAATCTGGACCATGTCTTCTCGAACCCGGGCATTCTCAACCGCGGATTTGGTGGCTCGCAGCTTGCCGATGCCGAGCGTTTGGCCGACCTCCTCGTGTTGCGCTATCGACCGCGTCAGGTTGTGATTTACGCTGGCGACAACGATCTTGCCGAAGGATTGCTGCCGGCGCAGGTAGCCGCCGACTTCGTCAGCCTCCCGAAGCTCGCCATCGCGTTCATTGCGATCAAGCCCAGCCCCGCGCGTGCGCACCTGATGGCTGCTGCACGCGACGCCAACATGCGGATACGGCGATTCGCCGAGAGCGAAGATGGCATCGCGTACATCGACGTTTTCACGCCGATGCTCGACAGGTATGGCAATGCGCGCAGCGAATTATTCGGACCCGACGGATTGCACCTGAATACCGCCGGCTACGCGCTGTGGGCCGAGCAGGTCGCGCCGTTTTTACGCTGATGCCACCATTCACCGCACGCCAAATGCGCCAGCGGGCTGCACATTCGCTGCCCGGTTTTAGCCGCCCCCGCTGAGGTCTTTTGGTCGCGCACAGGGTGCGCTCCCACAGGGGCAAATCAGCACTTTTTTTGTGGGAGCCTGATGCGATCCACGGGGCACAGCACACACGGGCACAGCAATTGGCGCAATTGGAGCAAATACGCTAACGTACGCCTTGGTATGCGGCACTTGCCACATGCCAGTTGCGGTCGACGGTCGCTTGCGGCTGCTCGGAGGGGCTTCAACGTCAATGGAGGTGCGCCATGAAATGGCCTACGGCGTCAGTGGCAGTTTTGGTGACAATGCTCATGCTTGGCTGTGCCGCAACCGACGATGCATCACTTGCAGTGAAGACCTGCACCGACGGGGTTGCAGAGAAGTTCAATGACAAGAAATTCACTATCGACAAGGACGCATTGCGCGCGAGCGTCAACGTCGCCGAAAATGGCCTGTTGATGCTATCCGCGCCGATCACCATCAGCCCCGGCATGACCGACGAGGCCAGGCAGACGGTGCAGTGCAAAGTCCGCATTGCCGACGGCAAAGGCGATCTGATCGCATTGAGCTTCATCTGGTAATCGCCGCTGGCAGCCGGTTGCAATCGATCAATCGTAGCGAAGGAAAGCGGCGCTTTCGACCACCGGCGAACCATGCCGCGAGAAGCTTCGCGCGCGGGCGCGCTCCCACGAAAGCGGTGAACGCCCCTGCAGGAGCCACCGTGTGGCCCGCGGTGCGGACCAGCGCTTCTGTGGGAGCCGGCCCTCCGGCGAACCATGCCGCAAGAAACTATGCGCGCAGAGCCTGCCCCAGACTTGATCTGGGGCGCGCCCCCACGGGTGCTGCGGCGCCACTCAGAACTGCAAGTGCTTCACGCTTTTGCCGTGGCGGCGAACCAGCTTGAGTGCCTCGATACCGATGGTGATGTGCGCTTCCACAAAGCCATCGCTGACCTTGCGGTCGGAGGCTTCGGTTTTCACCCCTTCCGGGATCATCGGCTGATCCGACACCAGTAGCAGTGCGCCCGAAGGGATGGAGTTGGCAAAGCCGACCGAAAATATCGTAGCGGTTTCCATGTCGATTGCCATGCAGCGCAGCTTGCGCAGGTAATCCTTGAAGTCTTCATCGTGTTCCCATACGCGGCGGTTGGTGGTGTACACCGTACCGGTCCAGTAATCGTGGCCGAGGTCGCGGATCATGGTGGAAACACCGCGCTGCAACGCAAACGCCGGTAACGCCGGCACTTCCGGCAACAGATAATCGGTTGACGTACCTTCGCCGCGAATCGCGGCAATCGGCAGGATCAGATCGCCGAGTTGGTTTTTGCGCTTGAGGCCGCCGCATTTGCCGAGAAACAACACCGCCTTGGGTTCATAGGCAGTGAGCAGATCCATCACCGTCGCCGCGTTGGCGCTGCCCATGCCGAAGTTGATCATGGTGATGCCATCGTGGGTGGCACTGGGCATTGGTCGATCCGCGCCTTGCAACTCGGCTCCCGTGAGCTTGCAGAACATGTCGAGGTAGCCGCCAAAGTTGGTCAACAACACATGATTGCCAAACTCTTCTACCGCCACGCCGGTGTAACGCGGCAGCCAATTGGTCACGATTTCCTGTTTTGTTTTCATGCTTTTCTCTCGTCGTTTGCCAGCATTGTAATGCGCCGCAGCTTGGCATCGCACCCACAAGTCGATACCTTCGGCATTTCGCCTCGTGGAGAACACCATGCGTTTTGCCATTTATAGCGTGCTGAGCAGCGCCTGGCTGTGCCTGCCGATATGCGCCGCTGCGGCTCCCACCGAGCCCTTCCCCAGCACCTATCAACCCATCGCATCCGCTGCCACCGTGCTGCGCCATGCTACGGTGCTGATTGGCAATGGCGGGCGTCTGGACGATGCCGATGTGCTGCTGCGTGATGGCAAGGTGCAAGCGGTTGGCAGCAATTTGCAGGCACCGGCTGACACTATTGAAATAGATGCCAGCGGCAAGTGGGTAACCCCCGGGCTGATCGACGTACACTCGCACCTTGGCGTCTACGCCAGCCCCGGCGTCAATGCCCATTCTGATGGCAATGAAATGACTGCACCGGTCACCGCGCAAGTGTGGGCCGAGCATGGCGTATGGCCGCAGGACCCCGGCTTTGCCAAAGCGCTTGCCGGTGGTATCACCAGCATGCAGATACTGCCCGGCTCGGCCAACCTGATTGGCGGTCGCGGGGTAACGCTGAAAAATGTGCCGGCCACCACGATGCAGGCGATGAAGTTTCCTGCTGCCCCACATGGCCTGAAGATGGCCTGCGGCGAAAACCCCAAGCGCGTCTATGGCACCCGCATGCAGGCGCCGATGACACGCATGGGCAATATGGCCGGTTATCGCGCTGCGTTCATTGAGGCACGTGACTACATCCAGCAGTGGGCCGACTACGACAAGGCCGTGGCCAAGGCCGGCAAGGATAAAAAGGCCGATCCGGCCAAAGCACCGAAGCGCGACCTGCGCCTGGAAACCCTTGCCGGCGCACTCAATGGCGAAATCCAGGTTCACATCCACTGCTATCGCGCCGACGAAATGGCCAACATGATCGATCTGGCCAACGAGTTCGGCTTCAAGATCGCGGCGTTTCATCACGGCGTGGAAGCCTACAAACTGGCCGACGTGTTGGCGAGCGAACACATCTGCGGTGCGCTGTGGGCCGACTGGTGGGGCTTCAAGATGGAAGCATTCGACGGCATCGAAGAAAACATTGCCCTGGTTGACCGGCCCGAAGGCGGCTGCGCCATCGTGCATTCGGATTCGGCAGAGGGAATTCAACGCCTGAACCAGGAGGCAGCAAAAGTCATCGGTAGTGCGCAACGTGCCGGTATCGCGATCGCACCGGAACGCGCGATCCGCTGGCTCACCGAAAATGCCGCGCGTGCGCTCGGCGTGCTCGATCGCACCGGCACCCTGGAAGCCGGCAAGATGGGCGATGTGGTGGTGTGGAACGGCAACCCGTTCAGCGTCTACGCCAAGGCGGACAAGGTGTTCATCGACGGTGCCCTGCTCTACGACCACAACGATGCGAGCAGGCACCCCGTTTCAGATTTCATGCTTGGGCTGGAGACATCACCATGAACCGCATCGCGCACAGCGTCTTCGCCTTCACCCTGCTCGCCGCCAGTGCTGTTGCCACGGCACAAGATGTGCTGATCCGCAACGCCACCGTCCACACCGCCGGCCCTGCCGGCACCCTGAAGCAAACCGATGTGCTGGTGCAAGGCGGCATCATCCGCGCCATCGGCAAGCAGCTTGCAACGCCAGCGGGTGCCACCCTCTTCGACGCCAACGGCGCGCCATTGACGCCGGGCCTGTTCGCCGGCATCACCGGCATCGGCATCGAGGAGGTTTCCGCCGAACCGAGCACCAACGACAGCGCGCTGGCGTTCGGCGCCATCCCGCCGCAAACCGCGCAGATGCGGCCCGAGTTCGATGTCACGCTGGCCTACAACCCACGCTCCAGCCTGTTGCCGGTGGCACGCATGGGCGGCCTGAGTTTCACCCAGCTTGTCGCCGGCAGCATGCCCGGCGGCTCGATCATCGCAGGCCAGGGCGGCTTGGTGCGGCTCGACGGCAGCTTCGACGCTTTCACCGGGCAACGCGCGCTATTCGTCAATCTCGGTGGCAACCTCGCGCCGCTCGGCGGCAACTCGCGCGCCGGTGAATACATGCTGCTGGCGCAAGCCATCGCCGAAGCCCGCAGCGCCGCACCGGTTGGCAGCGCCAACACCCTGCTCACCCCGATCGGGCGCAGCACGCTGGCCGGTTATCTCGGCCATGGCCGGGTGCTGATCGGCGTTGACCGCGCCGCCGACATCCTGCGCGTGATTGACATTGCCCAGCGCGAGAAACTCAACATCGTGCTGGTCGGTGCCGCCGAAGGCTGGGTGGTGGCCAGGCAACTGGCCGCCGCCAGGGTGCCGGTATTGATCGATGGCCTGGAAAACCTGCCCGACAGCTTCGACAGCCTCGGCGCCACGCTGGAAAACGCAGCCCGCCTGAATGCCGCCGGCGTTGCTGTCGGTTTCAGCCAGGGCGGCGATGCCTCGCACAACGCACGCAAGATTCGCCAGCTCGCCGGGAATGCAGTAGCCAACGGCCTGCCATGGGAAGCCGGCCTCGCCGGCCTCACCGCAGTGCCGGCGAAAGCACTCGGCGTGAGTGATCGCATCGGCAGCATCGAAGTCGGCAAACTCGCCGACCTGGTACTGTGGTCCAGCGACCCGCTGGACGTGAGCAGCACCGCCCGCCAGATCTGGCTCGGCGGCAAGGCGATGCCGATGCAATCGCGGCAGACCCTGCTGCGCGACCGCTACCTGCGCGCCGCCGGGCCATTGCCGAGGGCGTATCCATAACTTGGCCAGATGGATTGCCGCAGTCGTCACGAACCCGCTACGCCCCCGGTTCCGGGGGCGTAACGTTTTGCGTCCTCACCATCGCGATACTGCATGTTGCGGCGTTCTGATTGGTCGTGGCGCCTTCATCCAGGTGGTTGTTGCAGCAAACGGAATCGGCTTGACCTAGAGCCAACTGAGGCAGACGATGCGGTGCAACGCCCCGGATGCGGGGCTGAATCTGGTGTAGCGTGCATAAGGGCTTTTATGGCCACCGTCATCTTTAAGACAAGTGCGGAGCATCTGATTGGTGTACTCAGAACTTCGAAGCATGCGCTTCTAGGCAAGCCAAAGTTGCTTCAACGTGGCGACACGATCCTGCTCGCAAAGTTGGTCAAGGATTTGCGGCAGAACGAACCCCAAATTCAATTCAGCATGCTCTTCTAGAGGGCTCGCAGGGACAACCAGCGGGAGAGCGTTGAAATCTGGGGTCGGTCTTGGCCGTGGATCATCGATTGCGCATCTTTGAAAACGCTCGCGCGTCCTTTCAACATCGACGATCACAAGGTTACTCACACCAACTATTCGACTGGTGGCACGGTTGTCTATTTAGACTTACAGGACGACCGTCTCCTTTCGGAGCGCGGCTTTTACCAAGGTGTCGGCACGTGAGCGACGCCCCCACTTTCTGATTCCTGATGGAGCAAAACTTGGGCGACCAGTGTTCGCCAGCACGATTGACAGCGCACCATGTTCGCGCGATTGCTGGTGTCGTGGCCAACGAAGAATGATCGCGAGCCGCACAATAACCATCGTCGCAAGCTCACCTCACAACCAGGAGTCGTCGTGTCATCACCATCGCGTGCAGGCATCTTCGTCTACGCCAAGGACCTTGATCGTCTTTCGGGCTTCTATCAGTCTGTTCTCGGCATGACTGCCGCGCATCGCACCGTTCAGATGATCGTGCTCCGCTCACCGGATTTACAGCTCATCGTCCACGCTATGCCTCCGCATCTTGCATCGCGGGTTGTGATCGCAACCCCACCGCAGCTTCGCGATCCCGCCGCGATCAAGTTTTTCTGCACCGTGCCCAGTCTTGCTATCGCGGCGGAGTCGGCTCACGCTTTGGGTGGGCAGGTCCTTCCAGAGCAGTGGCAAGGCCATGAATTCGTCGTTCGTAACGCATACGACCCCGAGGGCAATATCTTCCAGCTTCGCGAAAGTGCGGTCTGAAGTTGGCGGGTCAAACTCGCACAATTGCATTTTTCGCATGCGCGACGCGAGCACGAGCACGATTTTTGCTGCCCTCGGATTTTCGCTGAGGTAAGCTCATTGCCACGGCGTGTCTGGGGAGCAACGCGTGGATGGTAGCCAATCATCGCGGGTGAGCGTTCATCGGCACGACGACGCGCTGGGCACATGGTCGGTTGCGTCATGCACGCCCTGTCCGGCGCTGGCGGCGCACGTTTCGACCTTGTGGTTTGGCGCGGGACAGGTGCGCTATCAGCGCGATCGCATCCTGCCGTCGAGCAATTGTTTTTTGCTGATCAATCTCGGGCCGCGCCAATACCTGATCGAACCGGGCCCGCCGGAACGGCGGATCGCGTTTGACGACATCTGGTACTGCGGCCCGCAGCAATCGCCGATCGACACCGAGGCGCCGCACGGCAGCGTTTTGCTGGGTGTCGCGTTTCGTGCCAGTGGGGTACGGCCGTGGTTGCATGCCGATGCCAGCGAGTGCGCCGAGCGGGTGTTACCGCTCAGCGCGTTGCTCGGCGACAGCGTGCAGGGTTTGCGTCAGCGCCTGTTGGAAACCTCCGATGCCGGGACCCGCTTCGACTTGGTTGAAGCATGGCTGCTTTCGCGTCTGGATGAACGCTATCGCCCGAGCACCTGGGTTTGCAACGCCCTGCAGCGCATTGCGGCGAGCGCGGGACAAGTCGCAATTGCATCGCTGGTC
The DNA here is from genome assembly GCA_002840015.1 of Gammaproteobacteria bacterium HGW-Gammaproteobacteria-2. Lineage (GTDB taxonomy): Bacteria > Pseudomonadota > Gammaproteobacteria > Xanthomonadales > Xanthomonadaceae. The sequence continues at coordinate 54,523 of PGZE01000031.1, read as the reverse complement.
GCCGAAGCGGGCGTGAGCCGCAAACACTTCGCCGAGCGGTTCGCCGTGGAAGTAGGGATCGGCGCGAAGTCGATGGCGCGCATTCTGCGATTCCAGCGCGCCCTGGAATTGCTACCGCGGCATCAGCGCGTGCCCTGGGCCGAACTGGCGGCGCACTGCGGGTACTACGACCAGTCGCACCTGATCCGCGACTTTCGTGTTTTTTCCGGCTATTCGCCTGAGGATTTCCTGCAACGCGACATGCCTGACAGCAATAGCCTCGTTGTGCGGTAACATTTTTCCAATACATATCGGACACGATCCGGCGACACTTTATCGCTGCAAACAATCACCGCAATGGGGAGAGCAACATGCCGGAATTCAATGTATGGGCCGTACTGTGTGCGGCATTGGCCAGCTTCGTATTGGGCGGCCTGTGGTATTCACCACTGCTGTTTGGCAAGGCGTGGCAACGCGAGACCGGCCTCACCGATGAGCGTCTGGCGGGCGGCAACATGGCCCTGATCTTCGGCCTGAGTTTCGTGCTCAGCTTGCTGGCGGCATGGGTGTTCGCCCTGTTTCTCGGGCCGCGCCCACCGTTGGCGCTCGGCTTGGGCGCAGGTGCTGCGGCGGGTTTGTTCTGGGTGTCGGGAAGCTTTGGCATCAATTATTTGTTTGAGCGCAAATCACTCAAGCTGTTCGCGATCAATGCCGGATATCACACGTTGCAGTTCACCGTGATCGGTTTGATCCTCGCACTATGGCCAGTGCCCGGCGCAGCTTGAGCAGGGGGTCACGATGAAAATCAGCTTGCGCGCGGACTATCCGCTTGACGACGCCACCGCCAAAGCGGCCACGGGCCGCACACTGAGCGAGTGGTACGCATTACTCGATGCCAGCGGCGGCCCGGAACAGGGACGGCGTGCAATCGGCAGCCTGCTGCACGACTCGCATCATGTCGCTCCGTGGTGGGCAGCAACCATCAATGTGGGTTATGAAGCCGCACATGGTCGCTGCGAGAAGGACGGCAGACCCAAGGGGTACATGATCTGCTCAACCAAGGCGATCAAGGCAACTGCGGAAACGTGCTTTGCTGCATTCGCCAGCGCCGCCGCACTCGACCGCTGGCTCGGCTCTGGGCATACGCTGAGTTTTGTCGAAGGCGGCAGCCTCGACAATGCCGACGGCAATCGTGCGCGCATCCGCAAGATCAATCCGGGCAAAAAAATCGTGATGATCTGGGAGCAGATCGACGCGGCGCCGGACACGCCGGTCGAAGTCGCATTTCAGGCGAGTGGCGCCAAGACAACGGTGAAGGTTTCCCATGACCGCCTGCAAACACGCGCCGAGACCGATGGCCTGCGCGCGGCGTGGGGCGAGGCACTGACCCGGCTGAAGGCGTCGCTCGAAGGCGCATCGTCATGAGCCACATCGTGCATGGTTCGAGTGCGGCGTCCACGTGACACGCGCCTGCGGCTGGGCCGATGGCGACCGGACATGAATGATGCTGCTGCGGTTGTTATAAGCTTCTATCGTTTTGATGATGGCATCGACTACCAAGGAGCAGAAGATGCGTTTGTTGTTGGCGATCCATTCGCCGGGTTGATCTGTCTGCTTTTGCAAATCACCATCATCGGCTGGATTCCAGCAGCGCTGTGGTCCGTCTACGCACTCAGCCAGTACACGACGGACAAGAAAATCGAAAAAGCGCTGGGCGGATCGCGCGCGTAGTCATGGTTATCCGTGGTGACTTGACGGGGCGCGCTGGTGTGGCGCCCCGCCGACTTTCCCGCAGACGCCCGGCCTGATGGCGGCCCCCAATCCGACGGGCGCACGTAGCATGCTGCGCGTGGCAACGGCGCTGGCAAGTATCATCGCTTGCCTGCTTGCAGCGATGGCACTTTCCGCTCTGGTCGGATCGTCGGGGCGCGACCTGCGCCCGGCAGCCATATTCATGGCGATACTGCTCGTCGCGGCGGCCTTCTACCTTTCGCGCTGGCGTGCCCATCGCGTGCGTGAACTGATCGTTGCCCTGTTGATCGCGGAGCTGCTCTATATCGTCGCCATCGGTTGGTTTGCCAGTGGCGGCCTGCCGCAGTTTGACGGGTTTTTCTTCTCATGGTTCTTCGCGGGCAACCTGTTCCTGGCGTTGCCTTGGCTGGTTGGCGTGGCGCTGGGAACATTCACGCGTCGCCGCAGGTTCGCTTCGCGAGCACGGTGAGTCAACCCGGGGTTCGGCTTGCAGATCGACCGATTGGCGAAACGGGATGCAGTCGCGCGTCGCGCACCGGGGGTTCGGGTAATCGCCTCAGGGCTTCTCGACGCGGCAGTCGCTCAATGCCTTGCCGCGCCGAATGAAGTCTGCGTCGAAGGTCTTGAGGGCATCCTGATCCTTGCTCAAGGCGAGGTGGAAGGCGTCGGCGAAATCGAGGCCGGCCTCGTGCCAAGCGATCACTTGCGCGATCATCGGGGCGTTGGCGAGGGTGACGTTGGCCAGTCCGCACACCCGGCGCAGGGCTTCGCAGACGGCGGCGGGCTCCAACTGGTAGGCGGCACGCAGCACACACTCGGTTTCCAGAATCACGGTATCGGGAATGAACACCGGCTCGGCGGCGAACAGGGCGTGGCTGGCCTTGTATTGGGCGGGGTGGTCGCCGGTCAGCAGACGCACCAGCACGTTGGTATCAACGGCTGTCACGCCATTTCCTGCGCACGTCGTGTTGCAGCGCCTGCGCGATTTGCGCGCCGGTCATCGGTTTGATCCGGCCCTTGAGAAGGCCGGCAACATCGGCCAGCGCGGCCACCTCGAAGGGCGCCTTGGGCTTGAGCAGAATGCCGTCGCCGGTGGCGATCACCTGCAGTTCAAGGCCGGCTTCCCAGTGATTGCGGGTGCGAAAGGCCTTGGGGATGATCACCTGGCCCTTGCTGGACAGCTTGGTGGTTTCCATGGCCGCGTCGTCAAAGTAAGACCTAGGTAAGACTACGCATCACGGTCGCCGCTGTCAAATTCACAGCGAACGAATTCACAGCGAACGAATCGGCTTGTCACAACGGCGGTTACCTCAACGTGCCGGAACAATCCACAGCAGCAGTGAGTGCTGCGGACAAGTCCAACGAGCCAACGGTCATGACCTTGAGCGCGTCCTTTCCGGCACGCTCTCGCGCACCCGGAACCACGCGGCATACAACGCTGGCAAAAACAGCAGGGTGAGCACCGTGGCCACGATCAGGCCACCCATGATGGCCACCGCCATCGGCCCGAAGAATACGCTGCGCGACAGCGGGATCATCGCCAGCACGGCGGTCATCGCGGTCAGCACGATCGGCCGGAAGCGGCGCACGGTGGCATCGAGAATGGCCTGCCATTGGCTGCTGCCATCATGGATGTCGCGCTCGATCTGATCGACCAGAATCACCGAGTTGCGCATGATCATGCCCGACAGCGCGATGGTGCCGAGCATGGCGACAAAGCCAAACGGCACCCGGAACACGAGCAGGAACAGCACCACGCCAATCAGGCCGAGCGGCGCGGTGAGCACCACCATCAACACTCGCGGAAAACTCTTGAGCTGAATCATCAGCAGGCTCAGCACCAGCACCAGCAACAAAGGCATGCCGGCAGCAACTGAACGCTGGCCACGGGTAGAGTCTTCCACCGTACCGCCCACTTCCAGCAGGTAGCCTGGCGGCAATTTGGCGCGCAGTTTTTCCAGCGCCGGTTGCAGTTGCGCAACCACCGTGGCCGGCACCTGATCGCCGTAGATGTCGCCGCGCACGGTGACGGTGGGCAGGCGGTCGCGATGCCAGATGATACCCTCCTCGAAGCCGTATTCCAGGGTGGCGATCTGCGCCATCGGTACCGACTTGCCGTTCGCCACGGGCACGGTGAGGCTATCGAGCATGCCCAAACCGGCGCGCTCGGAATCCGGCCCGCGCAGCAGAATCTCGATCAGCTCGTTGTCTTCGCGGAACTGGCTGATGTGCAAGCCCGACAGCGAGCTTTGCAGAAACTGCGCCAGTTGCGAGGAATCGATGCCGATGGCGCGTGCGCGTTCCTGATCGATATGCAGGCGCACCACCTTGCTCGGCTCGGCCCAATCGAGATTGACGTTGACCACATGCGGGTTCTTGCGCACCTGATCGGCCAGTTCGTGGGCAAAGCGGCGAATGGTGTCGATATGCTCGCCCGAAACCCGCAACTGGATCGGATAGCCGACCGGCGGGCCGTTTTCCAGACGCGACACCCGCGCCTGCAATTGCGGAAAGGTGATTGGCAGCGTTTCAATCAACCAGCTGCGCACCACCTCGCGCGCCTTGATGTCGCGGGTGAGCACTACCACCTGCGCAAAGCTGGCGGCCGGCAGTTGCTGATCCAGCGGCAGATAGAAGCGCGGCGAACCGGTACCAACGTAGGCCACATAGTTGTCGATGTCCTCGCGCTTGGCGAGCAAGGCTTCGAGCTTCTTCACTTCGGCGTCGGTGGCAAGCAGCGACGCGCCTTCGGCCAATTTGAGGTCAACCATCAACTCCAGCCGCGCTGAAGCCGGAAAAAACTGCTGCGGTACAAACCGGAACATCACCAGTGACAGCATGAACGCTGCAACAGTAACTGAAATGACCAGCCAGCGATGATGCAAACACCACGCCACCCAGCCACGGAATCGGCGATAAAAGCGGGTGTCGTAAGGATCGTGTGCCTTGCCATGCGCGGGCACGAATGACGAAGTGTCGGCGTCTGCTGCCGACTTGTGCGCAGGCAGCAACTTGTCGCCCAGATACGGCACAAACACTACCGCCGCTATCCAAGACAACAACAGCGCCAATGTCACTACCTGAAAAATCGCGCGGGTGTATTCACCGGTACCTGACTGGGCAGTGGCGATTGGCAAAAAGCCAACGGCAGTGACCAATGTGCCGGTCAACATCGGGAAGGCCGTGGATGTCCAGGTGAAGCTGGCAGCACTGAGGCGATCAAATCCCTGCTCGATTTTCACCGCCATCATTTCCACCGCGATGATGGCGTCATCAACCAGCAAACCAAGCGCGACCACCAGCGCACCCAACGAGATTTTGTGCAGGCCAATATCGAGCAGATACATCGCCGCAAACGTCATCGACAGCACCAGCGGTATTGACAGCCCAACCACCAGGCCGGTGCGCACACCAAGCGAGAAAAAACTCACCACCAGCACGATCAGCACCGCCTCGGCCAGCACGCGCACGAACTCGCCCACCGACTGCCGAACCGCCTGTGGCTGATCGGACACCTTGGCCAGATCCATGCCGATCGGCAAGGTCGCCTGCACGCGGGCGAAAGTGTTTTCCAGTGCCTTGCCCAGCCGCAGGATGTCGCCGCCGCTTTTCATCGATACCGCGATACCGATGGCATCCTCGCCGAGAAATCGCATGCGCGGTGCCGGGGGATCGTTGAAACCACGGCGAACATCGGCTACATCGCCAATGCGAAACGTGCGGTCATCGACGCGGATCGGAAAGTCGCGGATTTCGGCAACCGAGCGAAAACGACCGGAGATACGCAGCGGAATGCGCTCACTGGGCGTTTCAAAAAAACCGGCGGCAACCACCGCGTTTTGCGTCTCAAGTGCCTGCTGCACTTGATTGAGTGACACCCCCAGCGTAGCCAGCTTGATATTGCTCAGCTCGATCCAGATTTTTTCGTCTTGCAGGCCAACCAGTTCAACCTTGGCCACATCCGGCACCCGCTGCAATTCAATCTGCAGGCGGTCGGCATAGTCCTTGAGGGTGGCGTAATCAAACCCTTTGCCCGTCAACGCATAGATGTTGCCGAAGGTATCGCCGAACTCATCGTTGAAAAACGGGCCGATGATGCCGGACGGCAACTGATTGCGGATATCGCCGGTTTTCTTGCGCACCTGATACCACAATTCAGGCAGGTGCTCGGAGCGCAGCGAATCACGCGCCATGAACGTGATCTGTGATTCCCCCGGCCGCGAGTAAGAGCGTATCCACTGATACTCGCCGGTTTCCATCAGTTTTTTTTCAATGCGGTCGCTGACTTGCCGCGCCACTTCTTCGGCCGTGGCACCGGGCCACACGGTGCGAATCACCATGGCCTTGAAGGTGAACGGCGGATCTTCGGATTGCCCCAGGCGGGTGTAGGACATAATGCCGGCAATACTCAGCAGCACCATGGCGTACAACACCAGGCCGCGGTTATGCAGCGCCCATGCGGATAGATTGAATTGGCTCATGGTGGCCTCAGGGGGTTTGGACGAGGATTACCGCGCGGTTGTCGCGGTCTACCGGGGCCACCCGTTGGCCTTCGCGCAACAAATGCACCCCTCCGGCCACTACCCATTCTTCACCGCGCAACCCGGAGATGACCGGCACCCGATCCTCCTGATAAGCGCCCAACACCAGCGGCCGGCGTTGCAGGCGCGCGGTCGCCGGGTCCACCACCCAGGCAAACGCGACACCATCCTCGGCGCTGACAGCCGACAGCGGCAACATCAATTGCCGAGCGGCATCGGTGCCGGCGGTGTAGACGCGCGCGGTTTGCCCCAACTCGGCCAGTGCCGTGCCCGCGTCAAGCGTTACCCGCGCGGCATAGGTGCGGGTCTGCGGATCAGCCGCTGGTGACAACTCGCGAATATGACCGGGGAACCGGCTACCCGATTGCGCCCACAATGCCACTGTCACTTTCTGCCCCATCTTGAACTGCGCGATACGCTGCTCAGGGATGTCGATGGCGATCTCGCGCTCACCATCCACTGCCAGCGTGAACACGGCTTGCCCTGCGGCCACCACCTGCCCGGCTTCGGCGTGGCGAGCCGCGATAACACCGGCCTCTGGCGCGTACAGCTTGCTGTATCCAGCCTGATTGCTGGCAACATCCCACTGCGCTTTAGCTTGCCGCGCCTTGGCTTGCGCGGCTCGCCATGCGGCGTCGCGGCTGTCGTAAACCGATGCGCTGACCAGCTTGCGCTCGATCAATGCGGCGGCGCGCTCACGCTCGGCGCGGGCCAGCTCCAGGTCAGCCTGCGCTGCGCGCCATTGCGCCTGTGCAGCCTGTGCCTGCAAGCGCACGTCATCCGGGTCAAGTTCGGCCAGCAGTGCCCCAGCAGCGACCCGATCACCGACATCCACTGCACGCGCAATGATTTTTCCGCCGATGCGAAAACCCAGTGCCGGCTCGTAACGGGCGCGCACTTCGCCGGCATAGGCAACAATTGCGCCCTCGCCCGTTTGTGGCTGCACCACCAGCGCCGGGCGTACCTGCTCTACTTCTTGCGCAACCCCACTGCAAGCCGTCAGTAGCAGCAACAGCGTGCCGTTGAGAACGTATCGGGTGACTGCATTGGACATGGCCTTACCTCAAAATCGCGAGCAGGTTAATATGTGAACTGGAACGTATAGTATAGTTTCCTGTACCCATCAGTCCAGAATGTTCGCTCATGAGTGAAAACAAGCCACGCAAGGTCGGCGCCCGCGCAGCGCGCAATGCCGTGCCCGGCCCTGGCCGGCCCAAGGACCTGGCCAAGCGCAAAGCAATCCTGGAAGCCGCCAAGAGCCTGTTTCCACGCTACGGTTACGATCGCATCTCTATGGATGCCATCGCGGCTGAAGCAGGCGTCTCCAAGCTGACGGTTTACAGCCACTTCAAGGACAAAAACACGCTGTTTGCTGCGGCGGTGAAAGCCCGCTGCGAAGAGCAACTGCCAAGCCGGGCGTTCGCCATGCCCACGGCATCGGTGCCCATTGCAGCGGTACTCACCACCATTGCCGAGCGCTTCCATGCATTGGCATGCAGCCCCGATGCGATGGAGATGTACCGCACCATGGCGGCGCGCGCGCCGGCCAGCGACAATCTGGCGCAGATATTTTTTGATGCCGGCCCCAAGCGCACCATCGACGCGCTGGAACAACTGCTGCGCAAGGCGCACCGCGCCGGCAAACTCAACGTTCCCGAACCGCGCACCTCAGCCGAGCATTTCTTCGTATTGGTCAAGGGCCTGGCGCATATGTGCGCACTGATTGGCTGCGCTGCGCTGCCGCAGGGCGAGGCGACCGCCGCGCATATCCGCAGCGTGGTCGACCTGTTCGTGCGTGCCCACGAGCCAGTCGAAACCCCACAGCCCCCGGTGCGCAAACGCGCTCGCCAAAGGTCATCATGACCACCGGCACTCGGGTTGACGGGCAATTAAGGCGATCCTTGGCCGCAGCCAATACCTTGACCGTCCCGTGTGCAATTGCTTCACGCATCAGGTTTCGCGGCGTTCACGACCGTATCCGGGTTAAAATTGGCACCTTTTCACAGCAGGGATCGACACATCATGGTCATTGATTTCGAGCAGGCCCGTTTCGCCATGGTCGAACAGCAGGTGCGTCCTTATGAGGTGCTCGATCCGCGCGTACTTGACGCCATGAGCAAGGTAAAGCGCGAGGACTTCGTGCCGATGCGTCATCGCAAGCTCGCCTTCGCCGACATGGCGCTGCCACTGGAACATGGCGAGTCGATGATGAAGCCCACGCTGGAAGGGCGCATGTTGCAGGCGCTGGACCTGGCGCCGGAAGACAGTGTGCTGGAAATCGGCACCGGTTCGGGCTTCATCACCGCCTGCCTTGGCCATCTCGCGTGCGCGGTGGTCAGCATCGATATTCATGCCGACTTCGTCGAGCGCGCACGTTCACGCTTTGTCGGCGGCGAATACGCCAACATCAACGTGCAGCAAGCCGATGTCACCCGGTTCGAGCCCGGCCGACAGTTTGATGCGGTGTGCTTTACCGGCGCCGTGGTCGACCTGCCCGAACGCGTTTTCAACTGGCTGCGCCCGGGCGGTCGTCTGTTCGCGGTGCGCGGCCTGGCTCCGGCGCAAGAGGCGGTGCGTTGGCTGAATCATGAAGGCCGTATCGAAGAACTGAGCCTGTTTGAAACGCAACTGCCCTATCTTGCCGGCCTGTCGCCGGTTGCGCGATTTGCCCTGTAAACCGATCAACCCAAGGAAACCCCATGTCGCTGCGAATCACTACCCTGAGCCTGGCCCTTGCCTTGGCACTGCCCGGCGTTGCCAACGCTGCAGACCTGATGCAAGCCTACGAACTGGCCCGCCAGAGCGACCCGCAACTGGCTGCCGCCGAAGCGCGCGCATTCGGTCAACGCGAAGGCATCGTGCAGGCCCGGGCAAGCCTGTTGCCGCAGATCGACGCCACCGGCAACTTCAACGACACCAATGCCGACAACCGCTCGTTGCGGGTGATCTCGATCAACCCAACCATCACCTCGAACAGCGTGAGCAACATCGACTCGCGCTCACGCAACTGGCAGGTCGCCGTCAGCCAATCGTTGTTCGACTACAGCAACTACACCGCGCTGCGCGCCAGCCGTTCGCGCTCGGAGCAATCGCAGGCAGACTACGATGCTGCGCTCGATAATCTGTCAGTGCGCGTATCCGACAGTTATTTTGCGGTATTGACCGCAATCCAGACCCTGGTCTCGGCCAAGGCCGAAGAACTCGCGGTCAAGCGCCAGCTCGACCAGGCCGAAAAACGCCTTGAAGTGGGCCTGGCGCCGATCACCGATGTGCATGAAGCGCAGTCGCGCTACGACACCGCGCGTGCCGCCACCATCGCCGCGCAAAACGCCTACGACAACGCCGGCGAAACCCTGACCGAGGTCACCGGCAAGCCGCTGGTCAACCTCAAGGGTCTGGCGGCGAACTTCCAGCCACACCTGCCTGACGACTTGCAGCCTGAACATTGGGTGCGCACAGCGCTGGATCAGAACCCGACCCTGCGCTCGCGGCTGCTGGCGCTGGAAGCAAGTGAACGTGACATTGCCACCGCTCGTGCCGGCCATCTGCCCACACTGAGCGCAACCATTTCCTACTCGGACAGCACCTCATACGGCCAAATCGTAACCAGTGGACAAACGCTGCCAACATCGAGCCAAGGCAATGACGCAAGCTGGGGCTTGCAGTTGCGGGTTCCGCTGTTCTCCGGCTTCGCCACCCAATCACGCGTACGCCAGGCGATCCACACCCGTGATGCGGTGCGCGACCAGGCCGAACAGGAACGCCGCGCGATAACGCGGCAAACCCGCAATGCCCTGCGTGACCTGCTCAGCGGCATTTCCGAAATCGACGCCCGCCAGCAGGCATTGACCTCGGCCCGCAGCGCCCTGGATGCCACCGAAGCCGGCTACGAAGTCGGCACCCGCACCATCGTTGACGTGCTGGTCGGCCAGCAGCAGTTGTATGCCGCGCAAACCGAACTGGCGCGCGCTCGCCACAACTTTCTGGTCAACAGCCTGCGCCTGGAGCAAGCGGCGGGCACAATCGAAGTCAGTGACGTGAAAGCAGTCAATGCCTTTCTGATTGCTGACGCCGAAGCGGCACTGGGCGTTGAAACACCAGCGAACCCGTAATTTTGTAGTTCCGGTTTGCAGCGCGCCGTACACGCGGGCCACAGCTTGGCCCTGCTTGCACGGTGGATCCAGGGCAAGCGCCCGCTACACGAACCTGCACTGCCTGAGCACGCATGCTGGTGAGCGGCGACGCTTGCACCGGACTGAGCTCGGCGCAGGCTTCCACAAGATCGCGTACAGAGCGTTGCAGCCCGGCCGAGGCAAACGCCTCAACACCGGGCTGCGTTGCCCTCAAAGCACCCCGCGCTTGATCTGGTCGCGTTCAATACTCTCGAACAAAGCCTGGAAGTTGCCTTCGCCGAAGCCTTCGTTGCCCTTGCGCTGGATGATCTCGAAAAAGATCGGGCCGATGCAGTTCTGGGTGAATATCTGCAACAGCTTGCGCTGTTTGGTTTCCGGGTCGGCGTCGATCAGGATCTTGTTGCGACGCAAGCGCGGCAGGTCTTCGCCGTGGTTGGGGATGCGCTGATCGACCACCGAAAAATAGGTGTCCGGGGTGTCGAGAAACGCCACCCCGTGCGCACGCATGGCCTCGACCGTGGCGTAGGCCGTGGTATTCGTTCAAGTACTCGTTGATCTGCGATTTGGGATCGCTCGATTCGTTGAGCGGAATGCGCACGATGCCATCGGGTGCGGTCATCGCCTTGGACACCAGCCCGGTCTTGACGCCCTTGATGTCGAAGTAGCGGATCTCGCGGAAGTTGAACAACTTCTCGTAGTAGTCGGCCCACTTTTCCATGTTGCCGTGGTACAGGTTGTGGGTCAGGTGGTCGATGAAGGTCAGGCCATAGCCCCGCGGATGGCTGTCCACACCGGGCAATGGTTCGAAGTCGGCATAGACATCACCGCCGTCGCCATAGTTGTCGACCAGATACAGCATGGCGCCGCCGATGCCGGCGACCACCGGCCGCTGCACCGCCTTGCTGGCCTCGCCCGTGATCCGCTCGCCGCCACGCGCCAGCACCTGCGCCTGCACCGCGTTGGCTGGCTCGCGAAAACGCACCGCAAAACCGCAGGCACTCGGGCCGTGTTTGGCGGCAAAATCGGCCGCAAACGAATCGGGCTCGGCATTGACCAGAAAATTAACGCCACCTTGCCGGAACAAGGTGATGGCGCGGCGGCGATGGCGCATGACAGCGGTGAAACCCATGCGCTCGAACAAGGCGTACAGCTCGCCCTCGCGCCCGGCCGGGGCAGCAAACTCGACGAACTCGAAGCCATCGATGCCCATCGGGTTTTCGAAGCAGCCCGGGGTTATGCCAAGATTGGGTTGTGCGTTCATCGCGCGATTCCTCGTATGGCCGATCAGGCCACCGTTATAGTTTCATCTGAAACCAATTGCAAGGCGAAGACATGCATTCTGAGGCTGCATTGAAGCTTGAGCGGTTCCTGCCATACCGCTTGTCGCTGCTATCCAATCGCATCAGCGCGTCGATTTCGCGCGCCTACGCCAGCCGGTTCGCGCTGTCGATTACCGAATGGCGGGTAATGGTGGTATTGGCGCGCTTCCCCGGCTTGTCGAGCAACGAGGTCGCCGAGCGCACCGCCATCGACAAGGTGGCAATCAGCCGGGCGCTGAGCAACCTGCTGCATCATGGCCGGGTGCAGCGCGAAACCCACGGCAGCGACCGGCGCAAATCGGTACTCACCCTCAGCGCGGCCGGCCATGCCATCTATGATGAGGTGGTGCCGCGCGCCGAAGCCTACGAGGCGGAACTGCTAGCCTGCCTGGACGCCGATGAGCGCGCGGCGCTGGATCGTATCATTGAGAAATTGATGCGCCAGCAAGCGATTGCCGCTGAGCATTTGTAACGATCTGCGTTCACCCCCCTTCAGCGAGAAAAATCATGTCCTACCTCAGTCACCTGCGCGGCATCGCCTCCGGCATTGAATACCCCGCTGATGTACCGATGAACCTCGACCCCAGCGATGGCCGGCCGGTTGAAATGGTGCTCGACCTGCAGCGCCTGCGCGCGGAGCAGCCCGAGCAGCAGTGGTACACACCGCAACGGCCGGACATGTGGCGCTTCGGTGCGCTGCTGGCGCTGGACGCCAACAACCCGTCCGACGCCCGCCATCTGGTGCCACTGGGCGAAGGCCACACGCCGCTACTCGATTACCGCCAGCATCCGGTTGCAAAGGCCGCCGGCTTGGCGCTGGCAGTGAAAGAAGAGGGCCGGGCGCATCCGGGTTACGGCGCCAACCCGACGCAAAGCTTCAAGGATCGCGGCATGGCGATGGTGGTGGCGCAGGCGCGCCGGCTTGGCCTCAACCAGTTGGCGGTGCCCACCCAGGGCAATGCCGGCGATTCGCTGACCCGCTACGCGCTGGCCGGTGACCTGCAAATCGCCGTGGCCATGCCCGACGATACGCCGTTGCCGATTCTGGGCAATGTCGCAGCGGCGGCCTTCCGCCATCCGGTGCAGGTCAAGCTCGAACTAATCGGCCCCACCATCCGCGAAGCCGGCGCCCTGCTCAAGGAAAAGTACGTGCCACAGGGCTACTTTTCGGTGGCCACGTTTCAGGAACCGGGCTGGCGCATCGAAGGCAAGAAGACACTCGGCCTGGAACTGGCCGAACCGCTTGCGCGGCCGTGGGATTCGGATGAAAGCCGCTGGGCACTGCCCGATGTGGTGATCTATCCAACCGGTGGCGGTACCGGCGTGCTCGGCATGTGGAAAGCCTGGGCCGAACTGCAAGCACTGGGCCTGATCGGCAGCCAGCGGCCACGCATGATCTGCGTGCAAAGCGAAGTAACCCAACCACTGGTCAATGCCTTTACCTCCGGCGCCGACGACACCAGCGTAGTCACCGCCGGCGTGACGTTGGCCTGCGGCCTCAACGTGCCCGGCGGCGTCGGCCACTTCCGTGTGTTGCAGATCATCCGCGACAGCGGCGGCGCCGCGGTTGCAGTGAGCGAAGCGGACACCGCCGCCGAGCTGAGCCGGGTATGGCGCGACACGCGCTGGTGGATCAGCCCGGAGGGCGCGGCTTGTCTGGCGGCGCTGCCGCAATTGCTCGATCGTGGCCTGCTCACATCCGGCGAGCGCGTGGTCGTGGTCAACACCGGCTCGCTGGAAAAATACCTGCCCAACGTGCGTCACTTGTTGTAATCGAACCCCGGCGGCGCTGGCGGGCTCAGCGCGATTGCCGATGCCGTGCCAGATACAGCGGTGTGCGCGAATGTGCGGTGCGGGTGATGAAATCGAAGCGGGCGATGTGATAACTGGTGTCGAAGCCGAAGAAGTTTTCGCGCATCCGCGCCAGCTCCGCTTCGCGATAGGCGGCCAGCGGCTTGCTCGCCTCATCGCTGGCGCGCGCAGCCGCCTTGGCCTGCAAGCGCTCACTGAAATCGGCGCCGTCGATGCGCGCACGCGCATGGCCGATGGCCGCCGCGGCGAACGCGTCCGGATCGCCGGGCAATACCGCATCGAACAATCCGCGCTGCACCGCATCGGCGGCATCCAGCGGCAGTCGCGTCGCCATCAATGCGCGTGCGCCGTCATCGCCGAGCCGTCTTGGCAATAGCCAGGTCCAGTATTCCGAACCGTACAGATTGCCCATATTGCGGTAATGCGGATTGAGCACCACGCCCGCGCGCACCAGCACTTCGTCGGCCGCCAAGGCCATAAACACGCCGCCGGCACCGGCATTGCCGCACACCGCCGCAATCACCCACTTGCCGGTCAACTCGATCAACGCGCGGCAGACCTCGTCGATCGCCTCGATGTTGGCAAGCGAGGCTTCGGCCGGGCTGGGGTCGGCCTCGATGCTGGCCAGGTCCATGCCATTGCACCAGAACTCGGGGCCGCCGAGCAGGACGATGGCCGGCACCGGGCTGCGCGCAGCCGCGGTGATCGCGGCCAGCAATGCCTGGCAGCGCGACACCGACAAGGCGCCATTGAGCACTGGGAAGCGCAGTACGCCAACGCCATCCTCGATCTGAAAGTCGATCCGGTTCGGCGCGCCTTCGCCGGCAATGGCAGGGGGTAGCGGCAGACCGAGCTGGCGCACGGCAGCCACCGCTGGCAGTTTGATCGCGCGATCGATCTCGGCATCGATGATTTGCAGGTGACCGATCCACAGCGCGCCGTCGTGGGTGGCGCGGGCCAGGCTTGCGCCGTCGTGCCCGAGCCAGTCGCCGGCGTTGCCGACCAGGCCCGGCGCGGGCGCGGCGTCGTGCAGCCACACCGTCGCGTCGTGGTAGCGGTCGCGCACACCGGGCTGGCCGTCGGCGGCATGGATTTTCGCCAGCACCGTTTGCGTATCGTCGCGTTGCCAATCGATGCGGCGATCGCGCTGGCGCATCGCCGGCTTTTCGCCTTCATCGCCGCAATTGGCGCCCAGCAACGGACCGTCGCCGCGCTGCATCCGCGCCAGTGCATCACCGACGGCGGCGACTGCCGCTTCGGTCAGTTCGCGGCGATAGACGCTCGACTTGCTGGCGGCGCGCAAGGGGAACTCGCGATGCGCCCACACCGGCCCGGCATCGAGTTCGGCCACCGCCTGCAACACCGTAACCCCCCAGCGCGTGCGGCCGTGCTGGATCGCCCAATCCAGCGCCGAGCAGCCACGATCACCCAACGGCCCCGGATGCACGATCAGGCACGGCGTGGTGCGCCAGACCTCTTCCGCAATCGCGCGTTTCAAATACGGCGCAATCACCACCTCGGGCTGCCACAGTGCCAGTGCCTGCCGCGTCGCCGCATCGTTGATGTCGAACTCCACCGACAGCTCGTGACCAGCCGCCGACAGACTCAACCACAGGCGCTGGCTGAGGCTGTTGAAGGCGTGGGTGAGCAGCAGGATGCGCATGGCTCAGCAGATGCGCGGCAGTTGCTCGCCGGCGATCCAATCGACCATGCGCACGCCACCGAACGCGGTCTGCATTTCGACGAAGTGGTGCGCGTCGGCGCGCGCTACGCCGATGATCGCGGCATCGCGCCCGAGCGGATGCGCGCGCAGTGCGGCCAGCGCAGCCGCTGCCGATTGCGGCGGCACCATCGCCACCAGCTTGCCCTCGTTGGCGACATATAGCGGATCAAGCCCGAGCAGCTCGCAGGCGCCGGCCACCTCCGCACGGATCGGCAGATCGCGCTCGCGGATACGAAAGCCGACCGCACTGGCGAGCGCGATCTCGTTGAGCACGGCAGCCAGGCCGCCACGGGTCGGATCACGCAACATGCGCACCTCGGGCACCGCATCGAGCAGGGCCGCGACCAGGCCATGCAGCGCTGCGCAGTCCGAGTGGATCGTGGTCTGAAAATCAAAGCCGCCGCGCTCGGCCATCACCGCCACCCCGTGATCACCGAGATAGCCGCTGACCAGCACCACATCGCCCGGGCGCACCGCGGTCGCCGAGATCTGCACGCCCGCGCGCACCTGGCCGATGCCGGTGGTGTTGACGAACAAGCCATCGCCCTTGCCCTTCTCCACCACCTTGGTGTCGCCGGTGACGATCGGCACGCCGGCAGCACGCGCCGCCTGCGCCATCGAATCGATCACCCGCGCCAGATCGCTCAGCGCAAAACCTTCCTCGATGATCAGACCCAGGCTGATCGCCAGCGGCTGCGCACCCGCCATCGCCACGTCGTTGATGGTGCCGTTGATCGCCAGGCTGCCGATATCGCCGCCGGGGAAGAACAGCGGCGACACCACGTAACTGTCGGTGGACATCGCCAGACGCCCGGCCGGAAGATCAAGTACCGCCTGATCCTCGCGCCCGCTCAGGTGCGGGTTGGCGAAGGCGGTGACGAACATGCGCTCGATCAGTTCGGCCATGTCGCGGCCGCCGGCACCGTGGCTCATCTGGATCACCGCGCCGTAGTTCACGCTGTCTCTCATGGCCTTGCCTCGGCGCGATGGCGCCCGTATTTGTAGTACGCCGCGCAGGCGCCCTCGTCGGAAACCATGCACGAACCCAGCGGCGTCTGCGGCGTGCACTGCTTGCCGAACAGCACGCAATCAGTCGGCCGTGCGGCGCCGCGCAGGATGCGCGGGCAGGCACAGGCCTTGTTCTCCGGCATCGGCCGGTATTCGATGCCGAAGCGCTGCTCGGCGTCGAAATCGGCATAGGCTGCGCGCAGCTTGAGGGCGCTGTAGGGCACCGTGCCCAGGCCGCGCCACTCAAAGCTGCGGCGCAGTTCGAACACCTCTGCCACCATCGCCTTGGCGGTGGCATTGCCGTGGCGGCTGACCGCACGCTGGTACTGGTTTTCGACTTCGGCACGGCCCTGGTTGATCTGCCGGATCAGCATCAGGATCGATTGCATCACATCGAGCGGCTCGAAGCCCGAGATCACCACCGGCCGCGCGAACTCCTCGGCGAAGTATTCGTAAGGCTGGCTGCCGATCACCACCGACACGTGCGCCGGCCCGAGAAAGCCATCGATCTGCACCGCATCGATAGCACGCAATGCCGGCGCCTGCAGAATGTTGCTGATCGCCGCTGGGGTGAGCACGTGATTGCACAGGATGCTGAAGTTGCCGATGCCGCGCGCACGTGCCACACGCAGCGCGGCGGCGGTCGGCGGGGTGGTGGTTTCAAAACCGATGGCGAGGAACACGACCTCACGATCCGGATGCGCCTCGGCCAGCGCCAATGCGTCCATGCTCGAGGAAATCATCCGCACATCGGCACCCTCGGCACGGGCACGCAGCAGGCTGCGCTTGCGCGAACCGGGAATGCGCAGCATGTCGCCGTAACTGCACAAAATGACCCCGGGCCGCAGCGCCAGCTCGATCGCCATGTCGAGACGGCCAACCGGCAACACGCAGACCGGACAACCCGGCCCATGCACCATGATCACGTTGGCCGGCAGCAGATCCTGCACGCCGTAGCGGAAGATGGCGTGGGTGTGGCCACCGCAGAACTCCATCAGCCGGTAGCTGCGCGCCGGGTTCACCTCGGCGGCGATGCGCGCCGCCAGGCCGCGCCCGGTATCGCCATCGCGGAAGGCGTCGATGTACCTCATGCCCGCGCCTCGGCGGCGAGCAAGGCCAGCGTCGCCTCGGCTTCGGCGGCATCGAGCCGGCCCAGCGCGAAGCCGACATGCACCACCACAAAATCACCGACCGCAAGCGTGCCGACCAGTGCGGTCGAAACCACCCGACGCACGCCGCCGATCTCGATCCGCGCGTTGTCGGCATCGAGCACTTCCACCACCTGCGCGGGCACGGCGTGGCACATCAGCCTTGCTCCTGGATGACGCGGCGGGCGACCAGCGCCTGGCCCAGCGCCAGGCCGCCATCACCGGGCGGTGCCTGCCGTGGAATCAGCAGGTCGACGCCTTGGCGCGCCAACAGCGCGCGCAACATGTGCAGCAACGGCCGGTTGACCGCACAGCCGCCAGCAATTGCCAATTGCCGCTCGCCATTGAGGCCGCTCAGTGCCAGCTCCGCCAGCCCGGCTGCCAGGGTGCCGTGGAACAGATCGGCACCATCGGCCGGATCGCGATCGATCAGTGCATCGAGCAACGGCGAAAAATCGAGCACGCCAGCGCGCAATCGCCAACCGCCAGCGAGCACCCGCGGGCACCTGCACAGCGCTTCCAGCGCCATCGCCGCTTCACCCTCGAAGGTGTTGAAGGCACGCACGCCGAGCAGGCCGGCGGCGGCATCGAACAAACGGCCGCAGGCGCTGGTCAACGGCGTGTTCAGTTGTCGCTGCAACAGGTGTGCGATGCCCGCCGCATCGGCATGCGCGAAGCGCGTAACGATTTCATCGCCGCGACCCAGCGCATGCAGCACCGCTACCGCCATCCGCCACGGTGCACGCGCGGCGGCATCGCCGCCGGGCAAGGCCAGTGGCGCGAGGTGGCCGATCCGCGCACAGGCGCTACCGTGCATGCGCAGTAGCTCGCCGCCCCACAGGCTGCCATCATCGCCGAGACCGAAGCCGTCGAGAATCAAACCGGTGAGTGAACCGGTAATGCCGTACTCGGCGGCCACCGCCGCCAGATGCGCGTGATGATGCTGCACCGCGATCACCGGCAACCCGGACTCGCGCGCATAGCGGCTGCTGGGATAGTCCGGATGCCGGTCGCAGGCGATCGCCTGCGGCGCGACCCGCAGCAGGCGCTGCAGGTGGGCGACACTCTCGCCAAGAAAATCGTAACTGGCACTGGACTCGATATCGCCAACATGCTGCGAGAGCACCGCCTCATCCTCGCGCAGCAGGCAGGTACAGCACTTGAGCAAGGCCCCCAGGGCCAGCACCGGCGGTCCGGCCTCGGCCAGACGGATGCCATCGGGCACATAACCACGCGAGCGGCGCAGGAATACCGGCGCGCCGGCCACCACCCGCAGCACCGAATCGTCGCAACGGGTCAGGATCGGCCGATCATGGCCGACGATGGCATCGGCGATGCTGTGCAGCCGCGCGCGGGCTTCATCGTCACCGATCACCAGCGGTTCACCGGCCGGGTTGGCCGAGGTCATCACCAGGATCAGGTCATGCGGCGCTTGCAGCCAATCGGTGCCCGCCGGCCGCCCGGCGGCCTCGTGGAAAATCAGATGATGCAGCGGCGCATAAGCCAGCATCAGGCCCAGGCTCGGCAGGCCACCGGACACCGCCTCGGGCAACACCCCGCGCGAGCGCAGCAACACCACCGGCCGTGCCCGCGAGCCGAGCAGGCTGTGTTCTTCCTCCGATATTTCGGCCACTGCGCGTGCCGAGGCCGCGTTCAATGCCATCACCGCGAACGGCTTGCGATCACGGCCCTTACGCCGGCGCAGGCGGGCAACCGTGTCGGCATTGCGCGCATCGCAGGCCAGATGAAATCCGCCGAGCCCCTTGATCGCGAGAATCTCGCCGCGTGCGAGGCCGGCAACGATCTGCGCCGGGTCGGTATCGAGCGTCGGACCACAAGCCGGGCACGCGACCGGTTGCGCGTGATAGCGACGATCAGCCGGGTCAGCGTATTCGCGCGCGCAATCCGGGCACAAGGCAAACCCCGCCATCGCGGTTTGCGGGCGGTCGTAGGGCAGCCCGGCGGTGATGGTGAAACGCGGGCCGCATTGGGTGCAATTGATGAACGGGTAGCGGTAGCGGCGGTCGGCCGGATCGAACATTTCGTGCAGGCACTCGTCGCATACCGCGACATCGGCGGGAACCGTGGCGCTGGCGTGCTCGCCGCCACGGCTGGCGGCAATCTCGAAGTCCACGCTGCCGATGCAGGCGAGCGACTGCACGCTGAGCGAGTCGATGCGCGACAGCGGCGGCGCCTGCGTGCGCAGCGCGGCGATGAAGGCATCGCAATCGCTGCCCTCCACTTCCAGCAGCACGCCGTCGGCATCGTTCAGCACCCAGCCACCCAGCCCGTGCTGGTGCGCCAGCTTCCACACGAACGGGCGGAAGCCGACGCCCTGCACCCGGCCCCGGACCCGCGCACGCACGCGTGTGGCAGCGCTTGCCATCGTGCTATTCCGCCGCCTGTCGCAGCGCCAGCGCCGAGCGCAGCCAGCCCAGCCAGCGCTGCATGCCCTCGCCACTACGCGCCGATACGCGCAGCACCGCGATCCCGGGGTTGATCCGTCGCGCATTGGCGATCAGTTGATCAACATTGAAGTCCAGATGCGGCAGCAGGTCGATCTTCGATACCAGCAACAGATCGGCGGCGGCGAACATGCCCGGATACTTGAGCGGCTTGTCCTCGCCTTCGGTCACCGAGCAGATCACCACCTTGTGCGCTTCGCCCAGATCGAATCCGGCCGGGCACACCAGGTTGCCGACATTCTCGATAAACAACAGGCCACGCTCGGGCAAGCCCAGGTGCAGGGCCGCCTGCGCCACCATCTGCGCATCGAGATGGCAGCCCTTGCCGGTGTTGACCTGGATTGCTGGCACCCCGCTGGCACGGATGCGTTCGGCATCGGCCGAGGTTTCCTGATCGCCCTCGATCACCGCCGCACGCATCTCGCCCAGCAGCGCCAATGTCGCCACCAGCAAGCTGGTCTTGCCGGCACCCGGGCTGGACATCAGGTTCAATGCCAGCACGCCGGCGGCGGCAAACACGCGCCGGTTGTCGGCGGCGATGGCATCGTTGCGGGCGAGGATGTCCTGCTCGATCCGTACCAGCCGCGCCTGCGATTGACCGGGCACGCTGGCACCGGCGGCGCCGTTGCCGAAATGCAGCGCGCCGTCGCCGCTGTGCTGGTGATCATGCGCATGGCTATGTGCGTGCGCGTGCTGATGATCGTGATCGTGGTCGTGGTCGTGTTGGTGAACGTGATCGTGGGCATGCGGGTGCGCCGGCGACAGCGCACCCTCGATCCGTAATTGGCCGTTCTCGCATCCGCATATCTTACACATCAGACAATCTCCATCTCGGTAACCCGCAGTTGTTCGCCATCCTCGATCCGCAGCGCGCCACCGCCACAACGCGGGCAGGCATCGCCGCGTTGCCGGATCATCACTCCTTCACCGCAATCAAAGCAGAACGCCCGCCCCGGCACGACCCGAATTTCCAGCCGTGCGCCTTCGACTGCGGTCTGGCGCGCGGCACTCTCGAAACAAAACGCCAGCGCCTGCGGCTCGACGTGGCCGAGTGCACCAACATCCACGCCGATCCGCAGTACGCGATGCGCACCCTCGGCGCGCACGCGCTCGGCAACCAGATCGATCATCGACAGGCACAGCGACAGCTCATGCATCGGCCATGCCCTCCAGCGCGATAGCGGTCACCGCGCACGGATCGACCGCGGCCAGTGCCAGCCGTGCGGCGTGTTGCGCAGCTTCGGCAGGCAAGCCAGGCAACCACTGGTACAACACCCCGCGCGGGTGCAGCATCCATTCGGTCGGCGCCAGCGAGCGCAGATCGGCGATGCGATCGGCTTCAAGCCGCACCCAGTACGCCAATGGCCCACGCACCGTATCGACTACTGCGCAGCCGCTGGCCGGCAAGGGCGAGCACGCGTCGACCACCACGGCGGGCAGCAGCCCCTGGGCCGCCTCGCGCAAGCGGGTGACCAACGCCGCCGCCGATGCCAGCATCGCCAGCAGGCGCGCAGCGAGCGGCCCGGAGGCATCGAACAGCGCACGTTCGGCGCTGCTGCAGCGGGCATAGGCACCGACCTCGGCGGCCATGCCGTCGGCGCTGGGGTGGCGGCCGAAATCGGGATTGGCCGACAGCCGGGCGGCAAACCAGCTGGCTGTGGGCGTGGACAGAAGCGTCACATCGGGCTGGCGCAGACTGGCCAACGGTGAGCCCTGGATGACATCCAGCAGTTCGTGCAGCGGGCTCGCCTGAGTGCCGACCCACGCGCACAGCGCTGCCGCGTGCAGGGCGCGCGGTGTGTTGTCGCCAAACACCGCCTGAGCCAGCGCGTTGGCCAGATCGTTGCGGGCTCGCGTGCGCGCGTCCGCGTTGGCCGGTGGTAGCGTTTGCGCCAGCGCACGCAAGCGCCCGGCGCTGTCCATCAACTCGCGCAGCTCTGCCAACTGCGGCGGCCGCCCGAGCGCTGCCGGCCAGTCGATCAGGCAGCGCCAGCCATGCGCCACCGCCAGTTCGGCCCACAGCAGATCGCGTTGTTGTTCGGCGTGGCGATGGCGGTCATCACCCCGCGCTGCCGCGATGGCGCCTGCGCAGGCCAGTGCATGCGCGTTGCCGCAGATCGGAAACAGCCGCTGCACCAGCGCTGGCACCTCGTCGGCACGGCGGCCACGCAGAACCGCCAGCAAGGCGGCGGGTCGGGCATTGCTGATTTCCAGTGCGGCAACCCGCCCTGCCGCAATCCGCAGACGCAAGCGCAGCTCGATGCCCTCGTTGACATCGTCAAACGAAGCAACCGTTCTGAGCGTGTCGTCCATATCGGGCACCCGCCGCTGGCAGCGTGAGTGCCATCAGGCCACACTCCGGCCGCAGCCGGCATGATCCAGATCAAAACAGCCGACGATCCGTAATCCGCGCGTGCGCGCCGTTACAAGTCCGATGTCCGTGCGAACAACGCGCGTCGGCCGGGGTTGCACAAAGCCGATGGCGCGCGCTCGTCGCGGGTCAGGGCCTGTGCCAGAAGCAGCCGCGCTTGAGTGCGCGCGTGCGCCTGCGAGCTGAACTTCTGCATTGGCGAGTGCAGCGAATGCGCCCAGAAGGCGCCCACCGCCGGATCGCCGCCATACAGAAACCGACGCTCGCCACCGGCCAGCACCAGCATCCGTGATGCGCCATAACGATTGTTGTCGATCGGCTCATGCTCCAGTGGCAGCAGCACCAGATTCATGAACCATGGCGTGATCAGCACCCCGATCAGGTCGGCGTCGTCGAACTCGGAAAAATCCCAGGCCTCGACCGCGAGATTCGGGTTGTAGAACGGTAGATCGCGCATCTGCTCATCGCCGATCTGGGCAAAGCGTATGGCGAGGCTGGATATCCGCAGGTCTGCCTGATGTGCGTTCATGCCGTTACCCTCTCGTGATCGCCCAACTGGTGCTCGATGCGTTGGTACAGATCGAGCAATTCAGCCGCTTCCCCGGCGCTCAAACGCGCCACCGCAAAGCGCTGTGCCTGCACCGCCAGCCAATCGCCGACCGCAACCGGCTCATCGAGCAGATGCAGCAGGATCGGCAGCCGCTCGGCTCCACGCTCGATCATCGCAAACCCAGGTGCGACCTCAACCACACGCGCTGGCGCGGCGAAACACATCAGGCCACCTGACGGTGGCGCGGCAACGCCGGCGCGCCCAACTGTGCCAGGCGTTCGCACACGCGTTCGAGCGCGGCCTCACAGGCGCGCTCACCGGTCGCCGTCATCGCGGTGCCCAGCTCGATGCTCTCGGGCTCGATCGCGATCAGCGACAGTCCGGCCGGCAACACATCGATCAATGCGGCGGCAGCCAGCAGGTCGGACAGGCCGATCTGATGCGGCGAGATGCGTTGCTGGAAAAATGCCGGCACCGCGTCGCCAACAAATTCGCGCACGGAACCGGGCGGCAAATCGAGTCGGCCGCAGTCGACCACCAGCAGGTGCTCGCACGCCGCCAGATCGTCGAGCAGGGTCATGCCCGAGGTGCCGCCGTCGAGTGCGACGACGTTCTCCGGCAAGTCATAGCGCGCCTGCAACCGCTCGACCACATGCACGCCGATGCCTTCGTCCTCGAGCAGGATGTTGCCGATGCCAAGCACCAGAATGTTCACGCTCAAAATGCCTTGACCTGGACGATGGGCCGCTGCTGCGGATCGGTCATGTGGATCGCGCAGGCGATGCACGGATCGAAGCTGTGGATCGTGCGCAGCACTTCCAGCGGCAACTCGGCGTCGGCCACCGGGTTGTCGAGCAACGCTGCCTCGTACGGTCCCGGGCGACCCTGATCATCGCGTGGACCAGCATTCCAGGTCGAAGGCACCACCGCCTGATAGTTCTTGATCTTGCCGTCCTCGATCACCACCCAGTGCGAGAGCACGCCGCGCGGTGCTTCATGGAAGCCGAAGCCGCGGATCTCGCCCTTCGGAAACACCGGTCGGTTCCAGGTATCGAAATCGCGTTTGGCTATGTTCGCCATCAACAGGCTCCACTGATTGACCAGGCTGTCGTGCAACACCGCGCAACGCACTGCGCGCGCAGCGATCCGGCCGATGGTCGAATGCAGCGCGCTGATCGGAATACGGGTGCCGGCGACGGTGCTGGCCAGATCGATCAACTTGTTGAGATGGCGGGTGGTCGAGTCGTGGCCGGCCGCTGCCATCGCCAGCACATTGGCCAGCGGGCCGACCTGCATGCGCTCGCCATGGAAGGTCGGCGCCTTGATCCACGAGTATTTGCCGTCGTCCTGAAACTCGGTGTAGTGTGGCTCGGTCTGCCCATCCCACGGATGCAGCGCGGCGTCGTTGCCCTGATACTGATACCAGGCGTGACCGATTTCCTCCTTCACGCCGTCGCGGAAAAACGCGTCCTGATAGTCGCCGATCGCGCGGAACTTGCCGAGGTCGCCATCCGGAATGTAGCCGCCGGGCAACTCGAACGTCGTGCCCATCGTGTCCAGCGGCAAGTCGGGCACCGACAGATAGTTGGTGATGCCCTTGCCGTAACCGGTCCATTCCGCATACAGCGCGCCGACCGCGGCCACGTCGGCCATCATCGCGTTGTGCACGAAGTCGCCGAGTTCGTCGATCAACGCCTTCACCGCGTACAACCGCTCCAGGGTCAGCGTCGACTGGCTGTCGGGGTTGATCGGATTGGCGACGCCACCAACGGCCAGATTCTGGATGTGCGGGGTCTTGCCGCCGAGGATGGCGACGATCTTGTTGGCGGTGCGTTGCACTTCCAGCGCCTGCAGGTAATGCGCCGCGGCCATCAGGTTGGCATCGGGCGGCAGCTTCATCGCCGGATGGCCCCAATAGCCGGACGCATAAACACCGAGCTGGCCACTGCCGACAAAGTTGGTCAGCCGATCGCGTGCCGCCTGCATTTGCTGTATCGAATTGCCTTTGTACTCGGACAGCGATTGCGCCAGCGCCGAGGCGCCGCTCGGGTCGCCCTTGAGCGAGGAAACGATATCGACCCAGTCGAGCGCGGCAAGTTGGTAGAAGTGGACCAGATGATCGTGGATACCATGCGCGGTGATGATCAGGTTGCGAATGTACTGCGCATTCAACGGCACCGGCAATTGCAGGGCGTTCTCCACGGCACGCACCGAGGCGACTGCGTGAACGGTGGTACACACGCCGCAGATGCGCTGTGCGAACACCCACGCATCGCGTGGATCGCGGCCTTTCAGGATCAGTTCGATGCCGCGCCACATCTGGCCGGAGGACCATGCTTTGGTCACGCGACCGCGGTCAACCTCGACATCGACGCGCAAATGCCCCTCGATGCGGGTGATGGGATCGATCACTACACGAGTCATGTGGCTCTCCGATTCAGGCGCGCGTGAGTCGCGGTGTTGGCGAGTGCAGCACCGGGAACAATTTGATGAAGGTGAGGTACAACAGAATCTCCAGCGCGGTGACGCCCAGGGTCACCAAAAACTCCGGCGCCGACGGGAAGTATTGATAGCCATCGACGGCCGGCGTGTAGGCGACCAGGTAGGCATCGATGCGATACATGAATCCAAACAGCATCAACGCCACCCCACCCAGGAAGGTCATCACTTCATCGCGACGCGCCTTGGGTGTGAGGAAGGCATACACGGCAAACGCGGCGAACGTGTTTTCGACCCAGAACGACCAGGCCAGACCAGTCATCGCCAACGCATCGCCCAGTGCGCCGCGCCACAGCAGATCGCCCCAGCGAAACGCCAACCATCCAGCCAGCAGCCAGCCCACCACTTTCGATAGCTGCGACAGCAACGCATGCTCGGAGGCCCGCCGGAAACTGCGCGAAACCACAGTCGCCTCGACGATGACCAGCCCGTAACCCATGGTCAGCGCCGAGCTCACGAACAACAGCGGCAACCACGGTGTGTTGTACAGCGGCGAGAGTTTGTGGCCGAGCACCAGCAGGATCGAGCCGAGCGAGGACTGGTGCATCAGCGGCAACAGGATGCCAAGCGCGATGATGAACCACATCACCCGCTCCAGACGCCGCCGCCAGGTTTCCACCCCGAAGCGCTCCAGCACGGTCGGTGCGAACTCAACCATCAGCAACAGGGTGTACGCCGATACGCACAGGCCGGTTTCCAGCATCACCGAGTTGAAGTTCCAGTGCCATGGCAGCAGCAGGTTGTAGAACTGCCACCAGCGACCCATGTCGAACACCGCTGCCGCGCCGGCGAGCAGGTAGCCAAAAAGGCTGCTCAACAACGCCGGGCGCATCAATGGATGGTACTGACCACGGTTGAAGGCATAGATCAGGATCGCCATCGCAAAACCGCCGCAACCCAGCGCGCTGCCGATGATCAGATCCCAGGTGACCCAGATCCCCCAGGGATAGCCGGCACTGAGATGGGTGACCGCGCCGAGGCCAAAAATGAAGCGCTTGAGCAAAAAGAAACCACCGATCAGCACCAGCAGGCCAAGCACCAGGGTGAACGGCGAGAACAATGCGCTGCCGCGCAGTCGGTCCGGATG
The DNA here is from genome assembly GCA_002840015.1 of Gammaproteobacteria bacterium HGW-Gammaproteobacteria-2. Lineage (GTDB taxonomy): Bacteria > Pseudomonadota > Gammaproteobacteria > Xanthomonadales > Xanthomonadaceae. The sequence goes on along the minus strand of PGZE01000031.1, from coordinate 28,136 downwards.
GCCAGACATCTCAGTTCTCCTCCGTCGATTCGTCACCGGCATCGATGCGCGGCTTGTTGCGTCGAACCACCCAGGCCAACCCGAACAGCACCACCAGCGGCGCCAGCAGGTAGTTGTAAAGGCGGTGCTGCAAGCCCTCGACAAAACGCACCGGCGCGAAATCGTCCAGCGTCGGTAAACCGAGCCTGGCGAACGCCACGCCCGACAGATACCGCACCTGGGTGCCGCCGACTTCGGTCTTGCCGTAGACGTGTTTGACGTAATGCGCTGTCGCTGCCTCGTGATCCGGGCGATCATCACGGATATCGCCGCGTGAGAAACGCAACGCTGTCCCCGGTTCGGCGGCCAGACGCCGATCAGCCTCGGCCTGCAACAACGCCACCGGCCCGAACAGCGAGGCCCCGGTCGGGCAGACATCGCAACAGGCGGGGATCTCGCCCTTGGCCTGCAGGTGGCGGCACATCTCGCACTTGTTGATCTGGCCGAAGGCGCGATTGAGATCGAACTGCGGCACGCCGTACGGACACGCGTATGAGCAGTAGCGGCAGCCGATGCAGGCATCCGGGTTGTAGCCGACGATGCCGGTCACCGGGTCCTTGGTCATCGCCTGCACCGGGCACACCGAAACGCAACTCGGATCGACGCAGTGCAGACAATGCCGCTTCATGAAGGCGAAACCGTCGCTGTCGCGATCCTTCACCGCCGCGCTGCCGTTGCGATACACCTTGATGACGTTCAGCGTTTCGCCATCGAGATCCTCGGCCAGTGCCCAGGTGTTGGCCGCGTTCCAGTCGGCGAGCGGCGCCGGCACATGCGCAATCTGCACGTCGTTGGCGACGCGGCAGGCCGACACACAGGCCTGACAGCCGATGCACAGGGTGGAGTCATAAAGAATGCCCACTGCCTCGGCGGACAGCGGCTGCGGCTCGCGTGCCAGCGCCTGAGCGGGCGCACTGGCGAGGCTGGCGGCCGCGCCAGCGCCGGATCCGGCGCCCACCAGGAACTGTCGGCGGGTGAGCATGCCTCAGCCCTCCCGCTCGGGTTCGGCTTTGGTCGCGGCATTGTCGCGGTCGCGTTCCTCGGCCATGCGTTTGACGAATACCGCGCCAGCACCCAATGCCACGCCGACCACGCCACCGACCAGGGCGGCGGCGCCGGGGCTGGCGCCGCCGCCACGCGCGCCGTCGATCGACGGGTACAACGACGGTGGAGTCTGCGCCTTGAGGGTGGCGAGTGAGTGAATGGGCTTGGTGAAGCCGACGCCTTTCTCGGTGCAACCAAAGCACGGTGCGCCGATGCCCACCGGCCAGTTGCCCTCACCGACATCGCCAAAGCCGATCGCCGGGCAGTTGGCGTGGGTCTCCGGGCCTTTGCAGCCGATCTTGTACAGACAGAATCCCTGACGATGACCGGCGTCGCCAAACTCCAGCGCAAAGCGTCCGGCATCGAAGTGCGGCCGGCGCTCGCAGTTCTCGTGGATGATGCGGCCATACGCAAACTTCGGCCGGTTCAACTCATCCAGCGCCGGCGGTTCGCCGAAGGTCAGGATGTGCAACACAGTCGAGAGGAAGTTGTACGGATTGGGCGGACAGCCGGGTACGTTGATTACCGTCTTGCCCGGGATCACCTCGTGGGTGCCAACGGCGCCAGTCGGATTGGGAGTGGCCGACTGCACGCCGCCCCAGGCGGCACACGATCCGATGGCGATGATCGCGGCCGCCCCTTCGGCCGCCTCGCGCACCAGTTCAACCTGAGTCTTTCCGCCAACCTTGCAATAGATGCCACCGTCGGCCATCGGCGTACCACCCTCGGTGACCAGAATGTACTTGCCGCGGTATTCGTTCATGATCTTGTGCTTGTAATCGAGCGCCTGTTTGCCGGCGCCGACGCACAAGGTGTCGTGGTAGTCGAGCGAGATCACATCGAGCAGCAGCGTTTCCAGAGTCGGGTGGTACGCGCGCAACAGCGATTCGGTGCAGCCGGTGCACTCCTGGCCGTGCAGCCAGATCACCGGTGGCCGCTTCGGATTCTCGGCGGCCAGCGCCATGCGCACGCCGGCAACCTGACTCAGGCCCATGGTGGCGGCCACGCCAGCGCAGAATTTCATCATCTCGCGGCGGCTCATGCCGCCCAGCCGAGTGATCGGCTGATCCGCATCGACGCCGAGAGTGGCATCGAAGACAGCCTGTTGCCTTGCTTCGGTGATCATCGCGCCCGCTCCGTGCTGTGCAGTGCGTGGCCATCAGACGATAGTGATTGCAGCGACGCCATGACAATCGTCAAATTCGCCGAAGAGCCAACGGATGCGAGCGATCGGCGATCGGCGGTGCGGGCTTCAGGGGTCGCAGCGACAACAACTGGCATTGGCGACCGGAAATATCGATCACGCCTTCCTGCTTGAGCCGCTTGAGCAAGCGCGAAAGGGTCTCCTGACGCACACCGAGCATGCCGGCGATGTCTTCGCGCGATATCGGCAACTGCGCTTGCACGCGGCCCGCACTGTCGGTGGCGCCGCAATGCCCAAGCAATCGGCTCAACAGATGAAACAGCCGGTCACGATTGGGCAGCGCCGCCGCCTGCACCATCGCTTCCTGCGAGGCATCCAGCGAATCCAGACACACCCGCACCAGGCGCTGGTGCAGCGCCGGGTGATCGTGCATCAGACACCGCGCCTCGCTGCCCGGAATCCGGCACAGGCGGACTTCACTCAAGGCTTCGGCCGTGGTCCGATGCCGACCATTGCGCAGGAATGCACGGGTGCCGATCAGATCACCGGGATAGGCGATGTCGACCAGCACGCTGGTGCCGTTTTCATGCAGCAGGCGCAGGCCGACGATGCCCTCGGCAATGCAGTAGATACCGCCGCTGCTGGCGCCGGTGCGAAATACTGTATCGCCGCGTGCATGGAACTGCTCGCTGATCAGAGCACCGAGGACGCGAGCATGATCGGCATCCAGATGCGACCAGTCACCCAGTGGCCCGGGGCGGCAGCTCCGGCATCCTGCACTGTTGCAGGAATTGCACGATGTGATCGTTTGCATCGACCGTTCCCGTTCGCGGCCGCTGGCCCGCGACCTGCCCATAGTGGCCCTGGCACAAGCGAACACTTTGATTTGAATCAACCCCGCGACTTTTTTTGACGATTGTCATTGCGACCTTGGTATGACACGGGCATCAATGACGGCATTGCCGGTACGTCGGCCGTTGATTCGCGAAGGAGACTTCCATTGCGCAGTTCGTCGTATTTGCTGGCGTTGGTGGCATGCGCGGTGATCGTAGTCGCGGTCGCGTGGGCGGCAGGCAGTGACGCCATGCCCGATCGCGGCGATGTGCGGAGCACCGATAGCGGTCGCTTCAACACCCTGATTCCCTCCGAACATGAGGCTCTCGAGCAATGCGTGGTCTGCCACCGGATCAGCGCCGATGGCCCGGAGCGCTCCGCACCGTCGCTGTGGGGCATCGTCGGCGCACGCAAGGCGCGCGCGCACTGGTTCGGCTATTCGTTGGCGCTGTCGCAGCAAACCGGCAGCTGGACCACGGACGCGATCGACGCCTATCTCGCCGATCCCGAAGCGTATCTGCCCGGCACCAGCAAAACCCTGTCCCGGGTTCGCGACCCGGAGCAACGCAAGCAGATCATCACGGCCTTGCAATCGTTGTCGGCACACTGAGCGGTTTCACCTCAACCCATCCAGCGGAGGCACCATGACATCCCTTGAGCGCATTCCAGACCATTCGGGCACGCATACATCACGCCCGATGACATTACCGTTACTGCTGGTGCTGTTCCCGATCCCGGCATGGGCGCATCCGGGTAGCGGCGACGCCGCCGGACTGCTGCACGGCTTGCTGCATCCGCTGACCGGGCCCGATCATCTGCTGGTGGCGCTGGGCGTGGGATTGCTGGCGTGGCTGCTGAACGATCGCGCACGCTGGGCGATACCGGCGAGCTTTGTCACGGTGATGACGCTGAGCACTCTGGTTACCGCGTTGCGCTTCGCCCCGACACTGATCGAGGCCGGGATCGGACTGTCGGTACTCGGCACCGGGCTGCTATTGACGCGCAGCAAGCCCGCTCCGCAGGTAATCGTGTGGGCGCTGGTCGTGCTGTTTGCGGTATTCCATGGCCAAGCGCACGGTAGCGAGATGCCGGCCAATGCGTCGGGACTGCTCTATGGCCTTGGCCTGATGCTGACCACCAGCGCTCTGCTGGGTACCGGCGCGCTTGCTGGCTACACATTGACCCACCTGGCCGGCACCCGTTCACCCGCGCTGATGCGTGCCGGCGGGCTGATGCTGTCGGTGTCTGGCGCACTGATGCTGGTGACAACGCTCGCATTGTGAATTCCATCGTTACGGACATGACAACGGCCGACCGGCATGGGTCGGCACACGTTTTTCGGTGCCCGAAACCAAGGGCGAGCGCCGTCCGCTGAACAAGCCAGCGGGTATAATCCAGCGTTCGTTTCAATGCAGATACCCCATGCCAGCCACAACCCCCGTCTTGAGCCTGCCTGACGCGCAACGCCTGTGCGCTGCCGACATGGCAGCGGTGAACACGCTGATACGGCAGCAGTTGGCGTCCGACGTGGTGCTGATCAACCAGATCGGTGAACACATCATCGGTGCCGGCGGCAAACGCCTGCGCCCGATGCTGGTGCTGTTGGCGGCAAAAGCATTGGGCTATCAGGGCCATCTGCGTCGTGGCCGCAAGACCGCCAACGCGTTATGGGGCAACGCCGCCAGCGTGTTGGTCGGCGATTTTCTGTATTCGCGCAGTTTCCAGATGATGGTGGGGCTGCAACGCATGGCGGTGATGCAGGTGCTGGCCGACACCACCAACGCCATCGCCGAGGGCGAAGTGTTGCAACTGCTGCACGTCAATAACCCGGATGTCGATGAAGCCGCATACCAACGCGTGATTGAGCGCAAAACCGCGATCCTGTTCGCTGCCGCCACCCGTCTGGGCGCGCTAGTGGCCGGCGCCGATATCGCCACCCAGGAGGCCATGGCCGATTACGGCATGCACTTGGGACTGGCATTCCAGATTGCTGATGACGTGCTCGATTACACCGCCGATGCGCAAGCGCTCGGCAAGAACCTCGGCGATGATCTGGCCGAAGGCAAGGCCACCTTGCCGGTAATCCACGCCATCGCCCATGCCGATGCCGGCAGCCGGGCGCGATTGCGCGCCATCATTGAACAAGGCGACGTGGATGCCCTGCCCGAGTTGCTGCTGGCAATCGAGCAATCGGGCAGCATTGCCTACAGCCTTGGTCGTGCCAGCGATTACGCACGTTCGGCGGAACAGGCGCTGTCGGGCCTGCCGGAAACGCAAGCGCTGGCCGCATTGCGTGGGCTGGCACGCTACGCGGTCAATCGCGAGCACTGATTATTTTCAGGTGTCGGAGCGGGCTCGGCGACGGGCGCCGGCGGCGATGTTGAGCGCTTCGACCACGCCGGAAAACGCCATCGCAAAATACAGGTAACCACGTGGAATATGGTAATCCAGACCATCGGCAATCAACGCCATACCGACCAATATCAAGAACGCCAGCGCCAGTATTTTCAGTGACGGGTGGGCGTCGATGAAATTGCCGACCGGGTTGGACGCAAAAATCATCACCGCCACCGCAATCACTATTGCCGCCACCATCACCGGAACGTAATTGACCATGCCGACTGCGGTGATCACCGAGTCGAGTGAAAACACGATGTCGATTACCGCGATCTGTACGATCACCCAGGCAAACACGGCCGATGGCCGTGTGTCGATGTCCTCGTCCTCGCCGCGCCCCTCCACCGAATCGTGGATTTCCAGCGTACCTTTGACCAGCAGGAACAAACCGCCAGCGATCAACACCAGATCGCGTACCGAGATGGCGTTGTCCAGCAGCACGAACAAGGGTGTGTCCATGCGCGCCAGATAGGCCAGCGACAACAACAGCAATATCCGGGTGATGCAGGCAAAGCCCAGCCCAAGCCGGCGTGCGCGCGGCCGCTGCTCTGGCGCAAGGCGGCTGACCGCAATCGAGATGAACACCAGGTTGTCCACGCCCAGCACAATCTCCAGCGTGGTCAAGGCCAGCAGCGCCATCCAGAGTTCTGAGCTGAGCAGTAAGTCCATTGCGCGGGCTGAGCGCTCAGACCGCCAGCAACTGCGGCCCGACGATCAACGCCCAGCACATTGCCATATTGACCAGCAGCACGAATACCGCAGCCGAGCCCATATCCTTGGCACGCCCGGCCAGCTCGTGCTGTTCCGGGCCGTAGCGATCAATCAGCGCCTCGATGGCGGAATTGAGCAACTCAGCCGCCATCACCAGCATCGGGCTGCCGATCAACAACACCTGCTCGACCGGGGTCTGCCCCAGATACCAGCCCAGCGGCGCCAGCACCAGAAACATGACCACTTCGGTGCGGAACGACGATTCCACCAGCCACGCCGCACGCAGCCCCTGAAATGACCAGATCATTGCCTGCCACTGCGCGCGTGGTCCACGCGGCATCATTGAGTCTTTGTTGTCTGCCATTGCTCAGGCCACCGCAGGCTTGAAGGCGAGATCGAGATCCTTGGCCGCCTTGACATCATCCAGGCGGCGCACCGGCGTGGTGTAGGGCGCACCTTTCATCCGCTCCGGGTCAGTGTTCGCTTGTACCAACAATTGCGCCATCACCTCGACGAAGGTGTCGAGGGTTTCCTTGCTCTCGGTCTCGGTTGGCTCGATCAGCAGGCACTCGGGCACCAGCAACGGAAAATAATTGGTTGGTGCGTGGATGTCGTGATCGAGTAGTGCCTTGGAAAAATCCAGCGCGGTGATGCCGTTCGCCTTTTTTTGTGGCTGCACGGTCACGATGAACTCGTGGCTGGCGCGACGCTGCGGATACGCCAGGGTGAAGCCTTTCTCGGCCAGACGCTTGGCCAGATAATTGGCATTGAGGGTGGCGTACTCGGCGACACGCGTCATGCCGGCACGGCCCAACAAACGGGCATACACATAGGCACGGATCAGCACGCCCCAGTTGCCGCCGAACGTCGACAGGCGGCCAATCGACTGCGGTCGATCTTTTTTGCGCAGCAGGCCAAAACTGCCATCATCACGTTTGTCGATCAACGGGATTGGCAGAAACGGCCGCAGACGCTCGCTCACCCCCACCGCGCCAGCACCCGGGCCACCGCCACCGTGCGGGGTGGAAAAGGTCTTGTGCAGGTTCATGTGGATCGCATCAAAGCCCATGTCGCCGGGGCGCACCTTGCCCAGAATCGCGTTGAGGTTGGCACCGTCGTAATACAACAGGCCACCGGCGGCATGCACCAGACCCGCAATCTCAACGATGCGGCGTTCGAACACACCGATGGTGCTGGGGTTGGTCAGCATGATGCCCGCAGTCTTCGGACCAAGCACTTTCTTCAGTGCTTCGATATCGACATCGCCGTTGTCGAGCGTCGGGATTTCGCGCACGGTGCAACCACACATGGTGGCGGTGGCCGGATTGGTGCCATGCGCCGCATCCGGCACGATAATCTCGGTACGCTCCAGATCGTTGCGGCTGCGATGATAGGCCATGATCATCGCGACCCCGGCAAACTCACCCTGGGCGCCGGCCATCGGTGCCAGCGACACCCCGCCCTTCATCCCGGTGACCTCGGCAAGAATGCCCTGCAATTCATACATGCATTGCAGGAAACCCTGACTGAGCGACTCTGGCGCGTAGGGATGGCGATTGGCAAAACCCGGCAACAACGCCACCGAGTGACACACCCGCGGGTTGTATTTCATCGTGCACGAACCCAACGGATAAAAGTTGGTGTCGATCGAGAAATTCTTGCGGCTCAGATTGGTGTAGTGCCGCACCACCTGCAACTCGGAAACCTCGGGCAAGCCGATCGGCGTGTCGCGAAGGGCACTCGCCGGCAAGTCGGAAGGCACCGCCACCGCAGCGGGAAACTGCGCGGTTGCAGCGCGGCCGTTTTGGGATTGCTCAAAGATCAACATGGATTGGGTCCGAGTGACGCGGTAGCGTTAACCCGTGATTTTGCCATATTCGCCGATACAACGCTGCTGACAGCCTGCCATTATCTGTTCAATACGCATGCGTATTGAGTGGCGTACAATGGAAGTGGGATCGTGTGTATGTGGACTGCTCGATCTGCCCTCGTCGCTTTCCTGCCAACGACCGAGGCTCCATGAAAAACTCGATTGACACACATACCATTGCACTGGGTAAGGTATTGCACGCTTTGCCTGATACCGTGTTGCTGATTGATTGCGATCAGCGCATCGTTTTCGCCAACGCTGAAATCGGCAACCTGCTTGGATATCCACCTGCGGCACTGACTGGGCAATTGCTCAGCACACTGTTGCCGGAGCGCTACCGGCACGCCCATGCCGCGCATTTCAATCATTTTTTTGCAACCCCCGTGCCTAGCCCGATGACGCAACGCCCGATCCTGCATGCGCTGACTGCCGATGGCCATGAAACGCCGGTCAGTATTGCCATCTCGTCGCTCGATTGTGCAGACAGGCGTTATGCGCTCGCGGTGCTGCGCTGCGCCAAACAGATGCGCGATCATCTCAGCGAGGCGCACCTGCGTGCCGAGATGGACCCACTGACTGGCGTCGGCAACCGGCTCTATCTGGGGCGGCAAATGCAACGCTTGATTGACAAGCAACATCCCTTCGCGCTGTTGTTTCTCGACCTGAATCGATTCAAACAACTCAACGATTGTCATGGTCATCGCATTGGCGACCAGGTGCTGCGCACCGTTGCACAACGCTTGCAGGCTGCTGTGCGTAATGCTGACCTGATCACCCGTCTGGGCGGCGATGAGTTTGTGATTTTGCTCGACGACATCTGCGAGCCAATGCAGTTGGAACACCATGCATACCGGGTGGCAGACGCAATTACGCAAACCATGCATCTCGATGGCCTGAACTTGCAGATTGGCGCGGCCTTCGGCGGTGTCATCTTTCCACTGCACACGGCTACGCTCGACGCCTTGCTGGCAATGGCCGATCAGGCAATGTATTGCGCCAAGCGCGCGGGCGTTACATTTGCCCTGGCGCGGCCCGAGCAAGCTGAACGCAACTGTCCGGCTCAAACCTCAGCTTAGGATGATGTACGTTTGTTCAGCGCGCCGCTGCCGTCATGGGGTTACCTGGGTGCCGGCTGTGCAATCCGCGCGCCGTTGCACGCCCCACGCACGCGCGCCAAAGTCGTATCTATCGCCTCATTTACCCAGTGCGGCTGATCCCAGATCAGGAAGTGCCCCTGCTCGGGCACTTCGACCACGTTCAGCTGCTGCCCGGTGACCACCTTGCGCGCGTATTGCGCGTTGCGTGGTGAAACCAGTCGATCACCAAGACCCTGGATAAGCGTCACCGGAATAGCCAAGTCCGCCCAGGCCGGCGCCATGGCCAGCAGGTCATCGTGCAAGGGCATGATCTCGGTGTTGGCCTTGCGCAACGGTTTGGGTGTCAGCCAGCGCACCGGCGGCAGCGATGCCAGCGTGTTGTACCAGCGTGGCCGGCCCAATTCCGGGTCGATCGAACCGGCAATGATCACCAGTCCACGCACCCATTGCGGGTAGTCCATGGCCAGACGCGCCACCAGCGAGCCCCCCAACGAATGCCCGACCAAAACGATGCCACAACCGTTACTTTGCTCGGCAAGCGTTTGCAGGAAGGGGCCGATGAGGCTGGATTGCAGCCGCAAGGTTATACGCTGCGGTTGCTGCGCCATGCTCGACCCGCCCCAGCCAGGGCGGTCGAGCGACACCAGATACGCCTGCTTCTGCAATGCTGGCTCGGCGAGAAAATGAACGAAGTCGCTCCAGCGCCCCGGTGTGCCATGGACAAACACCACCGCTGGCCGGCCCGGCTCGCCCACGCTGACATAAGCCAGCGTGGCTGCATCAGAATGAAATTGCTGATGCCGCACCTGCGCATCACCACGATGGTGCTCGGCGAGGTAGGCATCGGCCTGGTTGCCCGGATTTTGCTCGACGCTGACCACGGCGCAACCGGCAAATAACACCAGCAATAAGGCAATGCGCCAGCGCGTCGGAAAAGCCTGCAAAGCGCGTCGCCGGGCCTTCCCGATCATGGCTGGTGCGTCTGCGCGTAGTGTTCCACCGCAGCCCACACCCGCAGCAGGTTGCCGCCAGCGATCTTGGCGATCTGTTCGTCGCTGAAGCCGCGTTTGATCAGTTCGGCGATCAGATGGGGGTATTGCGACACATCCTTGAGATTACTGGGCAGCGAGTCGCCAACGCCATCAAAATCCGAGCCCAGCCCGACATGATCGATGCCGATCCGCTTGGCAATGTAATCGATGTGATCGGCAACCGTTGCTGCGGTGGCGTAGGGGTACGGATGCGCGCTGCGATAGGCGGTATCGAACGCATCGGCGTCGGCGCCTGCATCGGCAATGCCGGCCGCTTTGCGTGCGGCTTTCTGTGCATCCTGCCACTGATTGGCCGCACTGCTGACAAAGCCCGAGCCGAAGGTGACCTGGATGACGCCACCGTTCACACCGATCGCGTCGATCAACGCATCGCTGAGGTTGCGCTCCCAGCCTGGAGTGAAATGCCGCGCCGAGGAATGCGACGCGATCACCGGCGCCTTGCTTGCTGCCAGCACCGAGCGCACTGCATCGTCGGACAGATGCGAGACATCGACCATTACCCCCAAACGATTCATTTCCGTCACCACTTCCACACCAAACGGGCTGAGACCACCTTCACGGCGATGCTCCACGTCGTACGATGAATCGGCCAGGCGATTGGCCATGGCATGCGCCAGCGTGATGTAGCGCACGCCACGGGCATGGAAGTGACGCAACCCGTCAAGGCTGTCGCCAATTGCCGCGCCGTTCTCCATGCCCAGCGCCAGTGCCAGCTTGCCGCCCGCCTTTGCAGCGATGGCCTCTTCGGGGGTTCGTACAATGACAAAACCCGCCGGATTGCGGCCAACCATGGCTTCCACCGAATCAATCAAGCGATCGGCCACAGCCCGATTACCGCCACTGGCATCCAACGCCGATGGCGTATAAATCGACATGAAAGCCAGATCGAGGCCGCCGCGAAGCGCCTTGACCAAATCAAAATCACGATCCGCCGTGGCCAGACTCAAATCACGCCAACCATCCTCCTCAAGCCGATACGGCGCGTCGATATGGGTATCGGCCAGCAGCACCTGGTGTGCCAATGCGGCAGCACGCTCCGCCTGCTGCGCTGGGGATGGCGCAGCTACGGCATTTGCAGCCAGCATCACAAGGAGGGAAAACAGCATCAATTTGCAGAATCGGGGCACAGGAATCTCCAAGGCCAGACGGCAGGTTACGGCGTCACCCATCGTAATCGAACTCGGCTTGCCCGTGCGTGCAGGTACCGCGAAAGCAGTGCTCTCGCCAAGACGTCAACAACGCCAAGGACACCATCCGCTTGCTGAAGGCGATTGACGCGTCGGTTAGCCCTGCATACACCATCTCCAACACGCCGGAGCCGCGCTCAATGGATTGATGCGGAAACGTCAACGACCCGCCTGCAAATTTATCCTTTTGCTCTCTTGGCGCGCTTGGCGTCTTGGCGAGAACACCCGATTGTGTGCCGCACCACCGGAATGACTTGAGCGGGACTCGTGGCCACCAACCGACATCGGATCAGGCGTGCGCGGGCGCTTTCATCTGTGCATGCTTGCGCACGATCAGCATCGCGATTTCCAGCGACTGCTCGTAGTTCAAACGTGGGTCAACGCAGGTGCGGTAGGCGCGTTCGAGATCGATTTCGCTCAGTTCGCGCGCACCACCCATGCACTCGGTGACATCCTCGCCAGTCAACTCCAGATGCACGCCGCCCAGATGCGTTCCGGCGGCCGCATGCAGATCAAACGCCTGGTCCACTTCAGCGCGAATGTTGTCGAAGCGGCGCGTCTTGTAACCATTGCTGGTGCTCTCGGTGTTGCCGTGCATCGGGTCAGACACCCACAGCACCCGTCGGCCTTCACGACGCACGGCTTCCAGCAGCGGTGGCAGTGCCTTGGCGATGTGCGCTGCACCCATGCGATGAATCAGGGTCAATCGCCCCGGCTCGTCATTGGGATTGAGAGCATCGATCAACGGAATCAAACGCTCCGGCGTTACTGATGGCCCGATCTTCACAGCAATCGGATTGCGCACCCCGCGCAAATATTCAACGTGAGCACCCTCAAGCGCAGCCGTGCGCATGCCGATCCACGGGTAATGGGTGGACATGTTGAACCAGCCCCACTGGCGCGGCACTTCGCGCGTCAGTGCCTCCTCGTAAGGCAGTAACAGCGCCTCGTGCGAGGTATAAAAATCAACGCGCTTGAGATTATGCACCGACGCGCCCGAAAGCGTCTCCATGAAACGAACGGCATCGCCGATGGCACCCACCATCCGCTGATACTCGCCGGCTAGCGGCGAGCGCCCAACCCAACCCAGATCCCAGTATTCAGGGTGATGCAAATCAGCGAAACCGCCATCGATCAGCGAACGCACAAAGTTCATGGTCATCGCCGAGCGCGCATGACCACGGATCATCCGTCGCGGATCGGGAATACGCGCCGCCTCGGTGAACTCCGGCGCATTGATGAAATCGCCGCGATACGTCGGCAAGGTGACACCATCGATTGTTTCGCTATCGGCCGAGCGTGGCTTGGCGTATTGGCCCGCGAAGCGGCCGACCCGCAACACCGGCAGCCGCATACCGTGTACCAACACCAGGCTCATCTGCAGCAGAACTTTCAGCCGGTTGGAAATGATGGTGGATTCGCAATCGGCAAAACTCTCGGCACAATCACCACCCTGCAACAGGAAGCGCCGCCCTTCCTGCGCGTCAGCGATCTGTTGCTTGAGCGACAGAATCTCCCATGAGGTAACCAGCGGCGGCATGCGCCCCAGTTCGGCCAATGTATTGGCAAGTGCATCGGCGTCCGGATAGGTCGGCATTTGCAGCCCTTCACGGGTACGCCACGTTGCGGGCGACCAATCCTTGGCAAGTGAAACCGGTTGCAATGAGCGTTCTTGAGAGTTCATGGTGGCGGGTATCTTTGTGCGATGCATCATTGCATCATGCCACAGCTCGCCGGTGACGCAAGTACGCGGCACAATCAGCGGCGGCGAAAACCCGCCCAGAGCGCACCAAAACCGAGAAACAGGTACCAGATCAGAGTCCAGCCCGGCATCGACAACCCCAGCAGACGCCAATCCACCTTGGCGCATTCGCCCGAGCCGGTGAACACATCGCGGATCACGTCACTGAGCGGAAAAACCTCAAGCATGTAGCTCAAACCCGGGCCACAAGCCGGCACCAACTCAGGGGGCAGAGATTGCAACCAAAGGTGACGGCTGGCAATTGCCGCACCGGTTGCCGCGAGCAACGCTGCAACCACGCCGTAGACCCTGCGCCCATTGCGCGAGCGTGGCGCATGCAATGCACCGATGGCAAAGGCCACCGCAAGCGCCATGAACACTACCCGTTGCAGGATGCACAGCGGACACGGATCGAGTAAAAGGCTGCGCTGCGAGTACAGCGCGAACGCAAGCAACGAAGAACAGGCAAGCGCGGCAAACACAAACTGCGCGCGAAAGCTCCAGGCAAAGGGGTTGGCAGGCATTGTGAACTCCGTCTTGGCTATCGGTGGCATGATCGCACAGCAACGAAATACTGTGGCAAAGGAACCTTGAACAAGTCACATCCTGCGTCATTGCGAGCGCAGCGAATCAATCCAGCTTTTTGTTTTTATGGTGTTTTATAGATTGCCACGCGGCTGATATTCATGCGTTATTGATGACGGTGGCGGTCCATCCCCTGGCAATTTTTCGGCACACGCACAACGGCTCTCGCCAAGTACGCCAAGCGACGGAATGGCTGGCCGACGGCATCGGCAGGCTGATCATTGCCGTTACCGTCGATCGCGTCCACGGCGAGACCGATTGGCTCCTTGGCGAGTCTGGCGAGAGCGTCTCTTGTCCGCACCTACACTGCTGCTGACGAACCCGAAACGACGAACCCGGCACAAGGCCGGGTTCGGTCAGTTCACTGCCATGGCGAGGTTTACTCGACCGCGACGGCCTCGGCCTGCGGCCGATCAACCAGCTCGACATACGCCATCGGTGCATTGTCGCCAGGGCGGAAACCGCACTTGAGGATACGCAGGTAGCCGCCGGGACGCGCCTGATAGCGCGGTCCAATTTCGACGAACAGCTTGCCAACCGCCTGCTTGTCGCGCAGACGAGAAAATGCCAGGCGACGATTGGCAACGCCATCGACTTTGGCGAGCGTAATCAACGGCTCGGCCACACGACGCAGCTCTTTGGCCTTCGGCAGGGTGGTGCGGATCAATTCGTGATTGATCAAGGACGCAGCCATGTTACGGAACATCGCATCACGATGCGCACTGGTGCGGTTGAGTTTGCGGCCGGATTTTCTGTGACGCATGATCTTGCTTCCCTAAAGTTATCTCGTAGCGGGCGACAACCGCAGCCACGCATCCACACGTTGCCTGGTCAACCCGACCCAAATCGGGTCTGCACGAGCGCCGCCGCCAGGCGGCACTTGCCTGCAAACCTCAGCCAAGCATGCCCTGCTGCAACCCGACGGGCGGCCAGTTTTCCAGCTTCATCCCAAGCGACAAACTGCGCTGGGCCAATACTTCCTTGATCTCGGTAAGCGATTTCTTGCCGAGGTTCGGCGTCTTCAACAGTTCCACTTCCGTGCGCTGTATCAAATCACCAACGTAATAGATATTTTCCGCCTTGAGACAATTGGCCGAACGCACGGTCAGCTCAAGATCATCGATCGGACGCAGCAGCACCGGATCCACACCGGAAACCGCCGGTTGAACACCCGCACGATCACGTTGGGTGAAATCACCGAACACCGAAAGCTGATCGGTAAGGATGTCAGCCGCCGTACGTACGGCTTCCTCGGCATCGATCGTGCCATTGGTCTCGATATCGAGAACCAGCTTGTCCAGATCCGTACGCTGCTCGACACGAGCGGCTTCAACCGAATAGGCCACACGACGTACCGGGCAGAACGATGCATCGAGCAACAACCGACCGATCGCATGCGCTTCTTCATCAGGCGCCCTACGGGTGGTGCTCGGCTGATAACCGTAACCACGCTCGATCTTGACCCGCATGTTCAATGCCATGTCTTTGGTCAAATTGCAGATCACCAACTCGGGGTTGATGATTTCCACATTATGGTCGGTACGGATGTCGCCTGCAGTTACCACACCTGGCCCCTGTTTGGAGAGCACAAGCGTGGTCTGATCAACGGTGTGCATACGGATAGCCACATCCTTGAGGTTCAGCAGGACATCAATCACGTCCTCCTGCAGGCCCTCAACGGTGGTGTATTCGTGCAACACGCCGTCAATCTCGACTTCCGTGATGGCAAACCCCGGAATGGCGGACAACAGGACGCGACGCAATGCATTACCCAAAGTGTGACCGAAACCGCGTTCAAGGGGTTCGATCACGACTCTGGCGCGATTGGAGGCAATTCGTTCGATACCGATGCCGCTGGGACGCAGCACCTGGGTGGCGGAAACTGACATGGTCAGCGAATCTCCTAGATTACTTCGAGTACAGCTCGACGATCAGCGCTTCATTGATGTCCGAAGGCAGATCGGAACGCTCGGGGACCGACTTGAAAACGCCGGTAAACTTCTTGCCGTCCACTTCAATCCAGTGCGGAACAAGATCCATTTGTGAACTGAGCGCAGAGGCTTCCTGCACGCGCAGTTGCGCACGGGCACGTTCGGTCAGCGCAATTTCGTCACCTACCTTGACCTGGTACGACGGCAAATTGACTGGCTTTCCGTTCAGCAACAGTGCCTTGTGCGACACCAATTGACGGGCCTGGGCGCGGGTAACAGCAAAACCCATGCGGTAGACAACATTGTCCAGACGCGATTCGAGCAACTGCAACAGGGTGTCACCCGTGTTGCCACGCTTGGTCGCAGCCTTTTTGTAGTAATTGCGGAACTGACGTTCCAGCAAACCGTATATGCGCTTGACCTTCTGCTTTTCGCGCAGCTGGCTGGCGTAATCGGAAAGCTTGCCACGACGCGCAGTGGCGCCATGCTGGCCCGGCTTTTGCTCAAGCTTGCACTTGGAGTCAACCGCACGGGCCGGGCTCTTGAGAGACAAATCCGCGCCTTCACGGCGGGCAAGTTTACAGGTGGGACCGATGTAGCGGGCCATGATGAACTAACTCCTTAGACGCGGCGCTTCTTGGGCGGCCGGCAGCCGTTGTGCGGGATGGGGGTAACATCGATGATGTTGGTGATCTTGTAGCCGACGTTGTTGAGCGAGCGGACAGCCGACTCACGGCCGGGGCCGGGGCCTTTGATCCGCACTTCAAGTGTCTTCACACCATAATCAAGCGCTACACGCCCTGCCTTTTCCGCTGCCACCTGGGCGGCAAACGGTGTTGACTTGCGCGAACCGCGGAAGCCGGCGCCGCCAGAGGTCGCCCAGGAAAGCGCGTTGCCTTGTCGGTCGGTGATGGTGATGATCGTGTTGTTGAACGACGCTTGCACGTGAGCAATGCCATCGGTGACAACGCGTTTGATCTTTTTCTTGGTTTTGCCTGCTGCGGGCTTGCTCATGGACTATCCCTTACTTTTTGATCGCACGACGCGGACCCTTGCGGGTACGGGCGTTGGTACGCGTGCGCTGACCACGCAACGGCAGACCACGGCGATGACGCAGACCGCGATAGCAGCCCAGATCCATCAGCCGCTTGATCGACATACCGACCTCGCGGCGCAGGTCACCCTCGACCACGAACTTCGCGACTTCGGCGCGCAAGCGCTCGACTTCCGGCTCGCTAAGGTCACGGATCTTGGTAACGGGAGCCACCTCGGCGGAGGTGCAAATCTGCTTTGACCGTGTACGGCCAATGCCGAAAATGCTCTGAAGCCCAACCCAGACATGCTTCTGGGTGGGAAGGTTGACACCGGCAATGCGCGCCATCTACGCAATCTCCAAACTTAGTAAAGCGCAAGTGAATCGACAATGATAACAAGGCTTCGGGTTATATAGAAGCCCCCAGTGCCAACCGGCACCGGTTGCTCCGGCACGGGGAACTTGCCCGTGCTCTGGCGTTGCTTTCGAACCCTAGGGTTCGTCAGCGTTCAGCGCGCGAAGCCGCCGCGGGAACCGCCTTTCAAATTGGCCTTCTTCAACAGGCCTTCGTATTGGTGCGACATCAAATGTGCCTGCACCTGCGCAGTGAAATCCATGACCACGACAACAACAATCAGCAGCGAGGTGCCACCGAAGTAAAACGGAACATTGGCCTCGGCACGCAATATTTCAGGCAGGATGCACACCGCCACCAGATACAGCGCTCCTACGGCGGTCAAACGGGTCAGCACCGCATCGACATACTCAGCGGTTGCCCGCCCAGGCCGGATGCCCGGAATCAGCGCACCTGACTTCTTGAGATTGTCGGCAGTTTCCTGCGAATTGAAAACCAGTGCCGTGTAGAAGAAAGCAAACCCGGCTATCAGCGCACCGTAGAGCACGATATGCAGTGCTTCGCCCGGAGCCAGCGCTTGTGAAACACGTTGCAACAACAGGCTGCTGCTGGCATCGCTGAACCAGCTAGCTGCAGTTGCCGGAAACATGATCAAGCTGGAGGCAAAAATGGCAGGGATTACGCCCGACATGTTCAGCTTAAGCGGCAGGTGCGAGCTCTGATTCATGTAGGCCTGACGCCCTCCTTGACGACGAGCATAATTCACGGTGATTCGGCGCTGACCGCGCTCGACAAACACCACAAAATAGGTGACACCAAGCACCAGGGCGAACACGAAAAACACCAGTATCGCGCTCATCTCACCGCGGCCAACCATCTGCAAAGTGCCGATGACGGCACTGGGAAGGCCGGCGACAATGCCCGCGAAAATAATCAACGAAATGCCGTTACCTACACCGCGTTCCGTAACCTGCTCACCCAACCACATCAGAAACAGGGTGCCAGCCGTCAACGAGACCACCGCAGTAGCCACGAAGCCAAAGCCTGGGTTGTAAACGACGGGAATGCCACCACCGGCGCCTTGGCTCTGCAACGCCAGAGCAACACCAGCAGCCTGACCCATCGCCAGCAATACGGTGAAGTAACGTGTCCACTGAGTCAGCTTGCGACGACCACTCTCGCCTTCCTTGCGTAATGCCTGCAGGCTAGGAAAAATCTGCGCGCACAACTGGATGATGATCGACGCCGAGATGTACGGCATCACGTTCAATGCAAACAGGCTCAAGCGCGATAACGCGCCGCCGGAAAACATGTTGAACATGTCGATGATGGTGCCTTGTTGCTGCTCCATCAATCGCACCATCGCCGCCGGATCGATACCAGGCACCGGAATGAACGTACCGATGCGATACACGATCAACGCACCAACGACGAACAACAAGCGCTGGCGAAGCTCGGTTAAATTACCGAGCCCACTCAACAAGCCCGCAGCAGTGGAAGGGGTCTGGGCCACTGCTTATTCCACCTGGCCGCCGGCCGCTTCAATAGCAGCCTTGGCGCCGGCAGTCGCGCCGATACCACGCAACACAATGCGTCGGGTGATTTCGCCCTTCTTGACAACCTTGACTTGCTTGGCGCCAGCTGGCACCAATTTGGCCTCACGCAATACGGCAAAATCGATCACTTCGATGGCAAGCGCTTCGAGTTTGTACAGCAGCACCTCGGCACGCTCGGCCTTGATCTTGGAGCGGAAGCCGACCTTCGGCAACCGCTTGTACATCGGCATCTGACCACCTTCGAAGCCGGCTTTGATCTTGCCTTTGCCAGCTCGGGCAAACGAGCCCTTGTGGCCGCGGCCGCAAGTTTTGCCCAAACCGGAGCCGATACCACGGCCGACACGGGTACGCGCCTTGCGAGAGCCTTCGGCCGGCTTGATTGAATTGAGACGCATGGTGTTCTCCTGAAATCCGGTAGTGTGCTTAGAGCTCGACGCGCACGAGATAGTGAACCTGCGCGATCAGACCGCGCACACTGGGCGTGTCCTGCAGCTCACGCAAATCATTGATCTTGCGCAAACCCAGACCCTTCACCGAAAGACGGTGACGCTTCTGGCAACCGCGCAGGCCTTTGACCAAACGCACCTTGACTGTCGTATTAGCCATTGAGAACTTCCTCCACGCTCTTGCCGCGCTTTGCTGCTACACGAGCTGGCGATTGCACCGACTGCAAACCACGCAGCGTTGCCCGCACCAGGTTGATGGGATTACGTGAACCCACCGCTTTGGCGAGCACGTTCTTTACACCGACCGCTTCCAGCACAGCACGCATCGCGCCACCGGCAATGACGCCAGTACCTTCGGATGCCGGCTGCATGTACACCTGCGCCGCACCGTGACGTGACTTGACTGGATGCCACAAGGTGCCTTGATTCAATTCGACAGTAATCATCGCCTTGCGGGCATATTCCATCGACTTCTGGATGGCCACCGGCACTTCGCGCGCCTTGCCATAGCCAAAGCCGACCTTGCCTGCACCATCACCGACAACGGTCAGCGCGGTAAAAGTAAACTGCCGGCCACCCTTTACGGTTTTTGACACACGATTGACGGCGACCAGCTTTTCGACGAGGCCATCGCCATTGTCACGTTCGGAAATACTCATCGATGTTCCTCAAAATACTTACGGCACATTGGCCGCTTATCGTTGTGGTTTATGAAACGTGCTGCGAACAACGTGAATTAAAACTTGAGACCCGCTTCACGAGCAGCTTCAGCCAGAGCCTTGATTCGGCCGTGGTAGCGGTAGCCTGAACGATCAAACGCGACCTTTTCAATGCCTGCCTTGAGGGCGCGGCTTGCCACTTCGGCGCCAACGCGCGCAGCAGCAGTGGCGTTCTTGAGGCCGGTAAGACCTTCGCGAACGGCCGTCTCGACGGTGGATGCACTGGCCAGCACCACCGAACCATCAGCGCTGAAAACCTGTGCGTACATGTGCTGCCCCGTACGCAGCACCGACAAACGCGGCACGCCGAGCTTGCGGATATGTGAACGGGTGGTTTTGGCACGACGCAGGCGAGCGATATTCTTGTCCATGTTCCTATCCTTGAAAGCTGAAGGGTTGGTGATGCCCTGAGCGACCAGCTTGGCCGCCAGGAGATACCGATTACGCCTTCTTGGCTTCCTTCATGTTGATTTTCTCACCGGCATAACGCACACCCTTGCCCTTGTAGGGCTCAGGCTTGCGGAATGCGCGAATCTTTGCCGCGACCTGACCCACCAGCTGCTTGTCAGAACCCTTGACCAACACTTCAGTCTGTGTCGGCGTCTCAACGCTGACGCCTTCCGGCACCTTGAACACGATCGGATGCGAAAACCCAAGTGCGAGGCCAAGATCCTTGCCCTGCATGGTGGCGCGATAACCAACGCCGACCAGCTCAAGCTTGCGCTCGAAACCGGAGCTGACGCCATGCACCATATTGGCAAGCAAGGCGCGCATGGTACCAGCAAGTGCATCACTGTCGTTGTTGACTGGCGAAATGGCCAGCTCACCATTCTCAAGGTTTACATTGACACCGGCGATGCTCGCTTGCGACAAAGTGCCTTTGGGGCCCTTGACCGTAATCGCACCAGCAGCGATGGAAATCTCGACACCCTTCGGCAGGGCAATCGGCATTTTAGCTACACGTGACATGCATTGTCTCCCGGATCAGGCAACGAGACAGATGACTTCGCCGCCCACACCCGCAGTGCGGGCCTGGCGATCGGTCATGATGCCTTTGGAGGTCGAAATGATTGCCGTACCCAGTCCGTTGAGGATCTTGGGAAGGTCGTCCTTGCCGCGATATTGGCGAAGACTGGAGCGCGAGACGCGCTGCAAACGCTCGATCACCGGACGGCCCTCGTAATACTTGAGGACGATTTCAAGCGTCTTCTTGGCACCTTCGCCCGATACACGTGCATCGGAAACATAGCCCTCGGATTTCAACACTTCAGCAATCGCGAGCTTAACCCGTGATGCCGGCATCGTAACGGAGGATTTACCAACTGCGGCGCCATTCTTGATGCGCACCAGCATGTCGGCAATAGGATCAGTCATGCTCATTTCAGGAATTCCTGTAGTTGAATCGTTTCAGCACCGATATCCGACGCGCTTACCAACTGGCCTTGCGCAAACCGGGAACATCGCCGCGCATGGTTGCTTCACGCAACTTGTTGCGACCCAGACCGAACTTGGCGTAAACACCACGCGAGCGGCCAGTGAGCTGGCAACGGTTACGCTGCCGGGAAGAACTTGAATCACGCGGCAACTTCTGCAGCTTGGCAACCGCCTCTGCGCGCTCTTCGTACGGGGTATGTGCACTGGAAATCATCGCCTTGAGCTCAGCACGCTTGGTTGCGTACTTGGCTACCAATTTGGCGCGCTTGACTTCGCGGTTAACCATGCAGGTCTTTGCCATAATCTAATGCCCTTGATCAGTTACGGAACGGGAAGCGGAAGGCTTCAAGTAACGCCCGCCCTTCCTCATCGGTCTTGGCGGTTGTGGTGATTGCAATGTCCATGCCGCGCATCGCATCAACCTGGTCGAAGTCGATCTCCGGGAAGATGATCTGTTCCTTGACACCCATATTGAAGTTGCCACGACCATCGAACGAGCGAGCCGAAACACCACGGAAGTCGCGCACGCGCGGCAGGGCGATGCTGATCAGGCGATCAAAGAATTCGTACATCTGCGCACGGCGCAAGGTGACCTTGCAACCGATCGGCCAGTTGTCGCGAATCTTGAAGCTGGCAACCGAAACCCGCGATTTGGTGATGATCGGACGTTGACCGACGATCTTGGTCAGATCAGCCACTGCATTTTCGAGGATTTTCTTGTTGCCCACCGCTTCGCCGACACCCATGTTCAAGGTGATTTTGGTCAGGCGCGGCACCTGCATTGGGTTTTTGTAGCCAAAACGCTCAATCAGCTTTGGCATTACTTCTTCTTTGTAAATCGTTTCAAACCGGCTCATGGGTCGCGTTCCTTGTGATCATCCTGATCAACTGACCGGCCATCCGGGGCCGGAATACAAATTAGGCGTCAATCGCCTCGCCACTTGAGCGGAACACACGCACTTTGCGTCCATCCTCAAGCACCTTGAAGCCAACGCGCTCAGCCTTGCCTGAGGCAGGGTTGTACAGCGCTACATTTGAAGCGTGGATCGGCGCCTCACGCTCGATGATTCCGCCGGGCTGTTGCGCCTGCGGATTCGCCTTGGTGTGACGCTTGATGATGCGCACGTTCTGGACGATGACTTTCTCGCCCAATACACGCAGCACCTCACCTTTCTTGCCCTTGTCGGCACCGGCGATGATGATCACCTGGTCGCCCTTGCGAATACGGTTCATAGTTCTTTTCCTGGTCTGCTCAAAGCACTTCAGGCGCGAGCGAGACAATCTTCATGAACTTCTCGGTACGCAGCTCACGGGTTACCGGCCCGAAAATACGCGTTCCGATCGGCTCTTGCTTGTTGTTCAGCAACACTGCCGCGTTACCATCAAAACGGATCAACGAGCCATCGGGACGACGCACCCCCTTACGGGTACGCACAACCACGGCGTCGTAAAACGGTCACCTTGATGATGTCACCGATATAGGCGTAGCGGCGCTTGGAGCCGCCCAACACCTTGATGCACATCAACTCTTTGGCGCCACTGTTGTCGGCGGCCTCAAGGTAGCTCTGCATCTGGATCATGGCTCAGATTCCTCTCTACTCACTCGGCCGCACGTGTGACAACTTCAACCACACGCCAGTTCTTGGACTTGGACAAAGGGCGGCATTCGGCTACGCGCACCAGATCGCCTTCCTTGCAGACATTACTTTCGTCATGCGCGTGCAGCTTGGTCGAACGACGCAAGTACTTGCCGTACAACGCGTGCTTGATCTGCCGCTCCACCAGCACAGTGACTGTTTTGTCCATCTTGTTGCTGATCACACGGCCTTCGACCGTACGCAACGTTTGGCTATTTTCGCTCATCGCAATCGCCCTTACTTCTTGTCGGCCAACAGCATCGTGGCTTGTGCGATCTCGCGCCGGACGCGCTTGATCTGATGGGACTGGGCGAGCTGCCCGGTGGCCTTCTGCATGCGCAGCGCAAACTGTTCCTTGCGCAGGTCAAGCAAATGATCGCTCAGCTCGGCTGCCGATTTGTCACGCAGATTCTTGATATTCATCAGCGCACCGTACGGGTTACAAAAGTGGTCTGAACAGAAAGCTTGGCCGCCGCCAGGCGAAACGCCTCACGGGCAACCTCTTCGGTTACACCTTCCATCTCGTACAGCACACGACCAGGCTGGATCGGGGCAACCCAATATTCCACATTGCCCTTACCGGAGCCCATGCGGACTTCGATTGGCTTCTTGGTAACCGGCTTGTCCGGGAATACCCGGATCCACAACTTGCCGCCACGCTTGACGTGACGACTGATTGAACGGCGCGCAGCTTCTATCTGACGAGCGGTCAGGTGGCCATATGATACAGCCTTTAGACCATATTCGCCAAAACTGACGGCCGAACCGCTCCAGCTCAGGCCCTCATTACGGCCTTTGTGTACTTTACGGTACTTGGTACGCTTGGGTTGCAGCATGACTTATCCCTCACTTGGCCGGCGCGTGGCGCGGCGCGCGCTCGGATCGCTTGTCATCAGGCTTTTCCTGCCCGATGGCGGAGTAATCGAACACTTCGCCTTTGTAAATCCATGTTTTGATACCAATGACACCGTAGGTGGTGTGCGCTTCGGCAAACCCGTAATCGATGTCGGCACGCAATGTGTGCAGCGGTACCCGACCCTCGCGATACCATTCACTTCGTGCAATTTCGGCACCATTGAGACGACCGGCAACGTTGACCTTGATACCCAGCGCACCCAGGCGCATCGAGTTACCTACCGCACGCTTCATCGCGCGGCGGAACATGATGCGGCGCTCAAGCTGCTGTGCAATCGACTCGGCTACCAGTTGCGCATCAAGCTCGGGCTTGCGCACTTCAGAGACATTGATATGCACCGGCACACCCATGATCTGTGAGACTTCTTTGCGCAGCTTCTCGATATCCTCACCGCGCTTGCCAATCACCACACCCGGACGGGCGGAATGAATGGTGACACGTGCGCTTTTCTCGGGGCGCTCAATGACAATTTTGGAGATGCCGGCCTGGGCGAGCTTCTTGCGAAGCATCGCACGTACACGCAGATCGGCAACCAGATAGTTGGCGAAATCGCGCTTGCCTGCAAACCACTTCGAGTTCCAGTCCTTGGAGATACCGAGGCGGATTCCCGTTGGATGTACTTTATGACCCATCGTCTGATTTTAGTGGCCAGCGCCCACGACCACGGTAATGTGGCTGGTACGCTTGATGATCCGGGTGCCCCGGCCCTTTGCCCGTGCAGCAAACCGCTTCAATGCCGGACCTTCATCGACAAAAATGCTGGCGACCTTGAGATCATCGGCGTCAGCACCTTCATTGTTTTCCGCATTTGCCAGCGCCGACCACAACACCTTGTAAATCAGGTGAGCGGCTTTTTTGTCGCTGTACTTGAGCAGTGCCAGCGCTCGAGCGGCTGGTAAACCACGCACCTGGTCGGCAACCAGACGCGCTTTTTGTGGCGAGATGCGCGCAGTGCGCAGAACGGCTTTCGCTTCCATGGCCATACTCCTTACTTGCCCGACTTCTTGTCGCCGCCGTGCCCTTTGAAGGTGCGCGTCAAAGCGAACTCGCCGAGCTTGTGGCCGACCATGTTCTCGTTGACGAGAATCGGCACATGCGCACGGCCATTGTGGATGGCGAGGGTGAGACCCACCATTTCCGGCAGGATCATGGAGCGGCGCGACCAGGTCTTGATCGGACGCTTGTTATTTGCGGCTACCGCGACATCCACCTTTTTTGCCAGGTGGTGGTCGATGAACGGGCCTTTCTTTAGTGATCGGGACATGGCTTTACCTATCAACCCCTGCGATCGCGGACGATGAACTTCGTCGTACGCTTGTTCTTGCGAGTCTTGTAACCCTTGGCCGGAGTGCCCCAAGGCGATACCGGATGCGGGTTACCCTGGCCGGCACGTGCCTCACCACCACCGTGCGGATGGTCAACCGGGTTCATCGCTGCGCCACGGACGGTCGGCTTGATGCCGCGCCAACGGCTTGCACCAGCCTTGCCCAGCTTCTCCAGGTTGTGCTCGGAGTTGCTGACCTCGCCGATGGTTGCACGGCATTCGATCGGCACCTTGCGCATTTCACCGGAACGCAAACGAATCGTTGCGTAACCCTGCTCGCGTGAGATCAACTGCGCCGAGGCACCAGCAGCACGTGCCAACTGCGCACCCTTGCCCGGGCGCATCTCGATGCAATGCACGGTCGATCCAACCGGCATGTTGCGCAGCGGCAGCGAGTTGCCGGTCTTGATTGGAGCATCACTGCCCGCAATCACTTGATCGCCCGCCTTCATGCCCTTGGGGGCGATGATGTAACGTCGCTCGCCGTCGGCATAGCACACCAGCGCAATATGCGCCGTACGATTGGGATCGTACTCGATACGTTCCACGCGCGCCGGGATGCCTTCCTTGTCGCGCTTGAAATCGATCAGACGATAATTCTGCTTGTGGCCGCCACCGATATGCCGGGTGGTGATTCGACCGTGGTGGTTACGGCCACCGGTGTTGGATTTGCTCTCGACAAGCGGCGCATGCGGGCGGCCCTTGTGAAGATCCGGGGTTACCACACGCACCATGGCGCGACGGCCAGGAGATGTGGGTTTAAATGTCATCAATGCCATGGGATTCTGCCTCAGGCCTTGGCCATCACGTCGATCGTCTGGCCTTCGGCCAAACGAACGTATGCCTTGCGCCAGTCGTTGCGGCGTCCTTCACGGAAGCGGAAGGACTTGACCTTCCCCTTGACGTTAAGAACATTGACCGCCTCAACCTTGACGTTGAACAACTGCTCTACCGCGGCCTACTGGTTGGATGCTTCTTGCAACCGGGCCGTCTTTTCAGACACGCGCGGGGCGCGAAGCACGCTGAGAATCTTCGCGCTGCTCATGCCAACCACTCCTCAACTTTCTTGACCGCTTCCGCGGTAATCACGACATATTCCGAGCCGACCAGCGACACCGGATCCATGCCCTGGACATCACGCACTTCGACATAAGGCAAATTGCGCGCTGCCAGATACAGCGCCTCGGTACCGCTCTCGGTAACAATCAGCGGAGTGGTTACACCCAGTTCCGCCAATTTGGCAACAAGGTCACGTGTGCGTGGTGTTTCAAGCTCGAAGCTCTCGACCACCATCAAACGGCCCAGACGATTCAACTCGGAAAGGATCGCGGCCATCGCTGCGCGATACATCTTGCGGTTGACCTTCTCCGAATGATCGCGCGGCTTGGCAGCAAAAGTAACGCCACCGCCAACGAAGATCGGCGCCTTGTAGCTGCCGTGGCGCGCACCACCGCCCTTTTGCTTCTTGAACTTCTTGGTGGTGCCATTCACCTCGGAACGCGTCTTTTGCGCCTTGGTGCCGGCACGACCACCGTTGCGGTACGCAACTACAACCTGATGCACCAGTGGCTCGCTGAACTCGCGAGCAAAGATCGCGTCAGACACCGACAGCTTCTGGCTGCTACCAATTACGGCAAGTTCCATCTCGACTCTCCTCAGCCCTTGCTCGTGGGACGCACGATGACGTTGCCACCCGGAGCACCGGGAACCGCGCCGCGGATCGCGAGCAGGCCGCGTTCGACGTCTACCTTGACCACTTCCAGACCCTGGGTGGTTTGCTGCACGGCGCCCATGTGGCCCGACATCTTTTTGCCCGGGAACACACGACCTGGTGTCTGCCGCTGACCGATGGAGCCCGGTGAGCGATGCGACAACGAGTTACCGTGGGTGGCATCACCCATGGTGAAGTTCCAGCGCTTGATCGTGCCCTGAAAGCCTTTGCCCTTGGTGGTACCGGTCACGTCAACGATCTGTCCAACCGTGAACGCATCGGCACGCAACTCGCCACCAACTGTATGGTTGGTCACTTCAGCGGGGTCAACACGGAACTCCCACAAGCCACGACCAGCCTCGACCTTCGCTTTGGCGTAATGACCCGCAAGCGGTTTGTTGATCAGTGCTGCACGCTTGCTGCCGGCAGTTACCTGCAACGCGCTGTAGCCATCGACCTCAACGGTCTTGATTTGGGTGATTCGATTTGGGGATGCCTCGATAAGAGTGACCGGAATTGACCGACCATCCTCAGTGAACACCCTGCTCATACCGCATTTGCGGCCAACGATACCGATAGTCATGGTTCTAGCCTCAGTACAGCTTGATCTGGACGTCAACGCCAGCCGCCAACTCGAGCTTCATCAGCGCGTCGACGGTTTTGTCGTTGGGGTCGACAATGTCCAGCACGCGCTTGTGCGTGCGGGTCTCGTACTGGTCGCGCGCATCTTTGTCGACGTGCGGCGATACCAGGATGGTGTAACGCTCAATCTTGGTCGGCAACGGGATCGGGCCGCGTACCTGGGCACCGGTACGACGTGCTGTCTCTACGATCTCGCTGGCCGAACGATCAATCAGACGATGATCGAAAGCTTTGAGCCGAATGCGAATCTTTTGGTCCGCCATGGCAAATTCCTGGTTAATCGTGTTGAAAGAGCGACGAGGCTGGGATCAATCGCCCCAGCCTCCGTGAGCAAAACTTACTTGATGACCTTGGCTACCACGCCGGCGCCGACGGTGCGGCCACCTTCGCGGATCGCAAAACGCAGACCTTCGTCCATCGCGATCGGCGCAATCAGCGCCACCACCATCTTGATGTTGTCGCCCGGCATCACCATCTCGACACCCTCGGGCAGCGTCACCGCGCCGGTCACGTCCGTGGTGCGGAAGTAGAACTGCGGGCGGTAACCCTTGAAGAACGGGGTATGACGGCCGCCTTCATCCTTCGACAGCACATACACCTCGGCCTCGAACTCGGTGTGCGGGGTGATCGAACCGGGCTTGGCCAGCACCTGGCCACGCTCCACGTCGTCGCGCTTGGTGCCGCGCAGCAGCAGACCCGCGTTGTCGCCCGCCTGACCCTGGTCGAGCAGC
>PGZE01000088.1 GCA_002840015.1 Gammaproteobacteria bacterium HGW-Gammaproteobacteria-2 | reverse complement strand
GTGTCGCGCACAGGGTGCGCTCCCACAAATGCGTCGTGATGCTGCGCTTTTCGTCGCTCGCATCGCTCTCACAAAAGC
The DNA here is from genome assembly GCA_002840015.1 of Gammaproteobacteria bacterium HGW-Gammaproteobacteria-2. Lineage (GTDB taxonomy): Bacteria > Pseudomonadota > Gammaproteobacteria > Xanthomonadales > Xanthomonadaceae. The sequence goes on along the minus strand of PGZE01000088.1, from coordinate 2,676 downwards.
ACCACGAACACTCCCTGTAGGAGCCCACCCTGTGGGCGACCAGCGGTGCCGGAAGCGATTTTCAAACGCTGAGTGGTGCCGCAGCATCCACGGAATCGAGACATGAAACTGAAGGACTTCCAGCAAGCAGTGCTGGGCACATTGGGTGATTATCTGGGCGCATTGGTGGAGCAGCGCGAGCGCGCCGACAAGATCGCGCAGATGGCCGCTGCCAACCCGGAGCTCAATCTGGACGTGCCGGACTTCAGCGCTGCCGCATGGGCGGCGATGCAGGCAGCGGGCAAGCTACCGGCCCTGCGTGCGGCGGTCCCGTTCAGCCCGCGCCGCGATGGCATCGGCCGGCCGGTGCCGTCGATCTGCCTGAAAGTGCCGACCGGTGGCGGCAAGACCCTGCTGGCAGCGTCAGCGGTGTCGCGCATTCTCGACCAGTGGCAGCGCACGCGTACCGGCTTCGTGTTGTGGATATGCCCCAACGAGGCGATCTACGCGCAGACCCGCAAGGCACTGCGCGACCGCGAACACCCGTATCGCCATATCCTCGATCAAGCCAGCGGCGGGCGCACCCGGATTCTGGACAAGGACGATCCGCTCAGCCGCGCCGAAGTGGACTCGCAGTTGTGCGTGATGCTGTTGATGCTGCAATCGGCCAATCGAGAAACGAAGGAGTCGCTGCGTCTGTTCCGCGATCGCGGCAATGTGCATGGCTTCTTCCCGGCTGCCGATGACAAGCCCGAGCAGGATCGTTGGCTGGCCGAAGTGCCCAATCTCGATGCCTATTCCGACGTGATGTTGCATTGGCATGTGGTCAAGGATTCGCTGGGCAATGCGCTGCGCGCGATCCGCCCGATCGTGGTGCTCGATGAGGGCCACAAGGGCTATTCGACGTTGGCGATGGACACCCTGTACGGCTTCAACCCGAGCTTCGTGCTGGAGTTGTCGGCGACCCCGGCGGATCGCCTGCGCGATACCCCACCGGTGTACAGCAACTGGTTGTGCGATGTGCGCGGAGTAGATCTGGACAAGGAAAACATGATCAAGCTGCCGATCAACGTGGCAGTGAAACCCGGCAACGACTGGCGTGGTTGTTTGCGCGATGCGCTGCAACGGCTGGATGCACTGCAAGCCGATGCCGAACGCCTGCAATCCGAGTGCGCGCGCTACCTGCGCCCGATCTGTCTGGTGCAGGTGGAGCGCACCGGCAAGGATCAGCGCGACGGCCACCATGTACACGCGCTCGATGCGCTGGAATACCTGCAAACGCTCGGCGTGCGCGACGACCAGATTGCGATCAAGAGCGCCGAGCAGGACGACCTGAAAACACCCGAACGGCAGGATCTGCTGCGCGCCACCAACCCGACCCGATTCATCATCACCAAGCAGGCGTTGCAGGAGGGCTGGGATTGTCCGTTCGCCTATGTGCTGTGCTCGCTGGCGCCGGTGAGCAGCCGCGGCGCGATGACCCAGTTGATCGGGCGTATCCTGCGCCAGCCCGATACCGAAAAAACCGGCATCGCCGCGCTGGACGAGTGCTACGTGCTGTGTGCGCACAGCAAGACCCGCGAGGTGATCGACGCGATCAAGCACGGGCTGGAACAGGACGGCATGGGCGATCTAATCCAGCATGTGCGCGACAGCGGCGGCGCTGGCGAGGGCATCGAAGCGACCACGCTCACCCGACGCAATGGCCTGCAATCCTTGCGCATCTTCTTGCCGCTGGTGCGCTGGGTGGAAGATGGCAGCGATCGCGAACTGGATTACGAAATGGATATTCTGGCGCGCACCGAGCCGTTGTCGATTGGCCTCGATGCGCTCGCTGCACGGCTGGCCAGCGGCAGCGATGCGGCGCAATCGCAGGTGCTGCGGATCGGCCTGCGTGCCGACCACGCCTTGCTGGAAGTACGCGAAAACACGGCGATGGCGGAGGCTGCCGGTTTCGATCCAGTGCAGGTGTGCCGCGCGATCAGCGATCTGGTACCCAATGCCTGGCAGGCACGCGAACTGGTGGGTCGCCTGATCCATGGCCTGACCGCAGCCGGCGTCGATGTGGCGAAGCTGGGTGGCCGGATCGGCTTGGTGGTGGATGAACTGCGGCGCCACCTGCAAGGCCAACTGGACCAACTGGCGGAGGCGGTCTTTCGCAAACAAATCGCAGCGGGCCGGGTACGCTTTTGCCTGCGCACCGACGGCCACAACTACCGCGTGCCCGAATCGATAGAGGCGCTGCTGGCCAAGCCGTTGCGGCCCTTGGTGCGCGAAGATGGCAATGTGGTCGAACGCAGCCTGCTGGTGCCGGCAACCGAGGATGGCCTCAACACTCTGGAGCGCGATGTGGCCTGTTACCTCGACAGGAAGGCCGCGACGAAGTGGTGGTTTCGCAATGTGGCCCGGCAGCAGTACGGTTTGCAGGGCTGGCGCCGGCACAAGGTCTACCCCGACCTGCTCGCTGCCATACGCACCGATGGCGAAATCGAGCGAATCCTGGTGCTGGAAACCAAGGGCGAACACCTCGATAACCCGGATAGCGGTTACAAGCGCACGCTGCTGGAAACGCTCAGTGAAGCCTATGCCGGCTTCGATTCGGTCGGAGAAATGACCCTGGAATACGGCGATGCCCCGGCGATGCACTGCGAACTGGTGTTCGCAGACGATTGGCAGGTGCGGCTCGGCGCGCTGACC
>PGZE01000087.1:1205-3964 GCA_002840015.1 Gammaproteobacteria bacterium HGW-Gammaproteobacteria-2 | reverse complement strand
TGCCCAATTCGGAATGTCGGGTTACGCTGCGCTAACCCGACCTACGTGGCTTGCTGTGTTGGCGCGAGTGGGCCACTCCGCTCTGCGGGCCGACCGTGTCGCTGCGGCTACAGCGCAAGGAGCCCGACCTACGTGGCTGACGTGGAGCAACGCATCCAGCGAGGTCATGCAGTGATGCCCGCCGTAGGTCGGGTTAGCGTAGCGTAACCCGACGAGGTCAACCGATGAAATACCGCCGCGCATTCATCCCTGGGGGTTCATTTTTCTTCACTTTGGTGACGGAAAATCGGAGGGCACTTTTTACTGACAAAAATAATGTCGACACCCTGCGTTGTGCGTTCAAAGCCATCAGAGCCCGGCGGCCTTTCCATGTCGATGCCATTGTCGTGATGCCGGATCATCTCCACTGCATCTGGACGTTGCCGCCCGGCGATCAGGATTTTGCAACCCGCTGGCGGCTCATCAAAACGTGGTTTACCAAACATTGCGACGCCAGTCTCCGCGTCCGCCCGAATCAGGCAAGGCAGAACAAACGTGAACAGGCTATCTGGCAGCATCGCTACTGGGAGCATGCTCTTCGTGATGAAGCGGATTTTGAACGTCACGTTGATTACATCCATTACAACCCCGTCAAGCACCGCTATTCATCCACGTCCGGAGAGTGGCCGTATAGCAGTTTTCATCGTTACGTAGCGGCAGGCATTTACCCTTCGGATTGGGGGGGTGGAATCATGGAGATCGAAGGCATCGGTCATGAGTGAAAGCGACGGAGAAAATGTGCGTCTGGTCGGCCCGGATGGCGCAGCCATGCGAGCGTTGGCAGCATCCGGAATGTCGGGTTACGCTGCGCTAACCCGACCCACGTGGCCGGCGTGAAGCAGCGCATCCAGTGAGGTAATGCAGGAGTGTCGGGTTACGCTGCGCTAACTCGACCTACATGGCTGTCGCTTCCGACTGGCAAGAGCTATCGCGCGATCTCTGCTCTGTTGTCCGTGCTGCGGGAGGCGCGTGGATACAAGAAATTAGATAACACAGTAGAACTAGGTAAGTGATCGACAGCGTTAATAGGTTCGGGAATCCATCCGGCAACACGGAAAGATCCTGGCCGTAGCAGTCGAACTTGCCTTTGCCGGGTCGGAACCGCTACAATGCCCGTCTTAACCGTTGTGCCGGACAAGCCAGAATGAAGCCCGATATCCATCCGCAGTACCAGGAAGTGGTGTTCCAGGACGTGTCCTGCGACTTCTCCTTCCTGACCCGCTCCACCTTGTCCAGCAAGGACAAGATCAAGTGGGAAGACGGCAACGAGTACCCGCTGATCAAGGTGGAAGTCTCGTCGCATTCGCACCCGTTCTATACCGGCAAGCAGAAGATGCTCGACACCAGTGGTCGCGTTGATCGCTTCCGCAAGCGTTACCAGAAATAAGCATCTGCCTGCTTCTTGCAGGAACGAAAAGCCCCGGTCTTGCCGGGGCTTTTTTCATGCGGTGGGTGGTGCCGTGATGGTGCTGTGCCGTGCGGCGAGGGTTACGTGCCGTTTTGCGAAGGCGTCGCCCCTGCTTTTGTGGGAGCGGGCCTTGCCCGCGAAGTTTTTGCGCGATTGTTCGCCTGTAAGGCAGGCTCCCACAGCGCTGCACCATGCACTGGCAAGTCGATGATGCGCAGCCCTGCTGCGCCTGCGACGTGATGAAAGCCGGAGGCGCAACATAAGGGATTGCCGTTAGCTTCAGCGCCCCAGTTGCGTCGGCAACGGCGGCGGCTGCCGTGGCACGTCGTCGCGGTAGATCTCCAGCATCTTCAGGATTTCCGCGCTGGCGCGTTCAAGCTGGCTGTCGCGACCGGCATTGCTCGCCAGCGGATCGAGTTCCACCGCGATGTCCGGCGCCACGCCTTCGTTTTCGACGCTCCATTGGCCGTTGGTGTCGTAGAAGCGGAAGAACGGCACGGTAAGCGTGCCGCCGTCGACCAGTGGCGGGTTGGTGTAGATGCCGATCAGGCCGCCCCAGGTGCGGGTGCCCAGCAGTGGGCCGATGCCGAGCTCGCGGAACGCATACGGCAGGTAGTCGCCGCCGGAACCGGCGTCCTGATCGATCATCATCAGCTTGGGCCCGTGCAACGCGCCGGCCGGGGTGTTGTAGGGCAGGCCGTCGCGATCCTTCCAGCCCGACAGATGCCGGCGGCTGAGCATTTCGACGATGTAATTGGCGGCCTGACCGCCGCCGTTGCCGCGCTCATCGATGATCAGCGCCTGCTTGTCGATCTGGTTGAAGAACATGCGGTTGAAGAAGGTGTAACCGGCACCGGCGGTATTGGGCAGGTAGATGTAGCCAACCTTGCCGCCGCTGGCTTGATCGACCCAGCGGCGATTGCCTTCCACCCAGCTCCACAGCCGCAGTTCGGTTTCCGAGGCGATTGGCAGCACTACGATGTCGCGTGCGTTGCGACCGTCGGCATGCGGGCCCACGCGCAGGGTGAGTTGTTGGCCGATGGTGTTCTGCAATCGTGCGAACAGGTTGTCGCTGGCGCCCAGCGGCTGGCCGGCAATAGCGAGCAGGTATTCGCCCGCGCGGGCCTCGTTGCCAGGTACTGCCAGCGGTCCGCGCAGGAACGGGTTCCAGCGTTCGCCGTCATAGACGCGGTCGATGCGGTAGTGGCCGTTCTCGATGCTGAAGTTGGCGCCGAGCAGCCCGACCTTGGCGCCGTTGGCCTTGTACACATCGCCGCCGCCGACACGGTTATGGCCGGCTTGCAACTCGGCG
>PGZE01000087.1:0-1131 GCA_002840015.1 Gammaproteobacteria bacterium HGW-Gammaproteobacteria-2 | reverse complement strand
GTGCAGATTGTCGGCGTAGAAGTATTCCTTTTCCATGCGCCACACGTCGTCGAAAATCTGCGCCCACTCGCGGCGCGGGTCGATGCGCAGGCGCAGGCCCGCAAGGTCAACGGGTTCGGTCTTGAGTTCCTTGTCCTTGCCCAGCTCGGCGATCGCCAGCTTGTCAGCGGGCAGGCGCACGAGCACCTGCTTGCCGTCGGCGCTGATCCGGAAGTCGCTGAGATCCTTCAGTACCGTGCTCAGCTCGCTGCTCTTGAACGCGAAGCGACGCAACTGGCTGCCGGTCTCTGGCGGGGTCTCTGGTGGCGCCACGGTGGCGCCGGCTTGCGGCTGTTCCAGAAAATACAGGTTGCCGTCACTGCCCATTTGCAACAGGCTGTAATTGCCTTCCGGCACCGGCAGGCTGACGATGCGTTGGCCGATGTCGGTCAGCGCGATGTTCACTGGCGCGGGCTTCTTGTCGGCGGCCTTGTCGTCTTTTTTGTCTTTGTCGGCATCGGCCTTGTCGTCGGCGGCGTTCTCATCGCCACTGCGCGGCGCCAGTGGCGAGCGACCATCAGCGGTGAGCACGGCGGCGTAAATCCCGGCGCGGTAGGGCCGCTCCTGGCTGCTCATGTTCAGGCCCACCTGGATCGGCCCGGAGTTGGTGGAGGCGGCGAAGTACAGCACCTTGCCGTCACGGCTGAATGCCGGCGCGGCAACGTCGGCCATGCCGTCGCTGACCCGCTGCGATTTGCCGCTGGCGAATGCGTACAAATACAGGTCGCGATTGAAGTTGGGCTGCTCGCGGGTGTAGGCCAGCCACTGGCCATCGGGTGAAAACGCGGCTTCGACGTTGTCGCGGCGCGCGCCGGTGGCGATGTCGGTGATGCTGCCGCTGCCCAGATCGATACTGTGCAGGCCGAGGTGATTGTCGGCGAACGCGATCCGCTTGGTTTGCGCGTGCCAGGCCAGCAGGGTGTAGAAATGCGGCCCCAGCGGGTAGCGTTTCGCCGCCGGCTTGCCGTGCTGATCGGCCAGCACCAGGCTCTGTCCGTCGCGGCCATCGACGATCCAGGCAATCTGGTTGCCGTCCGGCGACCACAGCGCGGAGTATTCGCGCACGCCGTCGCTGGCGCTGAGGTTGCGCGG
>PGZE01000086.1 GCA_002840015.1 Gammaproteobacteria bacterium HGW-Gammaproteobacteria-2 | reverse complement strand
GTACGTGGTCACGCGGCTGGCGTTGCCGTCGTCGCCATCGGCGGGGCTGGTCTTGCCCAGCGGCCGGCCGACCAGATCAAAACCGGTGATGCGGGTGAAGATCGGGCTGCTGCGATTACCCTGCCACGCGGAGGATGTGCGTTGCCGACGCCGCCGTGATCGGGACTGCTGCGCGAGTGCGATCAAAACAAGCCAGCTCCGTTCAACTCAACCACCTCGCCCCGTTAATTCTCAGTTCGAAGCCGATTTCGTGTGTGTGGATAGATCGGACGTGACACCGGGGAACAAAAGCATATCGGGAATCTCTCGCGTCGGCTCCTCGAACTCGTATGCCCCACTTGCCGTTCGCCGGTAGGGGTAGATCACGCGCACGGGCTCGCCCTCCCGAAGATCGACACCGATGTCGATGGCGTCCTGGGCGCTACCGTCGCGGTGGCGAAGGCGAACGTCCTTGCATATCCCTGCGGCCCTGATGCGACCGTGTTCGGCGCCGGCCCTGATGGACTTTTCAAGCAACTCGGCGGCTTGGACAGTGTCGGTTTCTTCATCGCCAAGCGCTGTAGTCGGTGTAAGTTCGCCATCCAGACCGACCGTGCAGCCAAAGGGCCAGAACTCGCCTTGGGACTCGAGGAACGAGCCCGCCATCTGCCCCAGATACTCCACTATCCGTTCAACATCGTGTTCTAACCTTGATGCTCGCGGATCTGGCGCTGATCCAAACGCCTCACTCCAGTCAGGTGCGACACGCGGGGCGTCAGGTTCGGCCTTGGAAAAGAAAAACTGGCGGCCAATATGGCCAAGCACTTCCTCCAGCGAGCGACGTGCGTTCTCAGAACTCCAATCATGCGGATCGCTACGCGTAACAACAAGCACGCCGCGACCGACTTCCCGTGCTTCAACGGCAGGCGCACCAAGCAGGCGTTCGCGGCCAATCAATTCCACGTAACGCGGGCCAAAGAAGTTGAGCCAGAAAAGGCCCGGCAAAGCACGGCCGAAATCGTAACCCACCGCGCCCCAAGCCCCGGGCGTTGACGAATCGCTTGGAAACACCCCCATCACCTTGGCTTCGTATTCCGGATGGCTGCTGACCGCACCCCAAAGTGGTTCGAACGTCTCAACCATCTCCATGAAAACCTGGTAGATCCAGTGCGCGGCCGACATCCCTTCGATTTCGTCCGCGTGTGCGACGAACGAGATACTGTTCCCCAGTCTCAGCGAGCCGGTGCGCATCCAGACAATCGGCATGCTGTCTACGGAGACGTGACACTCGAGGCTCGGATAGGCTCCGACAAAGGAGGGGCCACCCAAACGCCTGCCGCTCGCGGTTGTGCTCGTCTCGCGCTCGGCCACCGCCCGCACCGCGCCCGGTTGCTTGAGATCGACCTTTACCTTGTTATCGATCTCCAGTCGAAGCCGCGACGACCACGAAGCGGCGCGCCTGTGCAGCAGGTTCTGGAGACGGTCGAAGTCGGCACCCGCAAGTTCACGCTGAAGGACGATCCTGGCAGTCAGCGTATGGTCGCTAGACGGGAGTAGCTTCATGGGATGGGGACAACCATGATTTGTTGCTCCGCCACAAGCTCCTTGAGCCTGCCAGCAGGCGGACGATTTGTATGTATCACAAGTATCCCGTTGTTTTCGTCAGCGAACTTTTTCAAATCACGTAGCTGAGGCGTTAATCGAAGCGGCGAGGATCCACCTTTCACCTCCACCAGAATACCGAACTGCGGAATCGTTACTGTCGGATCGAAATCAGGAACACGGAAGCCGCCTGGCCCGCTTCCGGGGATGGTGGCACGGCCGGGGCCGATGTTGCGGGCTAACACCTGAATTAAGCCGCGCCGCGAAGCGGCGTCGGCTTGAATGAATTGTTAGATGCCAGCCCGATCAATGTGCGCTGACCTTGGATAGCAGATTTAGAACGGCGACGCCACTAACGATAAGTCCCATGCCAACGAACGCCCACAAGTCTAGTTTCTGGCCATGGAAGATCCAAGCGATAGCTGCCACAAGTACGATGCCGAGGCCAGCCCAAACAGCATAAGCAATGCCGACCGGGATGGACTTGATTGCGAGAGAGAGGAAATAGAACGCAAGCCCGTAGCCAGCCACAACTACAACAGAAGGAACTAACTTGGTGAATCCATGGCTGGACTTCAGTGCGGAAGTTGCGACGACCTCACCAAATATTGCAATAGCCAGAAAGAGCCAGTTCTTCACGTGCAATCTCCTCTACGGTATGAAGGATAAATAGTGGTGGCTATGAGTTGCCAAAAACAGTCTTGCGGCTGTCGATTTTCTGTGAGCATACGCAACGCCAAATCTGGCATCTAACCCTAATTCTAACGCTACAGCCTCTTCAGCGGGTATACCTAACCGCGCAAGCCGTGCTCCCGCCAAGCTACGAAGCCTGATGGCCGGCCCAATCGGCCCTGCAACGATTGCGCCAGGGCCATCTTCCGCAATCCCTTGAAAGTACGCCTTGATAAACTCCTTCTGCGCATTGATGAAACCGCCAAACACATCACCCGCTGAGTTGGCAATCAAACCTTCCGCTCGATCCGCACGACTCTCAATCACCGCTTTTGCAGGCGGCAGGAGAAAAGCATTGTTCCGCCCACCCGGTGCTTCCGTGTTACTGGAATCGTTGCTGTTGGTACCACGCCGTCCGGTAGGGCCGTTTCCGCTCGTTCGCCCGTTGTTTTGCTGCCTACCCCCGCCGCCCGCATTGGTAAACGCCGACAGGTCACTCGATGAGTTCGTGCTGTTGCAGGCCGACTGAGAACGGGCACACAGCGTGCGCGGATCAGCGATCTGATACCCC
>PGZE01000030.1 GCA_002840015.1 Gammaproteobacteria bacterium HGW-Gammaproteobacteria-2 | reverse complement strand
GAGGCCGAGGCAAACTACTACCGGCAACTCGCCAGCCAGGCAGCCAAGGTGGAAGCCTGACTTAAACCAAACAGCCTCCACGGAACCCGGGGCGGTTCAGTGCGGCAGTGAACATTCGAGAGCGCGAAGGCGGCATGATGCCAGTTTTCTGAGCTGCCTGTGCGGCAGTGAACTTCGTGCGCGGCGGCGCCTGGGTGCCTGATACTTTCTGAGCTGCCTGTGCGGCAGTGAACACGATGAGATCGCGCGGATCTGCTTTGCACTGTTTCTGAGCTGCCTGTGCGGCAGTGAACCGTGATGCCTAACACGTAATACACACCAGCTCTTTCTGAGCTGCCTGTGCGGCAGTGAACGAGATGACTCTGTTGCGGTTGGTGTTTGAGCATTTCTGAGCTGCCTGTGCGGCAGTGAACTCGCAGCGAATGAAAAGTTAGCCATCATTTTATTTCTGAGCTGCCTGTGCGGCAGTGAACTCTCGCCGTGGGCGAGGTAAATGGCCGAATCCTTTCTGAGCTGCCTGTGCGGCAGTGAACTGTACCCAACTCGGGCAGCCAGTGGCTTTCTCTTTCTGAGCTGCCTGTGCGGCAGTGAACTTACCGGCGTAGGCACCGGCCAAAGCATTTCCTTTCTGAGCTGCTTGTGCGGCAGTGAACTGCTTGGCCACGCGATCGCACAGGTCGCGCCATTTCTGAGCTGCCTGTGCGGCAGTGAACAACATGCAGGCCGCTTACGCTGCCGGCGATTGTTTCTGAGCTGCCTGTGCGGCAGTGAACTCGCTTAGCGACGGTCGCGTGCGGCTCACCCTTTTCTGAGCTGCCTGTGCGGCAGTGAACGCATCACGCGGGCATAGGCGGCAGCGCCCAAATTTCTGAGCTGCCTGTGCGGCAGTGAACGCAGGCGTGCGCATGGCGTGGTGCGACTTTGTTTTCTGAGCTGCCTGTGCGGCAGTGAACGAGATGACTCTGTTGCGATTGGTGTTTGAGCATTTCTGAGCTGCCTGTGCGGCAGTGAACACCGATCTACCGCTTTGCCGTGCACCCAACTCTTTCTGAGCTGCCTGTGCGGCAGTGAACGAAAAACCGAGGAACGGCCGCGCTGGGGTGAATTTCTGAGCTGCCTGTGCGGCAGTGAACTGCTGAGCGAGGCGCAAGTCAAGGCCACGTTTGTTTCTGAGCTGCCTGTGCGGCAGTGAACGCCTCGCGGGCAGTAATGGCGGTCTCGCGCTCTTTCTGAGCTGCCTGTGCGGCAGTGAACTGTGCCGGCTGGGTGCGCGCCCGCGTTGAACTTTTCTGAGCTGCCTGTGCGGCAGTGAACGCGCGATCAACTCCACAGCCCGGGTCGATAGCTTTCTGAGCTGCCTGTGCGGCAGTGAACCCATGCTGTGGCGTCACGGCATCCGGCCAGGATTTCTGAGCTGCCTGTGCGGCAGTGAACTTGGCCGCGCAATCGCTCACCGCCGCGCAGCATTTCTGAGCTGCCTGTGCGGCAGTGAACTTCCCGCAGCAGCTTCAATTGCTGCCGCTTCATTTCTGAGCTGCCTGTGCGGCAGTGAACGCCACGCGCCGCTAGACGGCAAGCTGTGTGCCTTTCTGAGCTGCCTGTGCGGCAGTGAACCAGTGCGGCATGGCGCAGAATGGTACCGCTCATTTCTGAGCTGCCTGTGCGGCAGTGAACATTTGCTGTTTCTTGGCGGTGGTGGTGGCGGTTTTCTGAGCTGCCTGTGCGGCAGTGAACGATCCTCGTTTGCCAGCTAACTAGCCATTCAATTTCTGAGCTGCCTGTGCGGCAGTGAACCAGGTCAGCGCCGGTCAGGTCAGCGTTGGTCATTTCTGAGCTGCCTGTGCGGCAGTGAACTTCGGCGCCCTCCGCGATCAGGCCATCGAAGCTTTCTGAGCTGCCTGTGCGGCAGTGAACGCGAATTGGCGCAGATTCGCAAGGCGTGGGATTTTCTGAGCTGCCTGTGCGGCAGTGAACTTTGCGCTTGATAAACGCTAGCTCTTCCTGAATTTCTGAGCTGCCTGTGCGGCAGTGAACCGCTAACCAGCATGATGGCGCTGGCTTTTCTCTTTCTGAGCTGCCTGTGCGGCAGTGAACCCGTTATGACGTGGCTTCTCCTTGACTCAGACTTTCTGAGCTGCCTGTGCGGCAGTGAACGGCAATCGGCACACAGAGCGCGGCAAGCTCATTTTCTGAGCTGCCTGTGCGGCAGTGAACACCAGCGGAACCGGGCGAAATCGGCGCCCACTTTTCTGAGCTGCCTGTGCGGCAGTGAACTGTTGGGAAGTGTAGCGTAACGGAAACCAAAATTTCTGAGCTGCCTGTGCGGCAGTGAACGAACTGGCGGGTACGGCGCTGCCGAGCCGAACTTTCTGAGCTGCCTGTGCGGCAGTGAACGGAACTCGAACCAACGCTCCAACGCGCCGGCTTTTCTGAGCTGCCTGTGCGGCAGTGAACTTACAGAGCCCGGTTGCATCGCAAACGATGCTTTTCTGAGCTGCCTGTGCGGCAGTGAACCGCATGAGCACTCCGAGGACCATTTTAGAGGCTTTCTGAGCTGCCTGTGCGGCAGTGAACCTCACTGGCGCCCAGCGCTGTCGCCTGCGCGATTTCTGAGCTGCCTGTGCGGCAGTGAACTGTTCATGGCTGCTGGCCACGGCGTCGGAGTATTTCTGAGCTGCCTGTGCGGCAGTGAACGTAAGCATCGGGCAGATGGCAAGCATGTTCATTTTCTGAGCTGCCTGTGCGGCAGTGAACCTGAAGCGCACGTATCGGCCTGCGCCGGTGATTTTCTGAGCTGCCTGTGCGGCAGTGAACATGGCCGGCCAAGGCCGGAGCTGGCCGCTGGTTTTCTGAGCTGCCTGTGCGGCAGTGAACCAAAATAGACGCAGCACCGGAACGGAAAGATGTTTCTGAGCTGCCTGTGCGGCAGTGAACAAGTACGACAACCCGCTTGCCACGGCACGGGCTTTCTGAGCTGCCTGTGCGGCAGTGAACTAACGGTATTGCAGAAGGATCAATATGGACATTTTCTGAGCTGCCTGTGCGGCAGTGAACGCATCACGCGGGCATAGGCGGCAGCGCCCAAATTTCTGAGCTGCCTGTGCGGCAGTGAACCTGGTAACCGCTACCCAACAGCAAGCCAACGTTTTCTGAGCTGCCTGTGCGGCAGTGAACGATAACCTCATCAGCGCCTACATACACTGTCTTTTCTGAGCTGCCTGTGCGGCAGTGAACGGTTGCTGCGGTGCGTGCGCACAGCACCAAGCTTTCTGAGCTGCCTGTGCGGCAGTGAACGCTGCCGTTCCATCGCAGTTAGCCGGCATGATTTTCTGAGCTGCCTGTGCGGCAGTGAACCGCAGCAGCAGATGCAGACTGCGCAACCTACTTTTCTGAGCTGCCTGTGCGGCAGTGAACTGTCTCTCCGAACTCGACCATGATGCCGTTTATTTCTGAGCTGCCTGTGCGGCAGTGAACCCGCTCAGCGCGGGCGAGCCGCGTTTCAATCGTTTCTGAGCTGCCTGTGCGGCAGTGAACACCGAAATCGTGCTGGTTGCAACAAACGGCTCTTTCTGAGCTGCCTGTGCGGCAGTGAACGTGAGCCCGGATTCGCCGGGCAGTCGGAGGATTTTCTGAGCTGCCTGTGCGGCAGTGAACGGTTTCGTCGATATCAACCCGTACGGCGTTGATTTCTGAGCTGCCTGTGCGGCAGTGAACCAGAACGCGCCACGCACCACCGCCACCACCAATTTCTGAGCTGCCTGTGCGGCAGTGAACGCTACGCAATCATGCAAGCGCGCCGTGTTCGTTTTCTGAGCTGCCTGTGCGGCAGTGAACTCTTGCAGCAGAGCCTTCGCGGCCTGCCGCTTTTTCTGAGCTGCCTGTGCGGCAGTGAACCACACAATAGCCGTTTTGGATCAGAGCAAATTTTTCTGAGCTGCCTGTGCGGCAGTGAACGCCTGCTAACGCGCCAGTCTAGTATTCGAACGTTTCTGAGCTGCCTGTGCGGCAGTGAACTACTCGATACCGGCCATTGCGCCGATAATTGCTTTCTGAGCTGCCTGTGCGGCAGTGAACATCAAACATATCCGGATCGTCCGAGCGCTCAATTTCTGAGCTGCCTGTGCGGCAGTGAACGCGCTCACAGGGAAGCAGGCCATCGCCGAAAATTTCTGAGCTGCCTGTGCGGCAGTGAACGGTGTTGAAGTAGCTCAAAGCATTTCAGGGATTTTCTGAGCTGCCTGTGCGGCAGTGAACTTCGCCATCCGGGGTTCCGGGGACAGTATTGATTTCTGAGCTGCCTGTGCGGCAGTGAACCTGCGCCATGCTGCCCTGAGCCGCGCTGATTTTTTCTGAGCTGCCTGTGCGGCAGTGAACCGGAGCTACCACGTCGGCAGAGCGATACATGCTTTCTGAGCTGCCTGTGCGGCAGTGAACCCGCATCGATTGCCAAGCCGTGCCGCCGAACATTTCTGAGCTGCCTGTGCGGCAGTGAACGTTTCATGGCATTACTCCTCGGCGTTGGTGGTTTTCTGAGCTGCCTGTGCGGCAGTGAACACGCATGGCGCGCATGGCCGAGCGGTACAACTTTTCTGAGCTGCCTGTGCGGCAGTGAACGACCGGGGCGAAGCCAGGGACGGCGTAGGGCATTTCTGAGCTGCCTGTGCGGCAGTGAACGCAAACGATGCTGGTTGTACTATCTTGCTTGATTTCTGAGCTGCCTGTGCGGCAGTGAACGAAGTAACCGGCGTGCCGTTCTGGCATTCGCATTTCTGAGCTGCCTGTGCGGCAGTGAACGATAGCCTGCTCCGCTCTGGCGATCAGATCGTTTTCTGAGCTGCCTGTGCGGCAGTGAACCTATAGGAGCAAGGGCAAAGCCGAAAAGGGGACTTTCTGAGCTGCCTGTGCGGCAGTGAACTGACGAGCCGTACGGAATGGGCCTTGCGCACTTTTCTGAGCTGCCTGTGCGGCAGTGAACACCTCTGCCAGCGCTTGTTCCAGGGCGGCGGCTTTCTGAGCTGCCTGTGCGGCAGTGAACGGTTGGCCTGATCGCATTGGGCGCTGTGGCGTTTTCTGAGCTGCCTGTGCGGCAGTGAACTCGCCACCGCGCACGTGCCGGCAAACGATACCTTTCTGAGCTGCCTGTGCGGCAGTGAACGAATTGTTGGCGCGCCAGGCACAGGCTGATCTTTTCTGAGCTGCCTGTGCGGCAGTGAACTGCAGCAGTCGCTGCGCTCTGTGTCCGTGCAGTTTCTGAGCTGCCTGTGCGGCAGTGAACGGCAATGCCATCGTGCAACTGTCACAGGGCTTTTTCTGAGCTGCCTGTGCGGCAGTGAACTTCCGCGCGATCTCGGCAGCGCGGCCGGTCTCTTTCTGAGCTGCCTGTGCGGCAGTGAACCGTCATCAGCGCTGACAAGGAGTAATCACCATTTTCTGAGCTGCCTGTGCGGCAGTGAACCCGCCAGTGGTACTCTCAAGGATCCCGGATCTTTTCTGAGCTGCCTGTGCGGCAGTGAACCAAAAACGGTGAACCAGTCGTTCGTGGTGAGTTTTCTGAGCTGCCTGTGCGGCAGTGAACAGGTGGCGGCGTGGCGGCTGGTGCAGGAAACCTTTCTGAGCTGCCTGTGCGGCAGTGAACGATGTCAACCGGCTAATGCGCGAGGGTACGGATTTCTGAGCTGCCTGTGCGGCAGTGAACTTCGCATTCGCGCGGTTGGCAGCGATCTGCTTTTTCTGAGCTGCCTGTGCGGCAGTGAACTAGAGCGAAATCACGATAACAGCATGATCGTATAAAACAAACAGACTTCTGCGCAACATCCCCCTTTCCGGTGGGGCGCCGCGCAGAAGCCTGTTTTTACAGCAATTTCCGAGAACGGGGAAAAAAGGGTTTTCAGAACCAAGGGATGGTGGCATCCCTGCTTAGCCCATAGCTGTTGAAAGTTCCCGCTGCGGACTCTACGCGAATGGGGCCGTGACGAATGTAAAGGTGAAAGTGCGGCTGGCCAGTACTGCTGCTGGCAACCTGTACGAATGGCAGCGTCAAGGATTCGGCGGCACTGTCGGGAATACGTTCACGTGCGGTGTGCGCATCGATGCCGTGCCGCCGCATGGCGCGGCGGCGCAAGCGTTCGGGGCTGCTCTTTGCCTGTACACGGCTGACGAGGCGGTATTGAGCAATTCCCGGAACCGCTTGAACGCTCGATTGCTGCACAAGGCCGGACAGGCCACCCAACCACGGTTCTGCGATCAATCCAGATAGCGCCGCGCTGTTTCCATGCAAACGCAGGTGCGTGCCGAGGCTAGGCGTTGCGTCGTTGTGGCCGGGGAAGCTGACGCCAATATCGTCGCGGTGAAGCCGCACCAGGGCGTGATGCAGCTTTCCGTAAAGCGTGCTCAGCAATTGGTGCGCCGGAAACTCGGGGTCGGGAGGCAGATGCAGGTCGATATAGTGGTCCATGGCTTAGCCTGCCTCGCCGAACACGCCGCCACGGATCAGTGTGGCGATCACGAAGTGCTGTTGTTCCAGTTCCGGCGTCGCATCTTTCAGAATCCAGTTGTCGAGCAGGGTGTAGAAGTCGCTCTTCTGCTTGGGCTGGCGAAAGGCTTTGCCTTGGGTGGTGACCGAGCCGTAGGGTTCCACGGCAATGGGGCCCAATTCGTGCGCACCTTCGTACCAGGTATCTACCGTTCGAATGGCGTTGCCGAGTTTTTGTGAGTGTATGGCGGCAATGCCTTCCACGTCGTAAAGGGTTTTGCTTTTGTCGCCGCGCCCACGTTCGAGGATCAATTCCTGCGAAGGGAACACTTCCTGGCCAGCGCCCAAACGCACAAAAGCGGTGACCTGAAGCAAGACGTGTTGCTTACCCGAAAGGCCGTTGGCAATCAACGCCGTCAAAGCATCGAGCGCTGGATTGCTGGCATTGAAATCGCGCCAAGGGAGTGACAACGCGTCAAAAGTCCAAGTGGTTTTGGCTTGGCCATCCACCCAATGTGCAATCCGCACCTCTACTTGCTCGGCGCCCACCCGATTGCGCCAGAGGAAGCGACCATTGGCAACGTTGAGCGCGTAGCGGCGGGCAAGTTCGGCAAAGCCATTGGCATCGACATAACTTTGCACTGTGGCAAGCAACTTGGTGCGGTATTCGGAGTCGTTGCAGGCCGACGGGGTGCCAGTGCCGCCGAGTACGCGCAGAGTGAACGCAACCTTCAGGGTGTCGGTATCGGCCGCCAATGCAGCAACGTCTACGGTCTGCAGGTTTGGGTTTTCGATCGCCGCATCAAGCTTGGCAGGGTCCTGGTCTTTGGTCTTGAGGCGATTGGAAATGGTGCCGCGCACGGATTTTTCACGAAGTGCAACCGGTTGCCACGTGTCATTGCTATCGCGTACAGCCCAATTGCCAGCGAAGAACAGGGCATCGGACGGGTCGAGTTTGCGTTCAAAGGCGAGTACGGAAGCAGTTTTGAGTGTCATGATGAAACTCCTTGTGTGGTTGAGTCAGTCAAGCGCAGCGGTGGCATAGTCGTTACGGCAGCGGTACAGGCCACTGGTCGGGTCGTTGTCGGCGTACCAGAGCAGTTGGTCGATGTGGTTGAGGCGATGCGGGCCGAGCCATTGGCCGATGGAATACAGGCTATCGACGAAACGAAACGACGTGTCGCCATCGCGGGTGTTGGCGACGCTGCCGGGTGGATGCAGTTCCGAAAGTGCGCCATAACCGACTGGAATCGGTACCAGCCAGCCTTCATTGCGGTCGTGATGCCATTCGACCTTCGCCTTGGCGGTGTCGGCGGCTGCATCGGGATCCTCGCTGCGCTGCGAGCGCCAGTTGAAACGCGACAGGTCGAGCAAGGCATCGAGCGCGGTGGCGTCCGGGTTGCTTGCTTGCAAAGCGGCGGTGCGTGTTGCCAGCAGGTCGTCGCGTGCGACCAAGGCAAAGCCGGGCAGCCAGCGACGGCGGAGTTGGCGGAACTGCGTGTGCTGCGCTTTATAATCATCGGCCCAACACGTAATGCGTGGCTGCGATCGCCAACGTGGGCCACCGCTTGGCAGCACGCTGCCGCCAGCCACACGCATGCCTGCCACCACCTCGGCCACCGCATCGGCAACCTCTTGCTGGCGTTCGTTAACCGCGCCGATCACGCCACCGTCGATGGCGAAGATCACAGTGATATCGAGATGGATGCGGCCTTCTTCGACGATGGCGGCGGTGCCGCCGTCGCGTTCTATCGGATTGCGGGTAAGCCGGAACTTGCGCACATAGCCTTCGTCGGTGGTCTGCTCGTCGAAGTCGTGGCAGATCACGCCAACGGCGTCGAAACTGATGCCCAGATCGCGGCCTTCGAGCTTGCGTTCGAGAGCCCACATCAGCCCGAGGAACGCGGTCATCGATGGGAAGCCGTGCGTCAGCGGGCTGGAAATCGCATTGGCGTTCTGGATGCGCAGGTGCGGCAACACCAACACGCCAGGGCTTTGCAGGGGTTTGCTGTTCATGGGCCTGGCCTCCGCTTTGGGATGTGGCGCGGCGCAGCGCGATGGTGGCGTTGCAGGTGCAACTGCTGCGCCCAGCCCACGCCGCTCTCGTCGAGCAACAGCTCGCTTCGCCACACGCGTTGTTCGGCGTCGCCCATGGCGAACTCCTTGCCGAGCACTTCGTTGAGCCAGTTGCCGAAGCGCGCGCCGATGTCGTCGGGCCAGCCCATGAATTGCCAGCGGCGATGAAATTCCTCGTCGTGCCCGGCGCGGCCGGGATCGAGCCACAGCCGTTCGCTTTCAGCCAGTTTGCAGCGCGTATCGGCGCTCCAGCCGGGCGTCAAACCAGTTTGCAGTTCGAGGGCGAAGGCGACCAACGCATCGATCAATGCATTGAGGTGGCGCTCGATACGGTTGCGGGTGTGTACATTCGTTGGCGGTTTGCTGAGTAGAAATGTACGCATGGCCGCGACTTCCGCGCGCACCTCCTCACGGCGGCCATAGCGGCGCGGGAACACCGATTCGACCAGCCACGGTTCCTTGATCGTGAGCGACTGCCAATGTGGCGGCAGCGAGCCAAGCAGATAGTTGTCGCCGCGACGCTCGCTGTTGAGCTGCGAGATGTTCTGCGGCTTGGTGCCACCCAACTTCTGCACTGCCAGGTTTGGATAATCGCGATAGCCGGTGGGGTGTTCCCGGCTATCGCGCCGCGCTTGACGCGCCGCCTTGGCGGCATCGCCAAAGCGATCCTCGTTGAGGGTGAGATACACCGCGTGCGCGAGCGAGCTGGAATACAGCGGTGCCAGCAGATGATAGTGGCTATCCTCGGTCGGGTCATCGCCACTGAGCCAGTAAAGCTGCTTGGCGCGAGTGTGCGAGGCCATTGTTTCGCTGCGCGGGCGGGTGATGCCGCTGAACGCCTCGATCCATGCCTGTGCCTGTGCGGCATCGTTGCTCAAGGCTGCCGCAATTGCGGCGTCGCCATCCAGCATCCAATCGAGCAGTGATCGGCCTGCGACATCGATCTTGAGGAACTTGTAGATATCAAGCGCAGCCGCGTTGCCGACCACATCGTCGGCGAAATTCGCGCCGAGGCAATGGCTGCCAACCTCGGTGTGTGCCGGTAGTGCATCCGGCGGCTTGTAGAGATTGGTGCCGCGCGCATCGGGGTGAGTGGGTTTGAGCGCATGGGTGACGGACTGAATCTGCGCCACACGGCGTGCGGCATCGTCTATCCAGGCGCTGTAGCGATACTGTGAGGTCAATGCCTCGCGCTTGGGGTCGTCGTCGGCGAGCTTGTCCAGCTTGTCGTCGAGGCGCTTTTTCAGAAATGCTTCGATGGCGGTGCGGAAGCTGGACTGATGAACGGAAAGGGCGTCAGACACGAGCAGACTCCTCCTGGGTTGGTACGTCTCCGTGTAGAATCCCCGGAGCAATGCTGCTCCGGGGCGTGTTGGTCAAGGACGGGCGAGCCCGTCAAAGGACTAATCTGAACATGTACTGTTCTTTGCCCACCACACCTATACCCTCCTCCTCGTCTGTTCTTCGAGGTTTGATGCCCGGCTACCCAGCCTGCGGCGTTGCTCATCCCCCATCGCGAGAGGGCCGTCTTGCGATGGGGGTCGTTTACATCCTGCTCTTTTTGAACTGTACTATCAACTTGAGCAAGATGATTTTGCAAATCTACGCCGACTGGTAGACTTGTGCAACTGCCGTGCAGGCAGCTCAGAAATGCTCGTTATGTAGTGTTCAACCAACAAAAACTGCCGCACAGGCAGATACGTTCAAGATTCCTGCGTTGAAGCGTCACGCCCAAAACGCTAGTTCTATGCACTTTGCATTAAGAGGCAATAACAAAAAAAACTCGCCACAGGTGTAGGATTTCAAAAAATCCATGCCCCGGACAAAATTTCTATGCCCGCCGTCGGCTATGAACACCTTCGTCAACAGCTTCGGCTGAGCGCCTTTGCACCGTCGCGGCCGGCACTGGTCAAGCCGGTGCTGCGGATTGATGCAAGCGATGCGTGCATTGCCGTGCCGGCGGCGATGGCGCCGGCGGTCGACGATCTGCTGGGGCATGTGCTGTTCGCGCTCAAGCACGAGGGCACGGATCTGCAGATACTGGCCGAGGCGCTGCCGCATGTGGGCGCGGCGCAACTGGTCGCGGCGCTGCGCGCTACACCCAGCGGCAAGTACCTGCGCATCGCCGGCTTTCTGTGGGAAGCGTTTCTTGGCCGGCAACTGCACGGCTTGCCCGCGCTGGCGGGTGCCACGGTGCCGGTGTTCGATCCGCAACGATATGTCACTGCACCGGGGCCGCGTTCGTCACGCTGGCGGGTGCAGTTCAATGGCCTGGGTTCGCTGGGATGGTGTGCGACGGTTCGGCGTACACCGGTGATTGAGGCGGGTTTGACGGCTGATGTGCTGGCACGCGCCAACGCTTTTGCTGCGAGCACGGACCGGCCGATGCTGGATCGCGCATTGTCCTGGGCATATCTGGGCGAAACGCGTGCTTCGTTCGAGATTGAGCGCGAGGCGCCGGCGCCAGACAAGGCGCGCGCCTTCGTCGAGCTGCTGCGACATGCGCACCAGCCGCGCGTGCTCACCGAGGACTATCTGGTGCAGTTGCAGTCCGCTACAGTGGCCAACCCTTTCGATCAAGCAGTGGCGTTCCGGCACCAGCAGAACTGGCTGAGCGATGGTTCGGCCGGCGCGCTGGGTGTGAGCTATCTGCCGCCGCCGCCCGAACAGGTGCCGGCGTTGATGCAGGCACTGATGACGTTCGCCAATACCGAGGCCACGCACGTCGATCCGCTGGTGATGGCGGCGTGCGTATCGTTCGGCTTCGTATACATCCATCCCTTCATGGACGGCAACGGCCGGCTGTCGCGTTTTCTCTTCCATCATGCGCTGTGCCAATCGGGCCGATTGGCCGACGGTTTGATCCTGCCGGTGTCGATTGCCATGGCACGCCACGAGGACGACTACCTGTCGGCCCTGAAGAGTTTCTCGCGGCCCGCACGCGACCATTGGGAGGTGCGCATGCTCGATGCCGACAACTTCGACTTTCGCTTCGATGGCAGCGCCAGTCTCTACCGCTACTGGGACGCCACCGAATGCGTGGCGTTCGGCATCCGCATGGCGGAGGCGGCCCTTTCGGAAAACCTGCAACAGCAAGTTGCGTTTGCGCGGCGCTATGATCGCGTCGTCAAGGCGATCAATGCCCGCTTTGACATCCGTAACAATGTGCTGAGCACGTTGGTGCTGTCGGCATTGGAGCATGGACGGTTGTCGAAGAGGCGGCGCGACCAGTTCGCTCATGCGGTTCCCGATGGCGCTTTCGACGCTATCGAGCAGGCGGTGCTACAGGCGCAATCCGACGCGACCGATGACGCGCACTCGTAAGCCAACGCGCTATTTCTTTCGAGTAAAGCCAAGCAGCGGATGAAACCGCCAACCCTGGGTGGCGTCGGGGATGCTGACGGTGGCGAAGCGTTTCGCACAGTCATGCAGCGATAGATCAAAGGTTTCGGCATGCTCACGCAGCAATTGCATGAAGTCGTCGCTGCCCCACGGCGCAATGCCGTGACCGCGCAGCGCGGCATCGGGTAGCTGGTCTTTTTTGCTTTCATCGATGCTGACGTACAGCTTTTCCCCTCGGCGCTCGCCGTCGGCGACACGATGCAAGATGCAATCATCTTCGTCATCGTTGGGCAGCAACACGAGATCGGTGCGGGGCACCGGATCGAAGCGGAACGGTTGTTGTTGTGGCAGCACGGCGGTGAGCGATGCGTGTTGCCGTTGCCAGTGGCTTGCCGCGTTGATCGGCGGCCACTCCCGCCCCCGTTTGCCAATGCGACGATCACGCTCGCTCAGCTCACGGATAATGGGCTGCTGCGTCGTCATTTGAACGGCCAGCCGCGCGTGCTCCAGATCGACCAGTCGGTCTTTCGGCTGCAATGTGTCATCCGGGCGCGACAGGATGCGTGGCCGGGCGTCGATCGTGTCGCGTTCGGCCGCATCCAGCAGCTTTTCCAGCGTGTGTGTGCTGAGCTTGAACGCAGGTTCTCCGGTTTCGAACCCAGGCTTGCAAAATGCCGGGCCGCCCGAGTGCTCGAAGTGGCGCAGGTTGTGATCGAAGATCAGCAAATTGGGAGTTTCAATGGCGCCTTCGCGATGGCGGCGGATGCGACCGGCGAGCTGGATCAGCGAGCGCATCGACGATGGTTCCACCACGCCCCAGTCGTAATCGTGATCGCGTCCGACTTCGGTGACCGGCGAGCCGAGCACGACGAACAATTGATCGGACTCGGGGTGGGCATCGAGTCGCTGGCGAATGTCCGTCAGAGCGAACACGGCATCGGGCTGGCGACGATCGAGCGCGCTGTCCAGACGATGTTCGATGGCGGAGCGGATCAGCAACGGGAACTGCGAGTGGTAAACGCACAGATGGATGCGCTTGCCTTCCGGTGCGCCGAGCGCATACAGAGCCAGTGCCACGTCGAACAGCGGATCGATGTTGGCCATGCGTATCAGGCCGAAACTCACCCGCTTGCCACTGTGCGGATCGATGCTGCGATGGGTGTCGTGCAGACGCAGGGCGGCATCGCGGATCAGCCCGGCAAACTCGGAGCGGATGGTTCCCGTGTCGGTGCATTTGAACGCCATCGGCAACAGTTCGCTGCGGCGGCGGGCGATCTGCTTGCTCAACTGGGCATGGCGCGCTTGCGCGAACGCGCGGTGGACATCGCGAAAGCCTTTGACTTCGGCACAGTCATGCTGCGCTTGCGCAAACTCGTCGAACCAAGCGCAACATACCGATGGGGTTTCGTCGTGCCGCTCGCCGCGGTTGCGCTGGAACCAGCGACGACCATCAATGTAGGCGGCGAACAAACCTTCAACCAATGCCGGTGGCAGGGTGGCAGACGACAACAGCACGCGTGAACCCAACAGGCCAGCCCAATGCACCAGGCGGGTGAGTGCCGGCAGGTCGTCGATGTCGAAGTCGTCGGGTTCGTCCAGCACCAGATCGCTGCTCATTAAACGCAGCATTGGAATGATCTGGCGACCGCCACGCTGGCTTTCGGTTGCCGGGGTCAGATGGTCGATGGTGCAGACCAAAATCGGCGCGCTAAGCAGCTTGCGCGGCTGCGGCTCGGGCGTGAGCCGTTGCAACAGCGCGTGCTCCGCGTTGCCTTCGTAGCGCACGTGGCCGTCTTCTTCGGGCAACAGCGCTTGCGCGGAGGCTGAGCCGGATTGCTCGGCAAGCGCCGCATAGTGTTCGAACAACTCGCGATTGGCGGCGCCGCCAGCCTGTATCGCCAGGTCTTCATCGTCCAGGGAGAGCAGGTCGCGAAAGGCGCGCCCGGTTTGCAGCGTAAGCGTGCGCAAGCCCATCGCGAACGCGCAGCGCATGCCCTGTGCTGGATCAGCCAACGCGTTCATGATGCGGGCATTTGCCAGTGTTTTGCCGCAGCCGGTGGATGCCATGTTGATGATGAAGGCGCCGTGCCGGGCTGCACGCTCGCGCATGGCAGCTGCGGTGTCGCTGGCGCGATCCTGCCAGCGAAAACGTGCATCGGCACTGCGCTTGCGAAGCCCTTTGTGGCGACAAAGACGAGGTAACTTGGTGGCGAAATCGGGCAACGCATGGGTGACGATGCCGGCGTGCTTTTCGACACCGAGCAAATGTTCATCGAGCGTCTGATTCAAATCGCGTCGACCGTTCTTGTCTTGAGTCGTGTTGGCATGGAGCGGGTAATTCGCTTCGCCCTTTACGCGATCCGCTGTGTTGGTGAGGCTGGAATAGTGGTGATCGGCCAACATCAAGCTCAGCCGCGACAGATGCATCACATAGGGATCGTCCAGCCAATCACGGCAATCGGGCTGCGCAGAATGTTCGAGCAAATGCTTGGCAAAACGCGCTGCACGTTTGCGCCAAGTGGGCGTGGTGACCGGCAATCCATGTGGAAACGTCCAATAGGGATCAATTACCGCTTTTTCGCTTGACGTTGGCAGTTCATTCCAGTTGCAGGTAATTCGCTGCAACACGTTTTCGAGATCGTTACGGTTGAAGGACAAGACTTTTGCACCCAGATAGCGACACTTCATGTCGTTATCACCACTTGGCGGCACGGGCATCACTGGCAATCGATGGTGGGTGAGCACCAACCAGCCGACCGCGCGCGCCAGCGGCGGCAACGCGGCAAAAGGTTGGTTCTTGTCGGCCGCCGGGTCGAGACCATCGCGACACAGACGATCCAGCCAGCTGGAATCATCGTTGGCGCTGGGTGCATGCAAGCGATGTAACCAACCTTGGTCATCGGTGGCATCGCCGACAAATGCTTGAAACAGTCGTAGGGAAATCCATTCGTGGCGATATTGATTGCGTTCCGTTTTGCCCGGTGAATTGGCAACGAGACGATCCTGAAATGCCTTGCAAGCCTTGCCTAGATCATGCAGCAACGCTGCCAACCCTGATAACAGATGGATGACTTGCAGACTATGCCAGCCGTTTTCATCGGTTTGCCGCAAGATATTGCGCTGTGTGGTGTTGGTTGGCACTGCGCCCTCGGCATTGAAGCGAAGGGTGTCGCCGACGATCCACAACAGCTCGCTGTGGTCGCGCCCGCGAATCCAATGACAGGCGACCGCAGTATTCTTGCGTGCGGTCTTTCGCAGCAAACGGCGCAGCGTGGCCAACCCGTCCTGAGTGATCGGTGTCTGCCAGGTTCTATCGCCGCGTCGCTCGCCAAACTGGTCGAGGATGCGCCGCGTTTCGCTGAGCGCACGTTTGTCGCACTGGCTGATGAGCAAAATGTTCACAGCACCTCGCCGGTGACTTCGACTGCCACGGCTTTCAACGTTTCAATCATGAAATCCAGCGATTCGCTGCGCGTGAGTGCTTCGATACAACCGCGACGAAACCCTTGTTCGTCGTCGCCCCGCATCGCGGAAATAAAGGCTTGCGGCAGGATGCTGGCGTCCTTGACCAGGTCGGCGACATCAAATACCAACCCGCCGCGACGAGTCTTGCCGTGTAATACCGCCAAACCATGTGGCAAACCGAGTACCCATGTGGCGGTAGCCCCAAGCCCATACGCGAGGTAGTTGCCATGATCGAGAAAGCGATTGGCAGGGTCGCTGCCGCTACCGCGTTTGGCGCGGGTGAAGTCACCATAGCCCACGGTATCCACCGCCAGTTTGAATAGTGCTTTTGTCAGCCGTGCTTCCTCGGTAAGCAGGGTAGTGTTGTCCTGGGCAAGGTCGACTTGGCGGCAGGAGCGTTGCATCAATTCGTCAAGCCGGGTTGTATCGATGGCAAAACCGTTGTCACGCAATGCCGGTATTTTCCATTGTTGGCTGATTCGACCCAGGCGAGCTTGTTGGAACGCCTTGGCGGCTGCCAGCCGCAAATCATCGTTGAACCAGAATCGTACCCATGCTTGCAAGTATTGCGTCGGGCGGTACTCGCTTTGCGGCGACAGCCATGCCACTTCCACGTCAACTTCATTGGCGCTGAACAAGGGCGTACCGCCACCTCCGCAAAAACCCACCAAAACGCCTGCCTTTGCAAGTTCACGCATTGCCGCCTGTGTCACCGAGGTGCCGGTACCCAGCAATATCGTGGTGGTGTTGGCGATCGGAATATTCCAGTACGCCGAGCGTCTGCCTTCGTCGGTGACGTATTCGACCCGGCCACCATTGACCAGCACCCGACAGTGCTCAAGGTAATAAATGTTTGCACGCTTGCTGTGCAGCACGGCTTTGAGATCAGAAGGGTGTAGGTCGTCCATCAGGATGAGTGCCTTTCGTTGCCCAGTGCGCTGCCCGCTGTAGCTTGCTGCCCGCCGCAGCACCCTTTGGATGGTGGCGCGCGAGGGCTCTTTTAAAACGCCACCCTCAATGCCGCCCTTTCGGGCAATGGCACGGCGCGGTCGGGCCGTACTGGCTGCCAAACTCCACCGCTTCGGCGTGACGCTGCCAGAAGAACTCTGGAGCCGGGCGCTGCAAGCCACCCACTTCGGCCATGTCGGCATCAACAT
This sequence comes from Gammaproteobacteria bacterium HGW-Gammaproteobacteria-2, assembly GCA_002840015.1. Taxonomy (GTDB): domain Bacteria; phylum Pseudomonadota; class Gammaproteobacteria; order Xanthomonadales; family Xanthomonadaceae. The sequence goes on along the minus strand of PGZE01000030.1, from coordinate 16,058 downwards.
CGAACAGGCGGCCATTGACCATCACCATGCGGGTGTCGATGGTGGAGCGGATGGTGTCGAGCGGGTTGCTGCCCAGTACCAGCAGGTCGGCTTTCTTGCCGACTTCCAGTGAGCCAAGCTCATGGCTCAGGCCGAGGTAATCGGCGCCATCGATGGTGGCCGCGCGCAGCGCCTCGAAGTTGCTGAACCCGCCTTGGGTGAGCATCCAGATTTCCCAGTTCGGGCTCAGCCCTTGCATCTGGCCGTGGCCACCCACCTGGATCTTGACCCCGGCATCGCGCAGTTTTTTCGCCGCCTTGGCCACTTCGACATGGTAATAATCCCAGTCCGGTGCGGTTTCGCGGCGAATAGAACGGGCCGCCAGGGTTTCGCTCGGGAAGAAACGATTCAGCCGCTTCTCTTCCCACACCTTGTCGTGCGCGTACCACCAGTATTCACCGGACAGGCCGCCGTAACTCACTACCAATGTTGGTGTGTTGCGGACATCGGTTTGTGACCATAGTTCGATGACATCGCGGTACAACGGTGCCACCGGAATGTTGTGCTCGATGCCGGTCACGCCATCGAGGATCATGGTCATGTTGTGGTTGAAGGTGGAGCCGCCTTCTTCGACCACCAGCATACCCAGTTCGCGCGCCGCCTGATCGATTTGCTGGCGCTGATCGCGGCGTGGCTGGTTGTAGCTTTTCACGCTGAAGGCGCCGTGTGCCTTCATTCGGCGCAGATGCGAGCGCGCATCGTCGAGCGAATTGATGGTCACCTTGAAATCGCCATCGGCGCCATACAGGATGCTGCCGGTGGAGAACAGGCGCGGCCCGACCATCTGCCCGGTTTTCAGCAATTCGGCCTGCGAGAACACGAACTCAGTGCTGGCCGATGGATCGTGCATGGTGGTGATGCCGTAGGCAAGGTTGGCGTAGTAGGCCCAGTTCGCCTGTGGCACCACGCCCTGGCCGAAGTTGGCAGAATGGGCATGCACATCGACGATGCCGGGCATGATGGTTTTGCCGCTGGCGTCGATCTGCCGCGCGCCTGCGGGAATCGTCACCGCATCGGCAGGGCCGATCGCCACGATCCGGTCACCGCGCACTACCACAGTGCCGTCCTCGATCACTTCCTGGCGCTGCTCGGCATCGCGCAGGGTGATGATGCGGGCATGGGTGAACGCAAACGTGTCGCTCGGCGCATCCACGCTTGCCATGAGGCCAACGTCGATGCCTTTCAGCGCTTCGGGCTTGGGCAGCGTTTTTGGCGCGCCGGGGACGAAGGCAAACGCGTCCTTCAACTCGCGGCTGAAGTAGTCGCGGCCCACCATCCAGTGCAGGCGGCTCGAGTCGGCCGACCAGTGCAGATAGGAGCCGACATCCTGGCTGACGCGGGTGACCGGGATCGCCTTGCTGTCGTGTGACAGTTCGATGCTGACGCCGGTGCGCGGCATTGGCGCAACATAGGCGTTGAACAACTCGGTGAAGGCTACCCAGTTGCCGTCCGGGCTGAGCGAAACGAAATCGACGTACTTGAGATTGAACAGTTCGCGCGGCTGCTCACCATGCAAACCCACGCTCATCAGTTTTTTGCTCAAGTCCTCACCGCTGAGGTAGAGCACTCGGCTGCCATCGGCGTTGAATTGCGGCTCACTGCCCTCGTTGGCAATCCGGCGCGGGTCGGCGGCGCCGGCTTCAAGCAGGTAAATACCGCGTTCGTTCGCCCACAAGCCGCCGGTGAGACCGTTACCGCGTTGCCGCGACCACACCACGTTGCGCCCGGAGCGGTCGTAACGCGGGCTGTAGTAAAAACCCGGTTGCGTGGTCAGGGTGCGGCGTGTGCCATCGGCGAGATTCAATGCGTGGATGGCACCGAGTTCGTTGTCCGACCAAGTGGTGTAAAGCAGCGAGCCGCCGTCCGGGCTGAAACTGGGCTGATACTCGTAATGCGTGCTGTCGGCAGTGAGCCGCTGCGGCGTGCCATCGGGCAGCGCCTTGCGCCACAGTTTGCCCAGCGCGTGGAAGATCAGTGTGTCGCCATCGGGGCTGGTCGCCACGTCGCGGATCATGTGTGGGGCAAATGGGCCCTGATCGAGTTGCCGGGTAAAGCGCAGCGGCGCACTCAGCGTTTGTCCCACCTTGGCGTTGAAGGTGATCGGCGTAGGCGTGCCGCTGGCGGCATCCACCCGCCACAGCTTGCCCTGCGCCCAGATCACCAGTGCCTGGCTGTCGGGCGTCCACGCATAATTGGCATACGGGCCGAAAATCGCCCAGGCTTCCTGCAGGTCATGGCTCAGGCCATTCCACAAGGGCTGCACCTCACCCGAGGCCAGGTCCAGCCGATGCAGCACGGTTTTTTCGCGCACGCGTTTGACGAACGCCAGTGACTTGCCATCGGGCGAGGGTTGTGGCCGTACCGCACCGCCGGGGCTGGAGACGACGGTGCTGGTCTCGCCGGTTTGTCGATCCAGGCGCTTGATCGCGTAGATCACCCCGTGCGGGTTCTTGTTGTACTGGAAGCTCTCCCCACCGCTGACATCCTCCGAGTAATACACATAACGCCCGTCCGGGCTCAGCGCCGGTTCGCCAAGGTCTTGCTGATCGTTTTTGCGCTTGGTGAGCTGAAGGCCATCACCGCCGCTCTTGTGGTACAGCCACAGCTCACCGGCACCGAGCGAGCGCTCGGAGGTGAAGTGTTTGCGGCCAACCAGATACTGGCCATCGGGTGTCCACGCCGGGTTGTTGAGCAGGCGGAAGGTTTCGTCGGTGACCGCCACCGGGTTTTTGCCATCAACGCCGATCCGCCACAGATTGTTGCCACCAGCGCGATCCGAGGTGAACGCCAATTCCTTGCCATCGGGCGAATAGCGCGGCTGCACATCCCAGGCTGCTCCCGAAGTGATGCGGGTCGCCGCGCCGCCGGCAATCGGCAGCACATACAAGTCGCCCAACAGCGAAAACACGATCTGGCGCCCGTCCGGGCTCACATCCAGATCCATCCAAGTGCCTTCATCGGTACTAAATTGCACCTTTTTCACCGGCCCGTGGGCGGCGTTCACATCCCAATCGTTCTTGCTTGCCTTGTCATCTTTGGCCGCCTGCGCAGGTAGCGCGGAGGGCATCAGACTTAGCGCGAGAATGGTGACAAGCAGTGATCGCAACATGATGGGCACCCAGGATGAAAACACCGATGCTAACCCGGCATTGCTCACGGTGGTATCCGGGAAGATTGGAAACTGCGAGTTGTTGCAACAGTGGCAATCAAGATATGGGTGATCGGTTGCATGGCATGACGAACCGTGCCTGCGTGTCAGGCGCTTCTCCGCGCACAGCTACCGCTGGGGACACGCAAAAAGTGCCGGAAAACGGTCAATCTGGATGGCGGCCGGCAACCGGTTTGACTCCACCCAAGAAGCGACCTAATCTGCGCCATCACGCCCCAATCGCCCAAGGATTGCCATGTCCCTCGTTATTTCCATCGAACTCTCGGATCATGATCTTGAGCGCTTTCGTGCAGCGCAAAAATCAGCACAGTCAGGTGCGGCAAAAAAATCGACGGCGGAAGTGATCGCAGCGGCGCAGACGCTGCTGGCCGACGCGAAGAAGGTTTCCATTCCCGACTTCATCGCTGCGCGTTTGACCCGGCTCGACGATCTGATCGCGATGCTCAGCGACGAAGCCTGGGACCTGCCGGTGGAAGACCGGCAACGGGTGCTGTCGGCGCTGGTGTATTTCGCTGACCCGGAAGATGTGATTCCCGATTCAGTGCCGGTGCTGGGCTACCTCGACGATGCAATCATGATCGAGCTGTGTGTTGGCGAGTTGCAGCATGAGCTTCAGGCGTATGACGATTTCTGCGATTTCCGCGCACGTGAGGCGCGCCGCCGCAACGCCGACCCTTCCACCGTAGGCCGTGCCGACTGGTTACAAGACCGCCGCACCGAATTGTTGGAGCGCATGCACAGCCGCCGTGAGCGCGATGTCGGCACCGGTTATGGCCGCAGCAGTGGTTATGGCAGCTCGTCCTCGTCCTCATATAATTCCAACAGCTGGCGACCGAGCACCTTCCGGGTGTTTTGAGCCGCATCCGGGCGACGCTGCAATCACCTTGCCGCGTGTCGGTGGGCTTGCAATAGCTGGCTTCTTGCGCGGCTGTTCAGCGTGCATCCCTTTCGCTGTGGCGCCGGGCGTGGTTCAATTCACCCTGAACGAACCTGATCCGGCTGACACCGGCGTAGGGAAGCTTTCACGACCGCCGCACGGGCGCTCGGGCATCGCCGCTTCGATCCTGTCCGAGCCCGAGGTCTGCCCATGAACGCCATCCCCAACGTCCTGCGCGAGCAAGCGCAGCAATTATCCGACTCGGTCACCCGGCCGATTTCCGGTTCGCGCAAGGTGCATATCGAGGGCTCACGACCCGATCTGCGCGTGCCGATGCGCGAGATCGTGTTGGCACAAACGCCAAAGATGTTCGGCGCGGCCGAGGCCAATGCGCCGTTCACGGTGTACGACACCTCCGGTGCCTACACCGATCCGGATGCCACGATCGATCTGGTGGCGGGCCTGACGGCGCTGCGCGCGCCGTGGATTGCCGAGCGCGGCGACAGCGCCTTGCTGGGCGGCATGAGCTCGCAGTTCGGGCAGCAGCGGCTGGCCGATAGCAAGCTCGATGCGATCCGCTTTCCGGCGCTGCGCGCGCCACGGCGCGCCATAGCCGGTGCCAATGTCAGCCAGATGCATTACGCGCGGCGCGGCATCGTCACCCCGGAAATGGAGTTCATCGCCATCCGCGAGAACCAGCGCATGGATGCGATCACCGACGCGCAATTGCTCAAGCAGCATCCGGGGCAACATTTCGGCGCCAATATCCAGGCCCGGATCACCCCCGAGTTCGTGCGCGAGGAAGTGGCACGCGGGCGCGCCATCATCCCCAACAACATCAACCATCCGGAAAGCGAGCCGATGATCATCGGTCGCAACTTCCTGACCAAGATCAACGCCAACATCGGCAACTCGGCGGTCAGTTCGGGCATCGCCGAGGAAGTGGAAAAGATGGTGTGGGCGATCCGCTGGGGCGCCGACACGGTGATGGATCTGTCCACTGGCAAGCATATCCACGAAACTCGCGAATGGATCTTGCGCAACAGCCCGGTGCCGATTGGCACGGTGCCGATTTATCAGGCATTGGAAAAAGTCGATGGCCGCGCCGAAGAACTGACCTGGGACATCTTCCGCGACACCCTGATCGAGCAGGCCGAGCAGGGCGTGGACTATTTCACCATCCACGCCGGGGTGTTGCTGCGTTATGTGCCGCTCACCGCCAAGCGCGTCACCGGTATCGTCTCGCGCGGCGGCTCGATCATGGCCAAGTGGTGCCTGGCGCACCATCAGGAGAGTTTCCTGTACACGCATTTCGCGGAAATCTGCGAAATCATGAAAGCCTACGATGTGGCGTTCTCGCTCGGCGACGGCCTGCGCCCGGGCAGCATCGCCGACGCCAACGACGCGGCGCAGTTTGCCGAACTGGAAACCCTGGGCGAGCTGACCAAGATTGCATGGCAGCACGATGTGCAAACCATGATCGAAGGCCCCGGCCATGTGCCGATGCAATTGATCAAGGAGAACATGGACAAGCAGCTCGCCGAATGTGGCGAGGCACCGTTCTACACCCTTGGGCCGCTGACCACCGACATTGCGCCGGGCTACGACCACATCACCAGCGCCATCGGCGCCGCGATGATCGGTTGGTATGGCACCGCGATGCTGTGCTACGTGACGCCGAAAGAACACCTCGGCCTGCCCAACAAGCAGGACGTGCGTGACGGCATCATCACCTACAAGATTGCCGCGCATGCCGCCGACCTGGCCAAGGGCCACCCCGGCGCGCAGGCGCGTGACAACGCGCTGAGCAAAGCGCGCTTCGAGTTCCGCTGGCAGGACCAGTTCAACCTTGGCCTCGACCCGGACAAGGCGCAGGAATTCCACGACGAAACCATGCCCAAGGAAGCGCACAAGCTGGCGCATTTCTGCTCGATGTGCGGCCCGCATTTTTGCTCGATGAAGATCACCCAGGACGTGCGCGAATACGCCGCCGACAAAGGCGTGGCCGATGCCGCTGACGCGCTGGCCGAAGGCATGGCCGAGAAGGCCGCGCAGTTCCGTGCCCAGGGCGCGCAGGTGTATCAGCCGGAGTGAGATGCTTTTTGTTGGACATGTCGCCCACAGGGTGGGCTCCCACAGGGGAGCACAATCGCAGGGGTTGCCCTGAACAGGTTCGGTGGGCAACTTGTCGTTGCATGTAGTGGAGCCCACCCTGTGCCGGCGAACGAACTGGCGAAAGCGCTTCGCGCGCAGAGCCTGCCCCAGACTTGATCTGGGGCGCGCTCCCACGAAAGCGGTGAACGCTCCCTGTAGGCAACTGTGTTGCACGCCGGTGCGAGCCAGTGCTTCTGTGAGAGCCGGCCTGCCGGGGAACAACCTTGCGCAAGCTTCACGCGCAAGGCGCGCTCCCACCACGAGGGCCGCGTTACGGCGATAGCCGCCCGAGGAAAGCAGTCATCGGCTATCTGGCCCGTCCACGACGGCATCCTGTCGGGTCAATGGATAAGACCAATCGGTTTAAACATGCTAGAATCCAACCGATCTGATACTGCGAAAGAGCGATCATGCCCTGGGAAAAATCATTCGACGAAGACGATGCCATCGCCAAGGCGATGAAGGTGTTCTGGGCCAAGGGCTTCGAGCCTGCGTCGATGGCCGACCTGATCGCAAGTACAGGCATCAGCCGCGGCAGTCTGTACAACGCCTTTGGCGGCAAGGAGCAACTGTTCGTCAAGACACTGCGGAAATACGACACAGACAACCGCCGTGCGATCCTGGCCGAGATGGAAGCGATGGATGATCCGAAGAATGCCATTGCCGCGCTATTCGATGGCATCGTCGCCGATACGCTTGCTGACAGCGAAAAGAAAGGCTGTTTTCTGATCAATACGGCGTCTACTCTCGCTAGCCAGGGCGAGGATGTAAACCAGATCGTGCGCAATGGCTTGCGCGAAATCGAGGCATTTTTTCGACGCAGTATCGAGGTTGGCCAGGCGCGCAAGGTCTTTCCCCAACGCCTCGACCCTGAGGCGACCGCCAAAGCACTGTTGGGGATGATTGTGGCCATCCGCGTGCTTGGCCGCGGCATGTACGACAAGCCCGCGCTTGAGGCGATCGCGCTCCAGGCCCGGCGTCTGCTGCAATAACGTTTCGGTGAGTTGTCGCCATGCGAAGAAAGTGATTGACCGATCGGTCTAAACAATCTAAATTTTGACGCATCGGTCTAAACAACCGCCGAGCAATGCCCTTGCTGGTATTCATCCCCACCAACTTTCTGGAGTACTCCATGATTGATTTCCCAATCCACGATGAAACCACCGCCCCCGAAGACAGCAAGCCTTTGCTTGCCAAGTCGAAGAAGGACTTCGGCATGATTCCGGGACTGCACGCGGTCATGGCTGAAGCGCCGGGCCTACTGGAGGGTTACCAAGTGCTTCATAAGCTTTTCATGAACACCAGCTTCGACAAGGACGAGCTGACCGTGATCTGGCAGACAATCAATGTTGAGCATTCCTGCCATTACTGTGTCCCCGCCCATACTGGCATTGCCAAGAGCATGAGGGTGGACGACGCGATCAACGATGCACTGCGAGATGAAACGCCATTGCCCAATGCCCGGCTTGAGGCGCTTCGCACCTTTACTTTGAGCGTGGTGCGCGAGCGTGGCAATGTGGACGACAACGCGATACAGGCGTTCATCGACGCCGGCTTTACCAAGCGACAGATTCTCGAGGTGGTGCTTGGCGTCTCCCAGAAGGTGATGTCCAACTACACCAACCACTTGGCGGCCACTCCGGTGGATGCCGCATTCAAGAGTTTCGCGTGGCAAAAGGCGTCCTGAGGGCGTCCGCAACACGCTATCACTCCGGCGATAGACGGGGTTGATGACAACTGACGGCAGCCCACTGCTGGTATTGAAGCCATGCACGGTGACGCGCGTAACGCGTCATCGCTATCGCCCAGCACATTGCAATTCGTGCTTTGTGCGGCTCGGCCATCAATAAGCTGTGGCTTTGACGAGACGGTAGGCGGCGGTGTGCAGTTGAGTAACCCCTTCGGCTTGGAATCCGGATTCATGCGCAAGAATGTCGCGTCGTTCCAGCAGCGCGATCTGCCAGTGCGGCGCGAACAATCGAGCGACTTCGCGTGCATCGACGCTGAACGGCGGGCCGTCCTTTTCGCCTTGCGGGTATTCGAGGGTGAGCAAAAGCATATGGCAGCCGCTGGGTAGTTTGCCGAGCACGTCGTCGGCATAGCGTTGACGCATGCTCGCCGGCAGCGCAATCAGGGCGGCGCGGTCGTAACAGGCGGCGCAATGGGCGAGGTCGTGCGCGCCAAGATCAAAAACATTGCCGGCCAGCACTGCAACGTGTTCGCTGTTAAAACGCTGGAAACTCCCATGTGCTGCAACTTCGGGCAGCAGTCCGTTTTCGGCGAAGAATGCAGCACAGGCATCAGCCGAGAGTTCGACACCAAACACATTGTGGCCTTGCCCGGCGAGCCAGGCCATGTCCGCGCTTTTGCCGCACAGTGGTACAAACACGTGGCCGCCAGCCGGCACTGCCAACGCGGGCCAGTACTGGCGCAGCAGCGCGTTGACCTTGGGCTGGTGCCAGCCAATGCGGCCTTCGGCCCAGCGCTGTTGCCAGTAGTCAGGCTCCAAGTTTGCCACTCGCTCGTGCAGGTGTCTCGGACAGGCTGGCCCCGCAACGTCGGCAGAATTGTGCGTCGGGTTCGTGCCCGAGCAGATTGCAATCGACGCAGCGCTTGTTGTCGCGCTCCTCGCGCAAGCCTTGCGCCAGCTCAGCGGTATAGATGCCGGTGGGTACCGCGATGATGCCGTAGCCGATCAAGATCAGCACCGAGGTGACGAAGCGCCCGAGTGGCGTGCCCGGTGCGATGTCGCCGAAGCCGACGGTCGCGACCGTTACAACCGCCCAGTACATGCTCATCGGAATGCTGGTGAAGCCGTTTTCTGGCCCTTCGATCAAATACATCAACGATCCGAAAATGGTGATCAGAACCAGCATGAACATCAAGAACACCAGTATCTTGCGTCGACTACGGTTGAGAGCACGAACCATCGTGCCCGACTCGCTGATGTAGCGGGTCAATTTGAGCAGACGAAAAATGCGCAGGATACGCAGCAGGCGCACGACCAGCAGGTACTGACTTCCGGGAAGCAGCAACGACAGATACGTGGGCAAGATTGCAAGGAGATCTATCACGCCAAAAAAACTGCGTGCATAGCGACGGGGTCGCTCCACAATCGCCAGGCGCAATCCGTATTCTGCAGTGAAGACCAGTGTGAACATCCACTCCAGCGCGTAGAAATAGGCCCGCAAGCGATCATCCACAAAGGCGACGCTATCGAACAGAGTGACCAGCACGCTGGCAACGATGGCGATGATCAGCGCAATATCGAAAGCCAGACCGGCACGGGTATCGTGATGAAACACGATGATGAACAGTCGTTCGCGCCAGCCACCGCTCGGGTGCGGTTTGAAGGGGGATTGCTGGCTCACGAACGCGTACCCAGTGCCTGATGCAAGTCAGCGATCAGATCATCGGCGTCTTCCAGCCCCACCGACAGCCGCAGCAGGTTCAGCGGTGAGGTCGGATTTGCGCCTTCGACCGAGGCACGGTGTTCGATCAGTGATTCACAGCCGCCCAGCGAGGTGGCGTTGATGAACAGGCGCAGGCGCCCGGCCACGCGCAACGCGTCGTCGCGTCCGCCTTTGACCTGCATGCTGAGCATGGCGCCGAAATCGCGCATTTGTGTAGCGGCGATGGCATGGCCGGGGTGGTTGCCAAGCCCCGGAAAATGCACCACTTCTATCTTTGGATGGTTGGCCAAGGCGGCAGCAACGCGCTTTGCGTTGGCGCAGTGCATCGCCATGCGTGCCGACAGCGATCGCAGGCCGCGCAACACCATCCATGCCGCAAACGGTGAAGCGTTGAGGCCGATCAGTTCGCGCGCATGGCGGGCACCGGCGTACCAGGTGTCATCGGCAAAGACCAGCGCGCCGCCCATCACATCGCTGTGCCCGCCCATGTATTTGGTTGCCGAATGCAGCACCACGTCGGCACCCAGCGCCAGCGGTTGCTGCAGGGCCGGCGTGGCAAAGGTATTGTCTACCAGTAGCCGGGCGCCAGCCGCATGAGCCAGTTGCGCCAAGGCGGCGATATCGCTGATGCGCAGCAGCGGGTTCGATGGCGTTTCCGCCCACAGCAGTGCGGCCGGGCGTTGCAGCGCTTTGCCAACGGCATGGAGGTCGGTGAGATCGCACCACTCGACAAGCACATCCCAGCGTTCGGCCAGTTGTGAAAACAGCGAACGGAAACCGGCGTACAGATCACGCGCCACGATCACTCGGCTGCCACGCGGCAGGCTATTCAGCAGCGCGCTGCCGGCGGCGATGCCGGAACCGACGAACAGGGCGTGGCTGCCGCCTTCCAATGCCGCCAATGCCGTTTCCAGTCGGCGCTGGGTGGGGTTGTCGGCGCGCTGGTACTGCAGGCCATCGGCGCGGCTACCATCAGGCGCATGCTCATAGGTGGTGGCCAAGTGAATCGGTGGCACAACGGCGCCGGTTTCGGCGTCGGGCTCACCACCGGCATGTACGGCCAAGGTTTGAAAGCGCATGGTCTGCTCCTGCAATGATGGCATGCAATGGGATAATGCCAGTCTCGCATTTTTACGAGTTTCCCATGAGCCGAACCGAAGACATTGTGAACAGTGCCAACGATAACTGGCTGGCAGTCTATCGGCCGCGAACGGTGGTGCTGGATCATGGCCTGGGTGCGCGGCTGTGGGATATCGAAGGCCGTGAGTACGTGGATTTTGCGGGGGGCATTGCGGTCAACGCGCTGGGTCATGGTGATCCCGACCTGAAAGCCGCCCTGCATGCGCAGGCGGAAAAGCTCTGGCATGCCAGCAATGTGTTTTACACCGAGCCGCCGGTCCGACTGGCGCAGGCGTTGGTCGAGAAATCGGGATTCGCAAAACGCGTGTTTCTGTGCAATTCGGGCACCGAAGCCAACGAAGCGGCGATCAAGCTGGTGCGGCGCTGGGCCAGCGATCAGGGCCGCGCGCCGGAGCGGCGCGTCATCATCACTTTCGAAGGCAGCTTTCATGGCCGCACCCTGGCCGCCGTAACCGCTACCGCACAGCCCAAATATCAGCAGGGCTACGAACCGCTGCCGGGTGGCTTCCGCCATTGCGCCTTCAACGATATCGCCGCACTCGAACAGGCTATGGCCGCAGGCGATGTTGCGGCGGTGATGCTGGAGCCAATCCAGGGCGAGGGCGGGGTGCGCCCGGCGGCGCCGGGGTTTCTGTCCGCCGTCCGCGCGCTGTGCGATCGCCACGATGCCTTGATGGTACTCGACGAAATTCAGTGCGGCATGGGCCGTAGCGGCCGCTTGTTTGCGCACCAGTGGGACGCCGTTGTGCCCGACATCATGACCCTGGCCAAGGCGTTGGGCTGCGGTTTCCCGATCGGTGCGATGTTGGCCGGGCCGCGCGTCGCTGAGGTAATGCAGTTCGGCGCACACGGCACCACTTTTGGCGGCAATCCGTTGGCCGCGGCAGTGGCGAATGTGGCATTGGCCAAGCTCGATTCGCCGGCAATCCGCACCAACGTCGAACGCCAGTCGCAGGCGTTGCGCTCCGGTTTGCAGGCACTGGACGCGCGGCATGGGTTGTTCGCGGAAATTCGCGGCCGTGGCCTGATGCTGGGCGCGCAGCTGGCGCCGGCTTTGGCCGGGCGCGCGGCAGAAATACTCGATGCAGCCGCCGAGCACGGCCTGCTGCTGTTGCAGGCCGGGCCTGATGTGCTGCGCTTCGTGCCGCCGCTGTCGATCACCGATGCCGAGTTGGCCGATGGTCTGGACCGGCTTGGGCGGGCGCTTGAGGGCTGGCTCGGGCGGCAACCTATACCAGCAACAGCGCCCTGATCTGAGGGTGTTTCGCGACATGCCCACCCACAGGGTGGGCTCCAGGAGTGCTTCAAGGCAGTTTTGGGAGCGCGCCTTGCGCGCGAAGCTGTCGCAAGAGGGATCGCCTGCAGGCCGGCTCCTACAACAGCATGGATTGGCACCAGCGAGTAACACAAGTCTCCTGCAAAAGCCGATCACCGATGTCGCACCCTGTGCGCGACCGTAATTTCTCAAATCGCGGCACGCTGGTCGGCTGCATCACAGCAACGGACGCTACACGGCCTACGCCTTCGCGTCGTCGCTGCGCGGCTCGGTCGGCCTGCTGGCAGGCAGGTCGGCCACAGGGTGGCCTCCTACACGGCCACATCGCCGCTTTTCTGTGGCTCCTGTTGAGGTCAGCTCTGGATCACCGCTGTGGTTGACTGCGGTGAAGCAGGCAGGCAGTTACGCAGCCATGCAAAATGCTTCGCGTGCCGCCGCAATGGTGGCGTCGATATCCTCGTCACTGTGTGCGGCGCTGATGAAGCCTGCTTCAAAAGCGGAGGGTGCGACATACACGCCGCGCTTGAGCATGGCGTGAAAGTAGCGGCGAAAGCTTGCAACATCGCACGACGTCGCCTGCGCGAAGGTGCTGACTTTTTCGGCGCCGAAGAACAACCCGAACATCGCGCAACTGCGATTGGTGGTAACCGCAACGCCGGCATCGCGCGCCGCCGCTTCCAGGCCATCACACAGCCTGTTGGTCTTGGCTTCAAGCGATTCGTAGAAACCCGGTGCCTGGATCAGCTGCAGCGTGGCCAGCCCGGCTGCCATCGCCACCGGATTGCCCGACAGCGTGCCGGCCTGATAGATCGGCCCTGATGGTGCAATCTGCGCCATCAAATCACGGCGGCCACCGTAGGCGCCCACCGGCATGCCGCCGCCAATGATCTTGCCAAACGTGCTCAGATCCGGGGTGATGCCGTAACGCGCCTGCGCGCCGCCCAGCGCGACCCGGAACCCGGTCATCACTTCATCGAAAATCAGCACGGTGCCGTGGCGTGTGCACAACGCGCGCAAGTGTTCGAGGTAGCCCGGATTGGGCAGCACGCAATTCATGTTGCCGGCGATCGGTTCGACGATCACTGCTGCAATCTCGTCGCCGCAGTCGGCAAACAGCGCACTGGCGGCGTCGGCATCGTTGTATGGCAGGGTGATGGTCAGATCGGCCAGCGCTTTGGGCACGCCTGGTGAATCGGGTACGCCGAGGGTCAGTGCGCCAGAGCCTGCCTTGACCAGAAAACTGTCGCCATGGCCGTGGTAACAGCCCTCGAACTTGACGATACGGCTACGGCCAGTGGCGCCGCGCGCCAGACGGATCGCCGATAGCGTCGCCTCGGTGCCGGAGTTGACCATGCGCACCATTTCGCACGATGGCACCAGCCGGGTGATGGTTTCGGCCATGGTCACTTCCAGCGCGTTAGGCACGCCAAAGCTCAGGCCATCGGCGGCAACCCGGGTCACCGCTTCGATCACCGCCGGGTGGGCGTGGCCGGCGATCATCGGCCCCCACGAGCCGATGTAATCGATATAGCGATTGCCATCGACATCGAACAGATACGCGCCCTCGGCACGTGCGGCGAAGAACGGCTCGCCGCCCACCGACTTGAATGCGCGCACCGGCGAGTTGACGCCGCCCGGCATCAGTGCGCTGGCGCGGGTAAACAGGTCATGGCTGATGGCGTGGTTCATGGCGTTCCTTGGTTTTGATCAGATGAGGGGTCATACAATGATTGCAGCTGGCGCGCGGCAGCCAGCGGGTCGGGGGCGTCAAACACGCCACTGATTACCGCGAGCAGATCAGCGCCAGCGCGCACCAGCGGCTCGGCATTGTCGGGGCTAATGCCGCCAATCGCCACCCGGGGTACGCCAAGACCGGCGCTCGCGCGCAGCAATTCAAGCGATGCGCGCCGCGCCTGCGGTTTGGTGGGCGACACGAAGAATGCACCAAAGGCGATATAACTGGCGCCGGCAGCAGCAGCGCGTTCGGCCAGGGCACGATCGTCATAGCAGGAAACACCAATCACGGCATCGTGGCCCAGTAGCATGCGGGCCTGGGCAATGCTGGCGTCATCGCGGCCCAGGTGAACGCCCAGCGCACCGATCTCGGCGGCCAAAGCGAGGTCATCATTGATGATCAGGCCCACCCCGTGATCGGCACAGACGGCCGCCAAAGCGACCGCCTGCTCGCGGCGGCGTGAGCGTGACAGGGACTTGCTGCGGTATTGCAGCAATGCCGGGCGCGCAGGCAGAACCCGGGTCACCGATTCCAGCAGCAGGCGATCATCGGCATATTCAGGGGTGATGAGATACAAACCTCGGCGCGGCCACAAATCGCTCAACCCGGGTTCCTTATGATGCGTGGGGATGGGACAATTCTACGTTGTCCCCCCATGGTGCAAGGCGCAATGAGTTCGTCGATCCAAACAACTGTCTTCCGTTCGTACATGTGTGTGGTGTGCGGGTTCATTTACGATGAGGCTGAAGGCTTGCCCGAAGAAGGCATCGCGCCTGGCACGCGCTGGGAAGATGTGCCCGACAGTTGGGTATGCCCCGATTGCGGCGTAACCAAAGACGATTTCGATATGGTACCGCTCGCCTGAGCGACACCGCTTCGTAACTCAGGAATCTGTCAGTTGAGGCGAGTGCGCCCGGCACCGGCCTCGATCAAGGCGTTGCGCACCTCGCCGCTGTCATCGCCATCCGGGTTCAGTGCCAGGTAACGGGTCAGGTCGATGCGTGTACCGGCGTCGTAGCCCAGTGCGCGATACGCCATCCCGCGATCACGTAACTCGCTGCTGCGGCCGGGGCACAATTGCAGTGCCCGAGTGCAGGTGCGGGCAACGCGATCCCATTCACCGCGCTCGCTGTAAACCGCTTTCAGGTTTTGCAGCATGCGGGTCAGGATGTCGCGATGCGATGCCGGTTCAAGAATGCTCAGCAGTTGCGAATCGTCCGGCATCAGGCCATCGAGGTGCTCGCTGGCGCGCTGGCGCAATTCCTCAGTCGCCAGCGGTCGGCCACGATTAAATGGATCAAGCACGATCAGGCCATCCTGCACTGCCACCCGCACCAGAAAATGACCGGGAAATGAAATGCCGTCCATGTTGAGGCCAAGCCGGCGGGTGACCTCCATCTGGATTACCGCCAGCGTGATAGGGATTCCCAATCGGCGGTTCAGCACCTCGTTGAGATAGCTGTTGCGCGGGTCGAAATAGTCGTCGTGATTGCCGGCAAAGCCGCTTTCTTCGAATAGGTGTCGGTTGATGGCTTGTAAAGACTGAGCCAGGGTTCGGTCTTCGGGTAGGCTGGCACTGATGGCGCGTACATGCGCGGCCATTTGTTCGCGGCACGCCTCGGTGTCGAGATCCGGATACTCATCGCGTGCGATCAACAGCGCAGTGTCAAGCAACGGAATCGCATCGTCTGCCAGCTGCGCCAAATCGTTCCAAGCCAGGTTTGCATCGCGAGTGTTCATGGCAACCTCCATGGCGGCGGATGCGCTCAGACTCAAGGGTTGATGTTGATGTCAGGGCTCAGAACCAGCTCCGCCCCCGGCTGAATATCAAGTTGGCGCGCCGTGCCAGCATTGAGCTCAAGGGTGAAGCGCGCCATGCCTTTGCTGGGATAATTGGGGCAGCGGTTGCCGGCAGAGCACGGCGGCGTGTTTTCAGCTGCGGACACCAGCCGGCGCTCCGCGTCGAAGTACAGAATATCGAGCGGGATGCGCGTGTTCTTCATCCAGAACGCCAAAGGTTCTTCGCGCTCGAAAACAAACAGCATGCCGTGATTAGCGGGAAGCTCGTCGCGGAACATCAGGCCGCGCGTGCGGCTTGCTTCGTCAGCTGCGACCTCAACCGCGAAACGGTGGCCGGCAAGCTCTACCCATGATGCATCGGCATTGGCGCAGGCGTTCAGACTGAGCGCCAGCACGGCAAGTGCGAACAGCCGGTGCAATCGATGCGACATCGCCTTCTCCTCAAGATGATCTGA
>PGZE01000029.1 GCA_002840015.1 Gammaproteobacteria bacterium HGW-Gammaproteobacteria-2 | reverse complement strand
TTCAGCGACCCACACACCGCACGGCGCGCGGGCCAGCAAACGGATCAGGCGCCACCGGCACCGAACGTTAATTCATACTCGCAGCGCGGATTCTCGACGGGAACGCTCCGGGTCATTCATCAGGAGCTTCATCATGTCGTTTGAATCGCTCGGGCTTGCGCCCGCGTTGTTGCGTGCTGTGTCCGAACAGGGCTACACCACCCCTACCACCATTCAGTCCGAGGCCATTCCGCAGGCTCTGGCCGGCCACGACCTGCTCGCTGGCGCCCAGACCGGCACCGGCAAGACCGCCGCGTTCGTGCTGCCACTGTTGCAGCGGCTGTTCGTGAACAAGCCTGTTACCGGCTCGCGCAAGCCGCGCGCGCTGATTCTGGCGCCCACCCGCGAGTTGGCGGTGCAGGTGCATGACAGCCTGCGCGCCTATGCCAAGCATCTGCGCGTCAACTCTACCGCCATTTATGGTGGCAACGCCATGCGTCCGCAGTTCGACGCCCTGCGTCGTGGCGTGGACGTGCTGGTGGCTACCCCCGGCCGCCTGATCGATCATATGGATCGGCGCACCGCCGACTTGTCGGGTATCGAAATGCTGGTACTCGACGAAGCCGACCGCATGCTCGACATGGGCTTCATGCCGGCGATCAAGCGCATCCTCCAGGAGGTCCCGAACCAGCGCCAGACCCTGCTGTTCTCGGCCACGTTCGACGCCCCGATCAAGCAACTGGCGCAGCAGTTCATGCGCAACCCGGTGGAAATCCAGGTCGCGGCGCGCAATTCGGTCGCCGAAACCGTCACCCACCGCGTGCATCCGGTTGATGGCGCACGCAAGCGCGATCTGCTGCTGCACCTGCTGGGCGAAGATTCACGTCGGCAGACGCTGGTGTTCAGCCGTACCAAACACGGTGCTGATCGCCTGTGCGAGCAGATCGAAGCGGCTGGCATCAAGGCGGTTGCCATTCACGGCAACAAGACCCAGGGCGCCCGCACCCGTGCCCTGCGCGATTTCAAAACCGGCCGCGCCACGGTGATGGTGGCCACCGATGTTGCCGCGCGTGGCCTCGATATCGACAACCTGCCGGTGGTGATCAACTACGATCTGCCGATGGTTGCCGAGGACTACATCCACCGCATTGGCCGCACCGGCCGTGCCGGCGCCGAGGGCTTGGCGCTGTCGCTGGTGTCATCGGCCGAAGCCAATCTGTTGCGTTCGATCCAGCGTCTGCTCAAGACCGACCTGGCGCTGGTTGACGTGCCCGGCTTTGCGCCGAATCGTCCGCTGCGTCTGGATGGCAGCGGCGGCGCTCCCGGCTCGGCACGCCCTGGTGCGCGCCCGGGTGGTCATGCCCACCCGCGTCGTCCGCATGGCCAGGCCCCGCGCCGTGCCCATGCCGGTGCCGGTGCCAAGCCGTACGCCGGCCGCAGCAATCCGCGTACCGGTACGCGCTGAGCAAAATGCTGACAAGTCGGGTCGCTTGACCTGACCGGCAACACCGAAAAACGGGCCCTCACGGGCCCGTTTTTTTATTGATCGGCCACAAAATCTGACCGTTCCACTGCAGGAGCAACTGTGTTTGTGTGGGTACCAATCCGTGCTGTTGTGGCAGCCGGCCTGCCGGCGAACAACCCTGCGAAAGCTTCGCGCGCAAGGCGCGCTCCCACGAACGCCTTCAAGCACCCCTGCAAGAAACTCGCAGGTACCAATCCGTGCTGTTGTGGGAGCCGGCCTGCCGGCGAACAACCGCGCGAAAGCTTCGCGCGCAAGGTGCGCTCCCACGAACGCCTTCAAGCATTACCGCACATCCGTGACTAACGCTTGTACCCGGGTGCCATCACCGCGATGATGGCGGCATGAACAAATCCAACAACACCATGGTGGTCAACTGCGTCGCCTACAGCAATGCCGGCGAACGCCACGACATCGCGCTTGATGACATCAGCGAAACTCTGGCCGCCGACAGCAAAGGCTTCGTCTGGATTGGCACGCTGGAGCCCGATGAACCATTGATGCAAACCCTGCAACACGAGTTCGGCCTGCACGAACTGGCGGTGGAAGATGCTCACCACGCCCACCAGCGTCCAAAGATCGAGGTCTACGGCGACTCGCTGTTCATCGTGCTGCACACCGCGCAGGCGGTAAATGGTGAAATCGCGTTTGGCGAAACCCATATCTTCCTCGGCCCACGCTATCTGGTGACGGTGCGCCATGGCGCCTCGTTGTCCTATGCAGCCGCGCGCACCCGCTGCGAGCAAACGCCCAAACGCCTCGCACTCGGGCCCAGTTACGGCCTGTACGCCGTACTCGATTTCATTGTCGACAACCTGCAGCCGCTGGCGCGCGAGTTTCAGGATGAACTGAGCGCACTGGAAGCCGACATCTTTGCCGAAACCTATCGCCGCGAAACCATCGAGCGGCTTTATCAACTCAAGGGCGAGCTGACCAAGATGCGGCTGGCGGTATCGCCATTGCAGGACATCCTCTCGCAACTGGTGCGCCTGCACCCGAACCTGATCCGCGATGAAACCCGGCTGTATTTCCGCGACGTGTTCGACCACGCCCTGCGCGTCAACGAAGCCATCGACACCGTACGTGAAATGGTCAGCGCCGCGATGACCGTCAACCTGTCGCTGGTGACGGTGGCACAGGGCGAAGTGGTGAAACGGCTCGCTGGCTGGGCGGCGCTGGTGGCGCTGCCAACCCTGGTCGCGAGCTGGTACGGCATGAACTTCGTACACATGCCTGAATTGGCTGGCCCCTACAATTACTACATCGTGCTGGGCGTCACCGCCACTGCCTGCGCCGGGCTATTCACCATCCTGCGCCGTTCGCGCTGGCTGTAGCGCCTGGGAGCCGGCTGAACTTGCCCGATTATGGCGAGGGAAGACTGGGCCCTGGACCGCTGCGTGCTTACGCGAGGCTTTGCCCCGACGCTTCGCTCGCACGGCATGCAGGCAGGTCGCCCACAGGGTGGCTACAGGGAGCGTTACCGCTTGTTTGTGGGAGCGCGCCCCAGATCAAGTCTGGGGCAGGCTCTGCGCGCAAAGCGCTTTCGCCAGTTCGTTCGCCGGCAGGCCGGCTCCCACAGAAGTACTGGCTCGCACCGGCGTGCAACACAGTTGCTACAGGTGAGCGCAACCATTTTACTGTCAGCGTCACGCCCGACAGGCTGCTAACGCATGTCGATCATCGACTCCGGGCCGGCGAACACGCCAAAGGTGCCGCGCCCGCGTGGATCATTGTTGTACAGGCCATCGCCATCCCAGTCGAAGCGCAGCCACGGCATAGCGCTGGCATCGACGCGCAGGTCGATATAACCGGTATTGCCGGCACCCGGTGGCGTCAGCGACACATTTATCCGGCCCTGTAGCGGTGGCATGTTAACCAGACTGGCGCTTGAGGTGCCGGCAGCAACGCTCATCACGCTATCGCCCGGCTGCTCGACGCCGCCAGCGGTATCCGGGTTTTGCAGCAACAACTCGCTAGCCGGATCGAGCGGCGTACAGGTATCGGCGGTATTGAGCACAAAACCCGAGCCATTGAAATATTCCGCTTGCAGGCCCACCACCAACGGCTGCAGCTCCGAGCCGATGGCGTTGTATAGCGCCAGCCGCCCGTGGCGCAGTTCGGTGCTGCCGGCGTTGAAGTGCTCGGGGATGACATCGCCGTCGATATCGAGGTTCAGATCCGTCGGCAGCAACTGCACGCCATCGTGATCGGCGGGTGCCAGACCCAGTGTCAGCGGGTATGGGCCATCGGGCGGATTGGCGCGGGTAAAGCGCAGGCCGGCGCTGATCGCCGCCGTCCCCTGCGACCAACTGCCCGACGCAACCGTGTTCAGGCGCGTGGTGAGATCGTCCACGCCGCTGCCGGCCGCCAGCCCCAGGTCGGTGGCAACGCTCGGGCCGAGGCGGGCGAAAAGCCCCTCGTAATTGCGGGTCACACTGCCGCCGGCATTCATCGCCTGCAAGGTGAAATCAAGTTTGAACCACTCATCCATGTAGGTGAACGGGCTGGCCGGCGGGCCCAGACAGGCCGGCATCGGGGCTGAAACGACCAAGTGGTAGTGTGCTGCCAAGCAGATCGCCAGTGCCAAGATAATTGCCGGCATTGGCATCGATACGGATCACGCCGACTTCGGAATACTGCTGGTTGAGCGTGACCGAACCGGCATCGGCGGCTGCAACTCCGGCGTTGGCAATCGCCAGCGTGCCAGCAACTCCAGGGCTTGGTGCCAGCAATGCCGCACTCAACGTGATCGGCGTTTGCTGGAAATTCGGTGTTACCGGGTTGTCGCTGAAATCGGCATCGCCATCGCTGACCCAGCACGCGGCCTGCACGGTGAGCGGGAAATCCGCGCCGGCCTTGGTGAACAACGGGCACGAGGCATCGATGCTTGCGCACAGCGGCGCCGCCGGGCTGAATACCGCCAGCCCGGCAGGCCGTGACACAAACAGATCGGCGCCTTCGAGGATCAAGCCGGCCTCACTGCCAGAGCCAACATGCTGCGCGTGCAGATTCAACTGCCCGGCATCGGGGTCGGTGCCGACGTTGCAACCGGCGTGGCGTTCACCAATGCCTGCCGGGTGCCGCTGGCCGGGCTCATGTAATCGGTCCAGAAGTTCACTGTGCGCGTGCCAGTGAATGCCGGCGCGCAAGTCTGGGTGGTGTCGTCAGTGCGCATCGCGCGAATCACCACATCGGCCGATGTTTTGCAGGCGGTTTGCGTGGGCACATCAAACACAAATCCGCTGTCGCGAAAATCGAGCTGGCAGGTTTCCACCGCCCCGGCAAAGCAGCGGGTGAGATTGGTCGCCAACGGCGCACGCGAGGCGGCATCAAGGGTAACAACGCCCGGCGAGGTCTGACGCAATTGCACCACCGCACTGCCGGAGTTGAGCACCACCGGATTGGTGCTGTACACCCCACTCGGGCTGGCCAGCAGATCGACCGTAATCGCCTCGTTCACCAGCACGCTGCAATCGGCGTTGGCGCACGCCTGCACGGTGATGTCGGCGGGCGCGCAGGTCAGGCCGACGCCCGGATGCAACAAGCGCACATGATCGATGGTCACGCCGCCCGGGCAACCAAACAACTGGCTCGATGGCACCACCGCGCGCACCGGGTTGCCGGGGGTCTGCCAATGCAGGCGCGCCACCGCATCACCGCCGCGCTCGAACATCTCCATGCGCAGCGAATAACGCTGCCCGGCCTGCAACGCCACTGGCGCTGCACTATCCCAGGTTGCCGAATGCAAGGTCCAGTTATCGATCACCAGATTGCCGTTCACCCACAACCGCACGCCGTCATCGGACTGCGTCCAGAACGTGTAATTGCCGGTAACCGGCGCCTCGACGAAGCCCTCCCAGCGCACCGCAAACGAATCCGCACCGACTCCCGCCGATGGGCTGCCGGCAGCCCAATCAAAATCGACCTGCGCATCCTGGCGCACCACTGCGGCCGGCCCGGTAGGGAAGGCATTGCCATTGCTGACCACATCGAAGTTCCAGAAGCTGGCCATCAGGCCATTGCCGGCACCGGCAGTGAACGTGAACAGCGTCGGGTTGGGATCGATCAGCACGCCATCGCTGGCGCGCACATCCTCGACACGCAAGGTGTAGCTGTTGCCGGCTATCAGCAGTTTGTTGAGCGTCAGGGTAACGGTTTGCCCGTCAGGCTCCAGCACGGCATCGATGATGTTGAGGCCACTGGGTGCAACCCCGGAAATAGCGTAATTCTGCTTGCGTTCGGCACTGTCCTTGCCATTGCCACCCTGCATCGGTCGGCTGAAACTCACGCTCAGGGTTTTCAGGTCGGTACACGATTGCACCACCGACAGCACCGTTGGCACGACCTGCGAAAACAGGTACTGCTGCGGCACCACATTGCGCGGCGAACCGGCGCTGATATCCGAAGGTTTGCGCCAGTACAATCGCGCCACCGCACCGCCGCCGCGCTCGAACATTTCCATGCGCAGCACATAGCGCTGACCGGCGACCAGGTTGATCTGCGCACTGTCGTCCCAGGTCGGCCCGTGCAGGGTCCAGTTGTCGATCACCAGCGCGCCGTTGATCCACAGGCGTACGCCATCGTCCGACTGCGTGGAGAATACGTAAGCCCCGGTTTGCGGCGCCTCGACCATCCCATCCCAACGCACCGCAAAATCGTCGCTGCCGATGCCCGGTGCCGGCGAACCACTACCCCAATCGAAGTTCACCGTGGCATCGAGTTGCCGTTGGCGACCACATTGAAATTCCAGTAGCTGCCATTGAGCCCATCGCCGGACTGCGCCGATGCCGGCAACGCGACCAACAACATCAGCACGCATACCGCCGAAACGGCCCATGTAGCCCGAGTTAGCGCGAAGCGCGTAACCCGGGAGATTGTGCAACAACCGATCGGGAAGCCACCGAACCATTTCGCAATGCCGCCGCTTTCCCTTCGCATGCTCATGCCTCCCTCACGGTTTGTTGCTCAGACGCGCGCTCAGACGGCGCTGCGCGTACTCGGGATTGCCCAGAGCACCCGACTGCGCCCGCGCGTCGATGCGAAAGACCTGGTAGGTGACGCCGGCCTCGGTCACATCCGTGGAAAAACAATCCACCACCACATCGATGCCCTCGATCACCAGGTTGTTGCCGGCCGCGCAGGTATTGTTGGGCGGCAGCGCCTGCGCCGCGCCCCATTCCAGCCCGGCGCGCGCGGCATAAAACGCGCGTTGACCGATCAACGACTGGGTATTGAGCGCCTGTTGCGAACCGACACTGCGCACCAGAAAAGTCGCAATCAGCGATAAAAACACCACGACCACGATCGCCACGATCAGCGAGATTCCGTGTTGCTGGTGTCGAGACGTCATACTGCTTGCCCCCTGGTGGGAGCGCGCCTGCGCGCGAAGCTACTCGCCAATCCATTCGCCGGCAGGCCGGCTCCCACAAAATCACGAGCCCCGTGATTCTCACCCATCGGCGGGTTCATTCGCTCGAACGTACTCATGGCGCGTTGAACACATGGACTTGATGCAGCACCGTGATCCGCTCATCGCCATCGGCCAGCGACAGGCTCATCGTCAGCAGCCCGCCGCGGGTGGCGCTGCCTGCGTTGAACACGAAATTGCAGGCGGTGACCCGATCACTGAGCAATACGCCCTGTGCGGTGTTGGTGGGCTGCGCCGCGTTGATCGGGTAATTGGCGTTGCGGCGCAGGCTGCCGGCGCCGGGATTGCACAGATAACTCACCGGCGTATCGACCAGGTAAAACCGCTGCTTGGCCGAAGGCTGCGGAAACCGGATTGGCGCGGTAAGCACCACCCGATTGATATTGCTTGCGGCTGCCACCGTGGCCCGGTTGTCGCCAAAATAGGCGCTGTTGGGCGGAGCGGGCGCAGCGCTGAGGTTGTAGACCACCACCTGGTTGCCGGCCGCTGGTGCGCCGCGCAAGCCGCCGAGCACGTCGAAGCTGGAATCACCCACTGGATTGATGAAATCGAGAACATCGTCGGCCGGATTGCTGCCCGACACCTGCGCCCGGTACATGCCGCCATCCACGCTCGACAAAAACTCCAGGCATTGCCCGCCGCATGCCACGCGCAGGCTGTTGGGCAAGGCCCGCTGCACCTCGGTGGCAATCCGGCGCAGGGAAATATCCGCCTGATCGACCAGCACACCGCGACTGGCAACTTGCAGATAGCCGCGTACCGGCTCGCTGAGAAAACGCGACAACACCCCGGCCAGAATGCCGGTGATCACGATCACCACGATCATTTCGATCAGGGTGAAACCGCGTTGTCGGCTGATCGAACGCACCGTCCCCGAGCATGTCGTCTCGAAACAAGTCGTCACCCCAGCGAAAGCTGGGGTCCATTTTGCTGTTCGCAATGGATTCCAGCTTTCGCTGGAATGACGAGCGTGTGCTCGTTCGGCGCAATCTTGACGGCGATCCGACCGACTCATGGCGTCTGCGCCTTGTAACCCACCAACTGCAGCGGCGTGATACCGCCCGGGGTGGTCACGCTCACCGCCACCCGCAGCGCATTGACATTGGGCGGGCCAAGGGTGGTGTTGCCAACGGCCATGGTGATGCCGAAGCCGGCCAGCGCATCGATCGGAAAGCCATTCTGATCGCAGGCGCAGGTGCCCAGCGGGCACGCCGCGGTGACCGCGATGCAGCCATTGTCGGCCAGCGCGTTGTAATCGCAGGCGTCATCGAAGATCGCGCGACTGGCCTCGGGCGCGCCGCATACTGCGCCGCTATCCGGGTCGGCGTAGGGCTGCAACAGCGCCTCTTCCAGATACGCTTCGGCAATCGCCAGCGCCTGCCGCTCGCGCAGCGGATCGGCACCGCGCGCAAAGCCCAGGCCAAACACCGCTGCCAAACCGGCCAGCGCGATACCGATCACCACAATCGAGATGATGGTCTCGATCAGGGTGAAGCCGTGCTGGCTGCGAAAGACATTCATTGCGCTTGAGCGAACCCGGTGGTGCCAAACACGGTGATTGTACGATTAGCGTTGCCACCAACGTTCAGTACCACATTGGCCGGAGCGCCAGCCACCGTGGCCTCGCCCAGTGTGGTGAAGACAAAACTGGCTGGCCCGTTCAGGGTGATGCCCGCTGGCGCCGCGCCGGCGTAGATCGGCGCCTGGGTCGCCGGGTCGGGTACTGCCAAGGTGAAACCACCGACGTCGCAACCGGTTTGCTGGTTCAGGGTATAACCGTTGCCGGCAATGCTCACCTGCACCGCACAGCCGCTGGCCACCGCCAGCGCACGGGCATGGCGCAATGCGGCGAGCACTTCATCCTCGAAGCCCCGCGCCTGAAATGCCGAGCGATCGGTGAGCCGCGGCAGCGCCATCGCCGACACGATGCCCAGCACCACAATCACCGCGATCAACTCGACCACGGTGAAGCCCGCGCTGGAGCGCCGTAGGAATGAACGATGGGTCGGACTGGCACGCATGGCATCGCCTCGTGCAACAGGGTAACGCGATAGACGAAGGGCGACGCATGGCCGCCCTTCGTCGATTAGCTCACGAAAAGTCTGAAATCAGCAGCCGGTGGTTGTGGTCTGGCTGATCAGCGCACCCGAGCCAGCGGTTCCAGCCGCATTCGACGGCCGATAAGTGAACGAGCAGTTGGCCGGCGCGGTGCCGCCGTTGACTTGAATTGTCAGAGTCGAGCCAATACCACCACCGCCGCCGGCAACGGAATAACCTTCAGCGGTTAATGCCGCTGTTGTAATCGGCGATACATTGGTCAGCCCGGCCGCTGCAATGATGCTGGCCAACGTCGCCTGCGGATAGAGGTTCACCAGCGCGATGGCACCGGTTTCGGTACAAACGTTACCGGTACCTGCCGGCAAGGCATTGACGGTCAGATTGGTGCCGGTTGCCGGACATGCCTGCGCACCCTGCCCCGCCCGCGCCAACGCCGAACCATGCACCAATGCCGCCGCCGCCTGCACCGCGCCGCGTGCGGCGTTGAGCTTGGCGATGCGGGCATCGGTTTGCAGATTGACAAAACGCGGCAGTGCCACCGCCGCCAGAATGCCGAGGATGACGATAACTACGATCAACTCGATCAGGGTGAAACCGTTTTGCTTGTTGCGATTCATGGGATTGCTCCTGTTGCCTGGGATGGGCCGCAGCCCGGAATGGCGCCCTTGCGGGACACCGCACGTACGCCACTTGCCGCAGCAAGCTTAACGCACGTTACCATCATTATGCCGCAACCGGTTGAACAATAACTGTGATGCAGTACCCAGTCCGACCCTGTATCTGTGGGAGCCGGCCTGCCGGCGAAAAACCTCGCCAACAGCTTCGCGGGCAGGCATGCTCCCACCAGCCAAAGCCCACACCACTTGCTGTTGTGGGAGCGCGCCTGCGCGCGAAGCTCCTCGTCAGATCATTCGCGGGCAAGGCCCGCTCCCACAAGCCAAAGCCCACACCACTTGCTGTTGTGGGAGCGCGCCTGCGCGCGAAGCTCCTCGTCAGATCATTCGCGGGCAAGGCCCGCTCCCACGAGCCGAGCCCTTCGCGGGCAAGATGCACTCACCGCGGGCCGCCGAACAACCACAGGCATAACGCCAGCACCAGCAACACTGCGCCAATCAAGCGGCCATAAAACACTTGCGACAACAATCGCTGCCAACCCGGAATACGCACCGGCCGATGCGCAAGCTGTTCCAGCGGCTTCAACGCGCTGGGCCGGATCGCCAACAGGATGCCCACCGCGTAAGCGAGCAAGGCACCAAAGAACAGCAGGAATTGCAGCAACTGCCCCAGGATCGCCCGGGAGATCGGATCGTCAATCCCCGCAAACAACAACGCCTGCACGGCGTGTGGCGAATAGGCGAAGACCAGAAAATACAGGATATAGATCGCGCCAAGCACCACGAACAGGCCTAGTGCCCGATGATGACGATAAAAACCGCGTTCCAGCGACACGCCCGTTGAACCGGTGGCCTTGGCCTCGTCGGCCAGCACCTGCATCCGCGCAACCAACCATGCCGGCGCCCACAACAACAACGCGCCGGCGCTGGCGAGCAACGCGGCGATGACTTTGGCGAACAGGGAGAGTGCTGTCAGTATCACGCTCATCGTTGCCGTGCCATCTGGGTGAGATCCCACATCGGCAGGAACACGCCCAGCGCCAGCACCAGCACCATGGCGCCGATCACTACGGTAAGAATCGGCTCGATCACCGCCGACAGGTTGGCGATGTCGTATTCGACCTCGCGATCATAGAAATCAGCGACATCGCGCATCATCACATCCACCCGCCCGGTCTCCTCGCCCACCGCAATCATCTGCAAGATCACCGGGGTGAAGATGCCGGTGTTCTCGGCACTGCGCAGCAGGCTATCGCCGCGTTCGATGCCGGTGCGCATCGCCACGATCTTGCCAATCAGATAGGCGTTGTCGGAGGCGAAGGCCACCGCATTGATCGCCTGCGTGATCGGCACACCGGCACCCAGGGTGATGGCAAACGCGCGGGTGGCGCGGGCCAGGCTGGCGCGCATCAGGATATCGCCGACCTTGGGAATGCCCAGCTTGGTTCGATCCCACCAATAGCCGCCAGCCTCGGTGCTGATCCAGCGGCGCATCGCAATAAAAGCCGCAGCCATCGCTGCGGCCACCTGCCACCAATACGCCGCAGCAAACTCGGAAAGCGCCAGGATCAGCTTGGTTGGCCACGGCAACTCCAGCTTGGCCCCAGCAAACACCTTGGCGAACGCCGGGATCACCATCACCGTCAACACGCCGACGGCGATGATGATGGCGATAATGACGAAGCTGGGGTAACGCATCGCCGCCTTGATCCGGTCGATGGTGACCTTGTCGCGATCAAGGTATTCATACATGTTGAGGAAGGCTTCGTCAGTGCGGCCGGTCAACTCGCCAACCCGCAGCATCGACAGGTACAGCGGGCTGAAGATGTCGGCATGCCGGGAAAAGCTGGCGGCCACGTCGTTGCCCGAATCGAGCGCACCAATGATGTCGGACAGCACATCGCGAAAACGCACGTTGACGGTGGAATCACGCAGCCGCGACAACGACTGGATCACCGGCACCCCGGCATGCAACAGGCTGTACATCTGCCGCGAAAACAATATCAGTTCATTGATCCCGGGTTTGCGCGCCTGCAGGCGGTAAAGGATCGACTTGAGCGGGTTGTAAGGCTCGACATCCTCACGCACATCGACCGGAACCATCTTCCATTGCTGAAGTTGCTCCAACACCTGATCGACATCGGCAGCCTCGATTCGACCATCCTGAACCTGGCCGGCAGCATCACAAGCGCGGAAGTGAAAGTGCGGCATCTCAGCTCTCGCTCAGCTCGGCGACCACGCGGCGAACTTCTTCCAGCGTGGTGATACCTGCAGCGGCATAGTCCAGTGCGCCATCCATCAGCGAGTACATATGCGCGCTGGCCCGTGCTGCCGCTGCAAAGGCATCCAGATTGCCGTTGCGCAGCGCGGTCAGCATCGCCGGATTAGGCTCAAGATATTCATATACACCGATACGGCCACTGTAGCCGGTATGGTTGCAATGGCCGCAACCGGCACCAAGCTTGAGACTCATGTCGGACACCGTACGGCCCATCGCCTGCAACCAGATGGCATCCTGGGAACTGGCTTCCACCGGCTCGGCGCAAATCGTGCAGATACGGCGAATCAGGCGCTGCGCAATGAGCGCACGCATCGCGGCTGCAACCAGATAACCTTCCGCGCCCATATCGAGCAGGCGCGCCGCAGTACTGACCGCATCGTTGGTGTGCAGGGTAGACAGCACCAAATGGCCGGTGATCGCGGCGCGCAGGCCGATCTCAACGGTTTCCTGATCGCGCATTTCGCCAATCAGGATCACGTCCGGGTCCTGCCGCAAAGCGGTACGCAGCACATTGCCGAAGGTCAGCCCGATCTTGGTGTTGACGTGTACCTGGTTGATCCGCTCCATGCGGTATTCAACCGGATCTTCAGCGGTGATGATCTTGCGCTCGGGCATATTGATTTCGCGCAGCGCCGCATACAGCGTGGTGGTCTTGCCCGAGCCGGTAGGGCCGGTGACCAGAATCAGGCCGTGCGGATGATGCAGTTGATGGCGAAAACGGGCGAGGATGTGCGGCGGCATGCCCAGCTTTTCCAACTGGTAGCGCGAGGGATCGTGTTCGAGCAGGCGCATCACCACCGACTCGCCGTGTTGGGTCGGCATGGTGGACAGACGCACATCCAGGCTGGTGCCCTTGACCATCAGATTGAAACGGCCATCCTGCGGTAGCCGGCGCTCGGAAATATCCACACTCGCCATCAGCTTCACCCGTGACACCACCGAGGGCGCAATGCGGCGATCCGGCACCACCTGCTCATGCAGCATGCCATCGATGCGCAGGCGGATGCGCAGCACGTGTTCGTCGGGCTCAATATGAATGTCGGAGGCACGGCGGGCGACCGCTTCTTCGAGCAGACTGTGCAGCAGGCGCACCACCGGTGCATCGGCGGCATCATCCACCTTGAGCAGACGATCAATGTCGTTTTCGTTGGCATCCTTGCCAATGTCGCGCGCCAGCGAGGCAATCTCGGAACTGTGCCGGTAGCTGTTGTCGAACACGCGCAGCATGTCGGCCTCGCGCACCAGCACGATATCGGCAGCGTGACCGAGCAGGCGGCAGGCTTCGTCATAAGCAAACAGATCGGTCGGATCAGCCATGCCGATCAGTGATTGCTTTGGGCTGTTATCGAGCAATATCACCCGATAGCGGCGCGCCAGTTGCTCGGGAATGGTGGTCACCACTTCCGGCTTGTAGCGGTAGTGGCTCAGGTCCACCACTTCCACGCCAAGCTGTTCTGCAAGTAGCGCCAGCAAGCGATCCTCACTGACAAAACCCAGTGCGATCAGGGTACCGCCGAGCTTGCGGCCGCTGCGTTTTTGCTCGTCCAGGGCAATGGCCAATTGCTCGCCGGTGATAACGCCCTGCTCAACCAACAGGTCACCTAGACGAATCTTGCGCAGGGGTACACGACTCATTGCGACTCTCCGGAACTGAGCGCAGCGAGGCGCTGACGTACAAACTGTTCGGTTTTTTGATCGAGGCTACCGGCGTCCAGCGCGCCTTGATAGGCGACACGCGCAGCCACCGCATCGCCGCTATTATCGAGCGCCACCGCCAAACCCATCCACCACCGCGACTGCCCGGCATCGAGCGCAAGCAATCGGCGATACGCCAGCGCTGCATCGCTGTAGCGCCCCGCCTGCGAGGCGAGTGCGCCAAGCAAGGCTTGATGATTGGCATTGTCAGCCGAGCCCTCGGTGTTGAGCACAGCGATGGCCTGATCGCGTTGACCGCGACCATCGTGCAATCGCGCAAGCAGTTCAACCCATGCCGGTTGACCAGGCACAGCGGCCAAGCCTTGACGCAGACTCTGGATTGCCTGCTCGGGCCGGCCAGCGCGGGCCAGCAGACGCGCCAGCAATTCCCGGCCCTGGGCATGCGTGGGGTCGTTTTGCAGCAAGCGTTCGAGCTGTGCGATGGCATCGTTCACCTGACCGGCACGCTGCAAACGCCAAGCGTCGGCGTAAAGCGTGCTGGCATCGCGCTGCAGCGAACCCAGCGGTGCGGCTTTGACGGCAACAGGTGACGGCGCGCGCGCTGTAGAAGCTGAAGTTTCCGGCTGTGCGGCGCGCCTGGCAGGCACTGCTGCGAGCGGCTTTGCGGCGCCGCTGGTTGGCTTGTCATCCACAGCCATTCGCGGTAGCAGGCGGATGACCCAACCTTGCGAGGTGTCAGAACCCAGCACCGGCTGCAAGCTGACCTCGGCACGACCGGCCCAGTTGAAGCGCACATGCCAGCCCTCATCGCGCTGCTCACTGCGCCATTCGGCAAGCAACGGCGATGGCGAAGCCATGTCGCCTGCCTGTACCTTGGCTGCAAACAGGCTGACTGCCCCGTCCATCACATCAACGCGCAGTGGCGCTGCCAAGGCGGGCGCGAAACGCAGATTCAGGGTTAGTGCCGGGCCTTTGGCTTCGTCGACTCCAATCATGACCAGCCGTGATGGTTGCGGTGGTACGGTATTGGCTTGCGGATCAGGCGCGGCCGCTATCGACGTATTACCGGCAACACGGGCATCCGCCCCCGCAGTACCGACAGAAACGGCACGCGAAAACGAATCGCTGCGCAACAGCCCATTCGGCCCCGTGAACGACAGATACAGGCCAACCGCCAGTACAACCAATGCCAGCGCGTAGGCTGGCAACAGCCAGCGCATGCGGTTACGAACACGTTCGTCGGTGCTGTCATGCCCGCTGCGGGTGCGTGCGTCGAGCGCATGCGGCACACCATTGCCGGCAGCAGACGCAGTACCTTTTTCACCATTGGCCTGCTGCCCTTCGGCGCGCTTGCGCGCTTCCAGATCGCGCAGCATGTCATTGATTAAACTCATCGCTTCAGCCTCACCAGAACCACCATCGGCCGGCCCTTTGGCTGGCATCGGGAGTATCGCCTATTGCCCGGCGCACATGCGCCGATTCCACCTGACGCGCACCACTGCCGAATGCAGACATCAGTGATTTGTGCGCGAGAATATTGACCAGACGCGGCACCCCGCGGCTTGCCTGCGCCAACATCCGAGCCGCACGTGATACAAACACCTGTGGGCCATCGTAACCCGCGCGGCGCAGGCGATGGCTCAGATAATCGGCCACACTGTCACTATCCAGCGGCGTGAGCTGATAACTGAACGTGATGCGCTGACGCAATTGGCGGATGCTGGGCCGGGCAAGGATGGCATCCAGCTCAGGTTGGCCAAACAACACCACCTGCAAGAGTTTGTTTTTTTCGGTTTCCAAATTGGTCAACAAGCGCACGGCCTCAAGGCCCGCTTCGCCCAGCGCCTGCGCTTCATCGATCACCAACACCACACGCCGCCCTTTGTGGTGATGTTCAATCAAACGCTCGGCCAGGCGTTTGTGCAATTCATGCGCGCCAAGCCTGCGCGTGTCGATGCCCAGCTCATCGGCCAGCGCCACCTGCAAACCCTGCGCATCGCGCTGCGGATTGGGTAGCCAGGCACTGAGTACATTGGCCGGCAGGCTGGCAAGCAACTTGCGGCATACCAGTGTTTTGCCAGTACCCACCTCGCCGGTAATCTTGATAAAACCCTCGCCGTCGGCCAACGCCACCCGCAACACATCCAGCGCTTCCTGATGCCGGGGATAGGCATAAAAAAACTCGGTGTCGGGCGTGATGCTGAATGGCGATTCGCGCAGCCCGAAGTGCTGCAGGTACATTCCTTACTCCTGCCCCTGCGCGGTGTTGGCTGGCAGCCCCTGCATGTCGTTGATGCGCTTGCGTGATGCCTCTATTTCACGCTGCCACACGCTGTCGGTCTTGGCCAGTATTGGCCGCAGCAAAATTACCAATTCGGTTTTTCGCGACTTATTGTTGCGATGCTTGAACAACTCGCCGACACCGGGGATGTTCGACAAACCAGGCAGGCCGGCATTGTTGCGCTCGCTGCGGTCGGACATCAGGCCACCGATCACGATCACCTGGCCGTCGCGCGCACGCACAATGGTGTCGGTTTCGCGCACACTGGAGAATGCCAGCGGGATGATCTGGGTGCTGTTGTTTAGGGTGAACTGCTTGTTCTGGGTGATCACCTCGGTGACCATCGGGTGGATATGCAGCACCACCTCGTTTTCGCTCACCTGCGGCGTCACATCCAGCGCAATTCCGGAGAAGAACGGCGTCAGCGTGACGTCGGGAGTAACCGTGGTACCCGCCGCCGTACTGGTGTTGGTCGATTCCAGATCGGTGATGAAATACTCATCGTTGCCGACCTTGATCACTGCCTTCTGGTTGTTGAGGGTGGACACCCGCGGGCTGGACAGCACCTGCACGTCACCCTGGGTCTTGAGCAGTTCGATAAAGGCGTTGAAATCCTGGGTATTGAGCACGAAAGTGTTGACGCCACCAAATGCCGACGTCGCCGAGGTAATCGGCGCCAGCAGGTTATCCGGGTCGAGCAGGCCGGCATTACCCTCGATTTCCGAACGGCCACTGTTGAAGATCGAACCACCGCCGGTCTGGCCAAATTGCAGAGTGCTGTCGCCGCTGTTGAACGCAGCGATCCCGGCCCAGTTGATGCCGCTCTGGAAGCCGTCACTGAGTTCAACCTCGATGATCTTGGCTTCCAGAATGACCTGCCGCTGCACGTTGCGCTCGGAGGTGCGCAGCACCTGCTCGATCTGGCGCAATTCATCGGGGAACGCACGCACCACCACCATGCCCGACTGCGGCGATACCGCGATGCTGCGCAGCATTACCGCAGCGCTGCTGTTGCTGCTGCCATCCGTTGCTGCGGCAACGATTTCACTGCAACCCAACGACACGCCACCGATCACCTCGCCACTGCTGCTGTTGGACGCTGCATTGAGCGGCAGGCCGATCAACGTACACAAGGTGCCGGTCAATTCCACCCAGTAGCCCGATTGGGTCTGGGTGATGATCTGACTGCCGAACGGCGTGGTCGTGGCACCGCCGCCACTGCCGGAACTCGAACCCGAACTGGAACTGGAACTGCTGCTACCCGAATCACTGCCGCCGCTCGAAGATTGCGTTACCTGGCCGGAACTGACCTGGGTGCCCGACTGGCCGCCACGATTGATGTTGAGATAGGCCACCTCGAACATACGCGTCTGCAACTGGGTTGGCAGAATCACGTAGTTCATGCCGGTCTTCTGGTATTCGTAGCCGTAGGTGGTGCGCACCAGTTCCAGCAGTTCGTCCAGGGTGACGCTCTTGAGTTGCAAGGTGATACTGCCATCGACCTTGGGATGCACGATGATGTTGTACGGCGTATCTTCGGCCAGGCTCATGAAAAACTCGCGCGCTGGCGCGTTGAATACCGACACATTGAAGCGCCCGCCCTGCTGATCGGGTGCCAGATGCCCAAGATCGTCAGCTACCGGCGCCAACAGATCAGCAAGCACCGACGGTGGTGGCTGCACCGGTGCGCTCTGGCGGTTGGCGGCATCGGCCAGCACATCATCAATAACGCGCGAACGCTCCGGGTCACCGCGGGTTGTCGCGCAGCCTTGCAACAACAACGCAATGATGGTGCCGGCAAGCACGGCTGATCGCCACCGCACGTGCTGCCGTGAATGGCCTTTCCCTGACATGGATAATTTGCTCATGGTTTTAAATCCGAAGACTGTTTCACCGAGGCCAGAGGCAGCAGTGAAACCGAAAGACGTTGCCCATCGTCACTGACCAGTACGACCTTTGTCGGCCCGATCTGCGACAGACGATAGCCACCGAAACGATCACCGATTCGACGTACGGTACCGTCAAGCACAACATGGGAACGCGCATCGCTGAGCACGATCATGCTCAGCACCGGCGCCCCGGCAGCACCTTGCGCATCGCCCAGCGCCACCGCCGATGGCGCTGGACGCAAGGGGTCGGCCAGCGCCTGGGCAGCGCCAGAGCCGGCCATAACCGCCCACAGCGCTGCCACAATCAACGCGCGTGACGGCATGCGATTATCGAGAAGCTCAAACACCGATCCAGGCCTCCTCCAGACTGAAGCTGTACACTACAAAGCGCAGTCGGGCGCGCGGATAGTCCAGCGTATTGATCTTCACCTCATGCCACATCAGGCTCCACTCGCTGCCTTCAATCCGTGCAAGATAGCCCACCATATCGGTGTAACTGCCTTCCAGTTCGACCGCGATCGGATGCCGAAACAAATCCAGCCCGACACTTGGCGCATCGGCGGTTGTCGCAGCTTGCGTGGTATCGACGGGTTCTGCGTTTTCGCCAGCGGGATTGTTCGGGTCTTCGCTAATTGTTGCATCATCAGGCTGTGCGAGGACGCTGTCGCGCGTGCTCAAGGCAATTTCAGCTGGCAAGTTTCGCATCGATACCAGCGTCAAGCCGCTACCTTTGAGCAACTCGTGCAGAACCTCACGCGCACGGCTTGCATCGAGGTAACGCACACCCTCGCCGCGCAATGCCAAATCGGCATCAGCAATGCGTTTGAGCAAGTCGGCCTCCTGCGCCTGCGCCGCCTGCAATGGCCCAGTGGTGATCTGCTGATCCAGCTCGGCCTGACGGGCGTTCAGTTGATCCACCTGCTCACGCAAGGTCGCCACGTTCTGTGATTCCATCGTCTGCCGTGTACGCAAATCACCGAGGAACAACAGCTCCACCAAGCCCCAACAAACCACCAGCGCGGCGCCGAATACCAGCAAGCGTTCACGCTCGCTGAGTGCGTTGAACCGGCCCTGCCATTGGGCTAGTGCTGACTCGCTCATGGGCTTGCCTCGTTGCGGTTGCTGCGAAGATCAAAACCCAGTGCGCCAAGCGGCTGGTTATCGCTTGCCGGGGCCTGTGCATCGCCAGCATCGCCGCGATCATCGAGCATGCCAGCATCAGCGGCAACTTCGATCTGGGCAAATTGCAGACCCGCAAGTTCGGGTTGCCTGGCCAGCGTATCAAGGTAGCGTGGCAAAGCAGCGGCTTCGGTCATCCGTCCGCTCAAACGAAACGTGTTCGGCAGCCCTGCTGCATTGGGATCAGCAAGCTCAATGCGGGTCAACCAGGCACCGCCGCCAGCACTGCGCGACAGCGCTTGCAGCAACGACACAAAACCCCGTGTCTGGGTACTGTGCAAATCGGCGATCACGGTTAGCATCCGCTCACGCGCCTGAAGCTCAAGTGTCAGCCGTTCAACCCGGCGACGCAGCAAGTTGAGGCGGTTATCGGAGGCCAACTCGGCCTCCAGCACTTCAATCTGCGGCGTCAATTCCTGCGATCGGCTTTCCAGTTCGGCACTTTGTGCAGCCAATTCACGTACCTTGGCATTGGAATACATGCCCCAGGCAGCCAGCGCCGCCAACAACACTCCGGCAACCAGCAACAACTGCGACAGGTTGTAACGAACGACGTGCGGCCGAATCTCGTCATACAGGTTGAGCAGCGATTTCATGCGCTCACCTCAGCCTTCGGCCGCAGCGCTGCACCCACCGCCAGCACCATCAGATCCGGTGCCGGGCTGCCCAGGCGATCCGTCGATTGCAACACTTCATCTAACGAAAAAGGTTCTGGCCGAACCCGCAGCGCAGGCGTCAACGCCTCGGCAAGCGACTCGGTAAACGGCCAGTCCGGCATCAGCAACAAGCGTTTTGGTGGTGGCGTGGTGTAGTGGCTCTCGTAAAAATCAATGGTGCGTTGCACTTCGAGCAGCAGTTGATCCAGGTGCTCGGCAAAGCCATTGCGAAAATGCTCGGCGGTGAGTGTGCTGGAACGAAACAGGCTGAGCTTGCCTTCATTGACGATCACAAAGCGCAGGCCCTGATTGCCCAGCACCAAGGCGGAAACGGCCTCACCCTCGCCCGCAGCGCGTCCCAATACATGGCTCAATGCCATATCCGCCACGTCGATCGCTTCCAGATGCAAGCCCGCGCCCAGCACCGCATCGCGCAGCCGGGTCATGCGCTCACGCGATGCAATCGCGCAATAACAGGGTGGCTCGCCGCCACGCGCGCGGGTGCCGGCGACATCGACATAATCGAGCAGCATGTCCTCGATCGGCACCTGGCTCACTTCGCGGGCACGAAATTTCAATGCGCCGATGCGTTCGGATTCCGGTGTTGGCGGAATCGAAAGCTGCATCAACGACACCAATTGCGCATGCGGGACGACCACGGTGTCGAGCCCATTCCCGGAAAGATCACGGGTAAGTTTGCGCATGCCATCGGGCCAGTCCGATTCGACACCGGATGGAAAAAACGCGGTGGCCTGAACCTGCGGCCGATCATCGGCACGCGCGGACGCTGAAACACGGACCGCGACCAGCCCGTGCGGACCGACCGCAATGCCGATGCGATCAGTTGAAGTCTTGCGTCGCCCGAACCATTGCCCCAGTGCCATGCCTGCCCCTGTAACGAATCCCGCCAGCCGTTGAACTCCCACCCGCCCCAACTCCGCGCAACCGGCCCGGAGTCAAGGCTCAAATCCTAGCATGATCCATGCCTTAGCCGATATTCTTTGCATTGGATTGAACTTCACGGTTGCGTCGGTCATGGCAGCGTATCACGCGGGCCACAAGCGCTTCAGCGCAGCCCTGTACTGCCGCGCGATCGCCTCGCTATCGCGGTGCCGGCCAGCGGCCACCACCTGTTCGCCCGCCACCCACACATCGCGCACCGCGCTGCGCTGAGCGCAGAAAACCCAGCGATCCAGAACATCGGTGCTACCGGCACCGACAAGACTGGATGCGTCCGGGTCGAGCGCCAGCACATCTGCCCTTGCGCCCACGCGCAACGCGCCCAGATCGACGCCACACACCGCCGCCGCATCCCACGACTTGGCGAGCAACGCTTGCGCCACCGAACCCGCACCGACAGCAGCGATATTGCGTTGCTGCAAGCGCAATCGCTGGCCGTATTCCAGCCAACGCAATTCCTCGGTCGGTGCGATCGAAACCTGGCTGTCGCTGCCGATACCCAGGCGACCGCCGTGCGCCAGATACGCCGGCAGGTCGAACAAGCCATCGCCCAGATTGGCCTCGGTGCTCGGGCACAACACCGCCGTGGCGCCGGAAGCCGCCAGATCGCGCAGCTCACCGGCATCGCAATGGGTGGCATGTACCAATGCCCAGCGCTGATCCACGGGTAGATGATCGAGCAGCCAACGTACCGGCCGCGCACCATAGAGCGCAATGCATTCGTCCACTTCGACTTGCTGCTCGGCAATATGGATATGCACCGGCGCGTGCTGGTCAACAGCGTCGAGTACGGTGCGCAGCATTGCCGGCGCCACCGCGCGCAAGCTGTGAAAGGCGATACCAACGCGCAGGCGTGCATGCTGCATGCCGTTGAGGCGCTCGATCAACGCGCAATACTCATCGATGCCGTGGCCAAAACGCTGCTGCCGCGCACTGAGTGCGCGATCATCAAAGCCACCGCGTTGATACAAGGTCGGCAACAGGGTCAGGCCGATGCCGGCGCGTTCAGCAGCCTCGATGATCGCCAGTGACATCGCTGCCGGATCGGCATACCGCCGGCCCGCTGGATCATGGTGCAGGTAGTGGAACTCGCAGACATGGGTGTAACCGGCTTCGAGCATCTCGGCATACACCTGCGTGGCTACAGCGCGCAGCGTGTCCGGGTCGAAACGCGCTGCGACCTGATACATGGTTTCGCGCCATGTCCAAAAACTGTCGTCGCTGCTGCCCCGGCGCTCGGCCATGCCGGCCATGGCGCGCTGAAATGCGTGCGAATGCAGATTGGGCACGCCGGGGCAGAACCAGCCCGACTGCTCAACGCCAGCGGCTGCATTCACCTCCGTTTGCAAGTTGCCCGCCGCATCGGCCCGCAAACCACATGGCCCTGACCAGGCATTGTCTTGCCACATCCGTGCCGCGTTGCAATCCAGCGGTCTACTCACGTTGCCATCTCCCAGCGTGAGTCATAGGGTAGCTTGCGCGGCACAGCCGGTCACCCACCTGAGTTGTGATCGTTGTCGTTTGCTTGCAAGCAGCTCAAGTCCGACGATTCAATCCTGACCTGAAATTAAGCCAAAAAAAAAGGCCTGACCGAGATCAGACCTTTTTATCGTATGGTGCGCCCGGAGAGATTCGAACTCCCGACCCCCAAGTTCGTAGCCTGGTGCTCTATCCAGCTGAGCTACGGGCGCGTCAAGCCGCCATTATGATCGATTCGCCCTGAAAGCGTCAATGCCTGAATACGTGATTGTTTGCCCCCGATGACTCATCCAGAGCACATCAGCAGACGCATCGGACGATACAATCGTGTTTTGCCTGACATCAGCCCATGGCCAAGCCTTCCAACATCGAGCAAAGTATTCATGGCGGCGTGTGCCGGATAACCCTTGATCGCCCGCAGGTACATAACGCGTTCGACGCCGATCTGATCGCCGAACTCACGGATGCCTTGCAACACGCCGATGCCGATCCTGAGGTTCGCGCAGTGCTGCTGACTGGCCGTGGCGGCACGTTTTCGGCTGGCGCCGACCTCAACTGGATGCGCGCCATGGCCGGCGCCAGCGAAGCCGAAAACCGCGAGGATTCGCTGAAGCTGGCAGCGTTGATGCGCACCCTCAACTTTCTCGGCAAACCAACCATTGCCCGCGTCAACGGCGCTGCCTATGGCGGCGGTGTCGGGCTGATCGCCTGCTGCGACATCGCGATTGGTGTCAGCGGCGCGAAGTTTGCGCTGTCCGAGGTCAAGCTCGGGCTGGTGCCGGCGGTGATCTCGCCCTACGTGGTGGCTGCGATGGGTGCGCGTGCTGCGCGCCGTGCGTTCATCACCGGCGAAGTATTCGATGCCGAGCAAGCACAGGCTGTCGGCCTGCTGCACGAATGTGTTGCTGCCGAGATGCTGGATGAAGCGGTTGAACGCTGTCTGCACTGGCTGCAAAAGGGCGGCCCCGTTGCCCAGAGCGAGGCCAAACGACTGGCGTTGGCGATAGCTGGCATGGATGCCGACACGCAGCAACGCATCGACAGCGAGAATGCCACGCTGATCGCCCGCTTGCGGGTTTCACCCGAGGGCCAGCATGGGCTGGCCGCCTTTCTCGATAAACGCGCACCCGACTGGGCCAGCCGCTGAATGAAACTCCATAGGAAACGCCATGTTTGATAGCCTGCTGATCGCCAATCGCGGCGAAATCGCCTGCCGCATCATCCGCAGTTGCCGCCGTCTCGGCGTGCGCACGGTCGCGGTGTTTTCCGAAGCCGATGCCACCGCCCAGCATGTGCGGTTGGCCGATGAGGCGCATTGCATCGGCGGTCCGGCACCGGCGGATTCGTATTTGCGTGGCGACGCCATCATCGCGGTGGCACGACAGACCGGCGCGCAGGCGATCCATCCGGGCTACGGTTTTTTGTCGGAAAACGCCGATTTTGCCGAAGCCGTCGAACGCGCCGGCATGGTGTTTGTTGGCCCAACGGCCGCGTCGATGCGCAAGATGGGTTCCAAGGCCGGCGCCAAGGATCTGATGCACGCCGCCGGGGTGCCGGTGGTTCCCGGCTATACCGGCGCCGAGCAATCGCCGGAGCATCTGGCGCGACAGGCCGAGGAGGTTGGTTATCCGCTGATGATCAAGGCCGCGCACGGCGGTGGCGGCAAAGGCATGCGCATCGTGCGCAGCGCCGAGCAGTTTTCCGCTGCCCTCGCCTCGTGCCAGCGTGAAGCGCAGGGCGCGTTCGGCCGTGACCGGGTGTTGCTGGAGCGCTATATCGAACAGCCACGCCATATCGAAATGCAGATTTTTGCCGACAGCCACGGCAATGCGATTCATCTGGGTGAGCGCGAGTGCTCGGCGCAACGGCGTTACCAGAAGGTGCTCGAAGAATCGCCGTCGCCATTTCTCGATGATGCAACCCGCCAGCGCATGGGCGAAGCCGCGGTGATGGCCGCGCGCGCCATCGACTACCGCAACGCCGGCACCGTCGAGTTCATCGTCAATGCCGATGGCGGTTTCTACTTCATGGAAATCAACACCCGCTTGCAGGTCGAGCACCCGGTCACCGAAATGGTCACCGGTCTGGACCTTGTGGAATGGCAGTTGCGTGTCGCCTGCGGTGAACCGCTACCGGCATTGAGCGTGCCGAGCAGCGGCCACGCCATCGAAGTGCGCCTGTACGCCGAAGACCCGGAGCGCGAGTTCCTGCCCGGCTCGGGCCGGCTCGAGACCTTGCACCTGCCCAGCGCACAGCCCGGCGTGCGTGTTGATTCGGGCGTCATCCAGGGCGATACCGTCAGCGTGCATTACGACCCGATGATCGCCAAATTGATCGTACATGGCGCGGATCGCAGCGAGGCACTGGCGCGCATGGCCGATGCCCTGGCCGATTGTGAAGTGGTCGGGCCGAGCAGCAACATCGCATTCCTCGAACGCTTGATCCGCCACCCCAG
The DNA here is from genome assembly GCA_002840015.1 of Gammaproteobacteria bacterium HGW-Gammaproteobacteria-2. Taxonomy (GTDB): domain Bacteria; phylum Pseudomonadota; class Gammaproteobacteria; order Xanthomonadales; family Xanthomonadaceae. Next base: position 28,757 of record PGZE01000029.1, on the reverse strand, counting down.
GGTGCGCGATGGCAACATCGATACCGGTTACCTTGACCAGCATCTGGATGAAGTGTTGCCAACGCCGCTGCCGCCGAGCCCGACGCGGCTTGCCCTGTGCGCGAGCACCGTGTTGCTGGCCGAAGAGCGCCTGGCCATACAACTGGCGCACCGCAGCAACGAGCCCGATTCGCCGTGGGCAATCGCCGATGGCTGGCGTCTGGGCCACGTCAGCTATCGCGTACTGGGGCTTGCCCATCGCGGTGAACGCTACGAATTGACTTGTCACGGCAGCGCCGGCAACTACCTGCTGGAATGGGCTGGCGCGCCATGCCGCGTCGAAGCCGCACAAATTGCTGGCCACTGGCTCAGCGCGCGGGTCGATGGCGTGGCGATGCGGGTGCGCGCCCATGCCGACAGCGCGTCGGTGTTCATCCACGATGGTGCGCAGCGTCTGCGCATGGCGCGGGTGCATCCGTTCCAGTTCGAAGAAGATGAAACCATGCACACCGGCAACCGCGTGCCGGCGCCGATGCCGGGCAAATTGATCGTACTGCGGGTTGCCGTCGGTGATGTGGTCGAACTGGGCCAGGAAGTGGCGGTGATGGAGGCGATGAAAATGGAGCTGAGCCTAAAAGCCCCGCGTGCCGGCACCGTGGCCGAGGTGCGGGTCGCGGTCGGTGAGTTTGTCGATGCCGACATCGCCCTGATCGTGCTGGAGGATGCGTAATGAGCAAGGCACCAGCAGCGGACGGCACCGTACGCATCGTCGAAGTGGGCGCACGCGATGGGCTGCAGAACGAAAAGCAGATCATCCCGGCAAGCGCCAAGATCGCCTTGATTGATCGGCTGTCGGCAACCGGCCTGCGCAACATCGAAGCCACCAGCTTTGTCAGCCCGCGCTGGATTCCGCAATTGGCCGATGCGGCGGAAGTATTCAGCGGTATTCACAAGGCCGCCGGCGTCAGCTACCCGGTGCTGGTGCCCAATGAACACGGTTACGCGCGTGCGCGCGCCGTTGGCGCCACCGAGATCGCGGTGTTTGCCGCCGCATCGGAAGCCTTCAGCCAGCGCAACATCAATGCCTCGATCAGCGAAAGCATGGCCCGCATCGTACCGGTGATCGAGCAGGCGAAGGCCGATGGCGTGCGCGTGCGTGGCTACGTTTCCACCGTGCTCGGCTGCCCGTATCAAGGCGCGGTAGCGGTGACCGATGTCGTCCGTGTGGCGGCGCAGTTGTACGCACTGGGCTGCTATGAGATCTCGCTCGGCGACACCATCGGCGTCGGCACCCCGAACCAGGCCCGCACGATGCTGGCGGCGGTTGCCGAAGCGGTGCCATTGGCGGCGCTGGCGGTGCATTTTCACGATACCCGCGGCCAGGCGCTGGCCAATAACCTCGCCTGTCTGGAGCACGGTGTGCGCGTCATCGATGCCTCGGTTGCCGGCACCGGCGGCTGCCCTTATGCCAAGGGGGCGAGCGGCAATGTCGCCACCGAAGACGTGCTGTACATGTTGCACGTGCTCGGCCGCGAAAACGGCAGCAAGGTCGGCCGTGCCCTGGCCAGCAGCAACGGGGAAGCGGCATGAGCGATTTTTCGATCCGCGAAATCCGTACCGAGGACGATGCCGCCGTCGCCGGCATCATCCGCAGCGTGATGCCCGAGTTCGGTGCCGATGGCCCGGGCTTTGCCATTCACGACCCGGAAGTGGCGGCGATGAGTCAGGCTTACGTCGCACCGCGCCATGTCTACTTCGTAGTCGAGCATCAGGGCACGGTGATGGGCGGGGCCGGCATCGCACCGCTGGCCGGCGGCGATGACACGGTCTGCGAACTGCGCAAGATGTATTTTCTGCCTGCGCTGCGCGGCAAGGGGGCCGGCGCGGCGATGATGCAACGCTGCCTTGATGCGGCACGCGGGTTCGGCTTTCGCCGCTGTTATCTGGAAACCCTGTACGGCATGGATGGCGCGCAGCGCCTGTACGAACGTTCCGGGTTTACCCAGATCCCGGCGCCGCTGGGCAGCACCGGGCATTTTGCCTGCGATCGCTATTACCTGCGCGAGTTGTAACCCGCAAGGAATCTATTGAAACCGTCGCACGAAGCGGTCTCTCCTTGGAGCGCGCCCGCGTGCGAAGCGCTTTCGCCAGTTCGTTCGTCGGCAGGCCGGCTCCCACAAAAGCAGGCCGGCAAGATCGTTCGCCGACGGACCGGCTGCTACTTCAAATCACATCGAACGGATAACTGCCGCGATCCAGCATGAACCCGGCCAGCGCATCCATGCGCGCATCGGCATTGACCGGCAGGCTGCGCACATTGCGCGCCATCCGCGCGCGGGCCTGGCGGGTAAACAGATCGGCAATCGCCAACGCCTGCGCCGCTGCCTCATGGCCTTCGCGCTGCAAACTGTCGGCGCGCGAGAGCACGCACAAGCCAACGAACAGATCGATGGCAATGTCCGCCACCCGCTTCAACGCATATTGCTGATCGGCGATTGCCTTGCCATGCTTGCGCAACAGCTGGTCGGCGGCCTTGGACAACGACACCGCGTATTTTTCATAGGTTGCCGCAGCCTTGCGCAGTGTCGGATGCAATTCGCGCTCAATGGTGTCGGTGCCGACACCGGTGCTTTCCTTCAACCGCCGCGCCGCATAGCTACTGAGCACACCGAAGCCCTTGATCGGATTGTTGAAGATGTCGTTGGCAGCGTGGCGCAGCTCGCCGAGGCTGGTGCCGACATCCTTCAAGCCTGACAGTGCGATATACAACCGCAGAATCTCGTTGGTGCCCTCGAAGATCGGCAGGATGCGCGCATCGCGCACCACCTGCTCGTAAGGGAACTCGCGCATGTAACCATTGCCGGCCGCAATTTGCAGTGCTTCATAGGCGGCGCGCTGTATTGCGTCACTGGCGAACACCTTGCTGATTGCCGCTTCCACCGAATAATCGGCGCAACCCGAATCGATATAGTGCGCCACCATCCACACCGTGCTCTCGGCGGCGAAACAATCCACCGTCATTTGTGCGATTTTTTCGCGAACCAACCCGAACTCGGCAATCGGCCGCTCGAACTGCTTGCGCTCTTTGGCCTGCGCGCTGGTCAACTTGATCAGCGACTTCATGCCGCCCACCGCGCCCCCGCCAAGACCGGTGCGGCCATTGTTGAGAATCGCCATCGCCACCTTGAAACCCTTGCCGACCGGGCCCAACACGTTTTCCGCCGGCACCCGCACATCGCTGAACGCGACGGTGGTGGTGGACGAGGCGCGGATGCCCATCTTGTCCTCGTGCGGGCCGTGGCTGACGCCCGGCCACGCCGCTTCCACAACGAATGCAGTCATCCGCCCCTCGGGGCCATCGGTGCGCGCAAACACGGTGTACAGATCGGCGATGCCACCGTTGGTTATCCAGATTTTTTCACCGGAAAGCACCCAACTGTCGTCATCGTTGCGCACTGCCCTGGTACGGATCGACGCCGCATCGGAACCGGCACCGGCTTCGGTGAGACAGAATGCGGCGATCATCTCGCCACTGGCCAAGCGCGGCAGATAGCGCGCCTTTTGCTCGTCGCTGCCAAACAGCAAAATGCCTTTCATGCCAATCGAGCTGTGCGCACCGATGGTCAGCGATACCGAGCTGTCGTGGCCACTGGTCTGGGTCAGCACCCGCGCGTAAGCGGCGTTTGACAATTCCAGGCCACCATATTCTTCGGGAATGATCAGCCCAAACAAGCCCATGTCGCGCAATGCCTGAACAAACTCTTTCGGTTGCCCGGCGTCACGGTCCCAGCGCCGGAAGTCCTCGCGCTTTTCGCCAAGAAAATCATCGATGGCATCCACCATGGCGCCCAGCATCTCGCGATCACGCTCACGCATGCGCGGGTAAGGAAACAGGTTCTGTTCCAGAATCTCACCGAAAAACAGGTTCTTGGCGGCACTGCGCTCACGCAACAAGGTATCGGCAGGCGCAGGGACATCCACGGCATTGGCGGCGCTCACAAGGTGCTCCTCGGCTAGATCTTCAAGCTGCAAGTGTCTGCGCACGAAGTGCTGTTGGCAAGCGACGATGGCGCATCGGTTCCGGGTTAAAATCAGCCCCCGAATCTTGCCAACCGCACGCGGATAACTCATGGATCTTGCACACACCCGCGCCGTCATCACCGGCGGCGTCTCCGGCCTCGGCCTCGCCGTAGCCCAGCATCTGGTTGCACACGGCGGCAAAGTCGCCCTGTTCGATATCAACGATGACAAGGCCGGCAGCGCCATTGCCGAACTGGGCGCCGACAAGGCAATTTATCTGCGTACCGATGTCAGCAGCGAATCCGAAGTCGCGGAAAACGTGGTGAAAGCGCGCACGTTTCTGGGCGGCCTGAATGTGGCCATGAACTGCGCCGGGGTGCTCGGCCCCGGCCGGGTGCTGGGCAAGGATGGCCCGATGCCGCTGTCCACCTTCCAGAAAACCGTGATGATCAATCTGGTTGGCAGCTTCAACGTCGCCAAGGCGGCGGCGCAGGCGATGCAGGACAATGCGCCGGGTGACGACGGCGAGCGTGGCGTAATCATCAACACCGCTTCGGTTGCCGCCTTCGAAGGTCAGATCGGTCAGGCCGCGTATTCGGCATCCAAGGGCGGTGTGGTCGGCATGACCCTGCCGATGGCGCGCGAACTGGCGCGCTTCGGCATCCGTGTGATGACGATCGCACCGGGTATCTTCTGGACGCCGATGGTGGACATGATGGCACCGCAAGTACAGGCGTCGCTGGCGGCATCGATTCCATTCCCATCGCGGCTGGGCAAGGCCGAAGAGTTCGCGCAGACCGTCGCCTTCATTCTCGGCAACCGCTATCTCAACGGCGAAACCATCCGTCTTGATGGGGCGGTTCGCCTGTCGCCGAAATAAACGCTCACTTCCCACTAACCCAATCCCCGAGTCCCGCCGACATGAAAGCGTCCGAAATCAAGAAAGGCAACGTCATCGAACATAACGGCACGGTATATCAAGTGCGCGACATCGAGCGCAGCTCGCCGCAAGGCCGTGGTGGCAATGTCACTTTCCGCTTCACCATGTATTCGGTGCCCGGCGGGCAGAAGTTCGACCTGTCGCTGCGTGCCGAAGACGACCTCAAGGAAGTCGATCTGCTGCGCCGCGCGGCGTCGTTTTCGTACAAGGATGGCGAGGCTTTCGTGTTTCTCGACAGCGAAGACTTCACCCCGTATCAGCTCGACGCCGACGTGGTGGGTGATCTCGCCGGCTACATCTGCGATGGCCTCGACGACTGCTACGTGCAGGTGATCGACGAGATGCCGGTGGCGGTGCAGTTGCCGGCCAGCGTGGTGTTGCAGGTAGTGGATACCGCACCCGAGCTCAAGGGCGCGACCGCCACCAAGCGGCCGAAGCCGGCAACGCTGAACACCGGCATCGAGATTATGGTGCCGGAATACGTCAGCAACGGCGAGAAGATATGGGTGAGTACGCTTACCGGCGAGTTTGCTGGCAGAGCCTGAGCGGATAAGTCGGCAATCGCGTTACGCGGTGCGGTTCAACGGCACACAATTGCGCCAACCTGCTTACCCACTCCCGACCCGCGAACGGGTCGGGAGCGGTAATTGCTACCTATTCGCGTCACTCCGCCTTGGGCGGCGTAATGGCGATGAACTGGGTCTGCTCGCCGCGGCGCACCAGCAGCATCACTGCCTCGCTGTTGCCCGCGTCGGCAACCGCGTCGGCAAACGCCTTGGCGCTGGCGACCGCAGTGCGTCCCACCCGCAAAATGACATCGCCTTCGCGCAGACCCGCGCGCCGCGCGGCATCACCGACTACGCGCGAAATCAGTACGCCTTCCTTGCCATCAAGGCCCAGTTGCTCGCGTTCCTCAGCTGATGGTGTTTGCACCACCAATCCAAGCACGCCACTGCTACTGTTGCCGCTGCCACCGGTACCGCTGCCGGCAACCGAATCATCGCTCGGCACTTCGCCCAACACTGCCGTGAACTCGCGCTCTTTGCCATCGCGCAATACACGCAGCCGAACCTTGGTGCCGGGCGCGGTGTTGCCCACCATCGGCGGCAGGTCGGACGACTGAAGTATCTCAAGGCCATTGAAGCTCAAAATCACATCACCGACCTTTACCCCAGCCTTGTCGGCGGCACTATCGGGGGTTACTGAACTGACCAGAGCGCCGATGCTGCGATCCAGGCCGAGGGTTTTGGCGAATGTGCGGTCTACATTCTGGATGGCTACACCCAATTGGCCACGGCTGACATGCCCGGATTCACGCAGTTGCTTGGCGGTATTCATCGCCACCTCGATCGGGATGGCGAAACTCACACCCATGTAGCCGCCCGAGTTGGAGAAAATCTGCGAATTGATGCCAACCACCTGGCCATCGGTGTTGAGCAGCGGGCCACCGGAGTTGCCACGATTGATGGCAACGTCGGTCTGGATGAATGGCGTGTACTGCTGCGAGGCATCCATGCTGCGCCGACCAACACCGCTGACAACACCAACGGTAACCGTATTATCAAGGAAGCCGAACGGTGAGCCGATGGCAAACACCCATTGCCCAGGACGCAAGGTTTTGGATGATCCGGTTTTGAGAAATGGCAAGCCCTTGTCCTTGATGCGCAGCAACGCGATATCCGACTGCGCATCGCTGCCTACCACGGTCGCTTCGAACTCGCGGCGATCAGGCAGACGAACGATCACCTCATCGGCACCGTCGATCACATGGTGATTGGTCAACACCTCACCATCGGCGGAAATCAGGAAGCCCGAGCCCGACGAAACCTGATCGCGCGGCTCCATCGGCGGCATGCCGGGCTGGCCAAAAAAGCGACGGAAAAACTCGGGCATGTCTTGTGGGTCAACCGGCGCATCGGCACCGGCCCGGCGTGAAGACCCCGTGCGCGTGGCTTCAATCGAAACCACCGCCGCGCTGGCCTTTTCAGCCAACACGGTGAAGTCCGGCAACGTGGTTTGCGCACCGGCCAAGGTAGACACCAATAGCAATGAGGCGAGTACGAAGCGGAAAGCTGTCTTCATGGCAATCATCAACCCAATTTGAGTTACGAATCCGCGTAGTCTGCCGCAAGCGGTGTGAGCACAGGATTAACTGCAAGCAAACGGGTGAACCACAGCGATGCAGCCACACCCAACACCAGGCCAATCAATACCATTGGGTCGGAGGCGAAACCCAAACAACGCGCCAACATTGCACCGACAGCGGCACCAGACAACATGCCCAGCAAAGCGTGGCCATAGCCTTTTAACGCAGCGCGACGCAATTGTTCGTCGCTCACGATCAACACCACCTGCTGCCCAGGCACGACCGCCACGCCGGTAGCCAGCGTCAATTGCTTCTGGTGATTGCTGCGAAACAGATCGCATCGCCCGCCGCAGCCCGTCGCACAACCGGTGCAGGGGCCATCTTGCAGACGGACCGTCACCGACTGCGCGCTGACAGACAGTACCTGCGCGTGCCGCTGCATTTCAGTGCGAATCGACAGCAACAACGCCGCGGGCAAAGCGCTCGATGGTTGCCGCCGGGACTTTGCCGATCACGAATACGCGTTGATCGCCCAGCGTAAAGGCACGTGCGTGTACCGCCCCAGCCCGCGACGCGGATGACTTTTGCACTTTGTCGCCACGTGGCTCGATATATACCGACACACTGGCAAGGCCATCGCTGTAAACCAGGTGATCGCCAGTCTGCGTGTGCCGTTGCGAGCGCAGCACGAACCCCGCTGGCACACCGCTCACGGTCCAAGCCACCTCGATGGCATCCGTAGCAAGTGAACTGAGGCTGTAATGGCGATTGAAATCCGGTATCGATGGGCGCAAATCACCCGGCGTCGGTGTCACGCCAACTTGCACTTCGGTGAACATCAGTTGTTCAAGCGGCTGTTCGCCCTTGCCGCCATCTTCGAGCACTATTCGCAGCGGCAAACCGGTTTCGCTTTCCAGCCACAGCCGATAGCCATAACGAAATGCGTCATGTGGCCGCAGCGCAAGCACTTGCGTGTCGTAGCCAGCAACACGCTCGACATCACCCAACACCAACTCGTACTCGGACAACATGCCCGACTGCGCAGCACTGACGGTTTCTTCCCACTTGGCCAGCGGTGAGCCTTCGTAGGCGACGGTTGGATCGCCGGCACCAATGCAGATCAAGGTGTCGCCATCGCGCACGATTTCGCGGTGCGACCCGGTCAACACCACCAGCCGCTCGCGCGAATCGCGTGCTGAGCGATAGACCTTAAGGGTTTCCATGCGGCTGCCGTCAAGGTAAACCAGCGTCCCCTGATAATCGGTTTGCGACAACGCATCAGCCATGCGTGTCAGCCATTGATCCGCTTCACCAGCCAATGCACCGCCGGCAACGGTCAACGCCAATGGCAACCCGAGCAGCCACTGCATCACTGTGGCGCACTCTCAGGCAGAACCACGCTCAGCGCCCCGGCCTTCGGATGTGCGATCACATCAACGTAGGGCACAAAACCGCCAATACCGGCTTCATTGAGCATCGCGTTGTGTCGAATCATATAATCCTGCAACTCTGGGCTAAGGCCATCGAGTTCGGCACCAAACTGCAATACCGCCCCTGTAGCGGTAGCCGAGACCGTGTCCGCAGGTGCCGCGAACTGTGGCCGCAGATCGGACTCGCGCAGGCTCGACGCCGCCACTTGCCCACCAGCGGACGGGCTGCGGCTGCCACCCTGCCCCGAGCCCATCGGCCCCGGCGTCATCACCAGCAACGCAACCAGCGCTGCGCTTGCTGCGACTGCCAAGCCACCCGCCCAGCGCAACGCTGGACGCATGGCGGCGTTGGCGCGGCCCTTGAGCACCGGCTCTTCGGCAACTGCATTGGCGACGCGATCGGCAAAATCGGCGGCCATCGGCAACGTGGTCTGCCGGCGTATCGCAACCGACGCCAGGCTCCAGCGGCTCCAGGTTTCCGCCAGCTCGCGGTCGCTGCTGACGCGTCGCAGTAAAAACTTCGACTCGTCTGCCGCCAACTCGCCGTCAAACAGGCCGGAAAGTGACTCGAACGCGGTGGTGTTGTCGTGCTTGGTCATGTTCGTTCTCGCTCGTTATCCAGCAGGGGCCGCAATTTGATGTCGATCGCTTCGCGCGCCCGAAAAATCCGGGATCGTACCGTGCCGATGGGGCAATCCATTGCTTCGGCGATTTCCTCGTAACTCAAACCATCGACCTCGCGCAGACTGATTGCGGTGCGCAGGTCCTCGGGCAACTGATCGACGGTATCGGTAACCGTTTTTTCGATTTCCTGGCGTAACAACTCGTGCTCCGGCGTATCCGTGTTGCGCAGGCGATCGCCCGACTGATACTGCACCGCGTCGCCTGCGTCGATGTCTTCATTGGGCGGCCGCCGCTTTTGTGCGACCAGATGATTTTTGGCCGTGTTCACCGCAATTTTGTAAAGCCAGGTATAGAACTGGCTATCGCCACGAAAGTTCGCCAGCGCCCGATAGGCGCGGATGAACGTTTCCTGTGCAACATCCTGACACTCGCTCCAGTCTGAGATGTAGCGGGAAATCAGGCCGCCGATCTTGTGCTGGTACTTGCGCACCAGCAGATCGAAGGCAGCCTTGTCGCCCTGCTGCACCCGCAAAACCAGCGCCTGATCCACTTCGTTATCGGCCATCCGGGCCGTTACTCCTTGTCGGCGCAACCTGAGCAATTCGCTACAAGTCGCTAGTAATGACTCGCGGTCAGTGCAAAAAGTTCACTGGACCGTACCTTTCGTCCGGCATTGACCTGCCGGCACCTGCGCCGGATGATACGGTGTTCACAACCCAAAGCGGAAATACCCCATGTTCGACGGCCTTCGCTTCCAGCACTGGCAGACCCAAATCCGGCCCGACGGGATCGTGGTATTGACCCTCGATCGTGCCGACAACAGCGTCAACGCCCTGTCGCAGGCGGTTCTCGATGAACTGGGCCAGGCGATCGAACGCGTCGCCATCGCCAGGCCCACCGCACTGGTGATCCAGTCGGGCAAAGCCGCCGGTTTTGTGCCCGGCGCCGATATCCGCGAGTTCCAAACCTTCGACGCCAACGGCACCACCGCCGATGCGATCGCCCGCGGCCAGGCGGTTTACCAAAGCCTGGCCGAACTGCCCTGCCCCAGCGTCGCGGCAATCCACGGCCATTGCATGGGTGGTGGCACCGAGCTGGCGCTGGCCTGCCGTTATCGTATTGCCAGCAACGCCGACAACACCCGCATCGGGTTACCGGAAGTCAAACTCGGCATTTACCCCGGCTGGGGTGGCAGCGTGCGCCTGCCACAACTGGTAGGCGCGCCAGCGGCAATGGATATGATGCTGACCGGGCGGGCGCTCTCTGCCAGCGCGGCACGGCTGATCGGCCTGGTGGATAAAGTCACTGAGCCGGCGCTGTTGCTCGACGCCGCAGTCGAACTGGCCAAGCGCGGCCATCGCCGTCCGCTCAAGCAACGCGCCTTGGCCTGGGCAACCAACACCTGGCTGACACGGCAGATATTGGCACCAATCCTGATAAAACAGGTCGCCCGCAAGGCACGCAAGGAACACTATCCGGCACCGTTCGCCCTGATCGAAACCTGGCGCCGCAGCGGTGGCTCGGTGCAGGCACGGCTCAGGGCCGAGGCGCGCAGCGTGGTCAAGCTGGCGCAGACCCCCACCGCACGCAATCTGGTACGCATTTTCTTTCTGCAAGAACGGCTCAAGGGCCTTGGTGGCAAGGACCACGGCATCAAGCATGTGCATGTGATCGGCGCCGGGGTGATGGGCGGCGACATCGCCGCGTGGTGTGCGCTCAAGGGCTTTGCGGTCACCTTGCAAGATCGCGAACTCAAGTACATCGAGCCGGCTTTGGCACGCGCGCGCAGCCTTTTCGAGAAAAAAATCAAACGCGAGGATCAACGCCAGGCCACGCTTGCGCGGTTACAGGCCGATGTCAGTGGCGATGGCGTGGCTTCAGCGGATCTGGTGATTGAAGCCATCTTCGAAAACCTCGACGCCAAGAAGGCGCTGTTCGCCAGCGTTGAAGAAACCCTCAAGAGCGATGCCATCCTCACCAGCAACACCAGCTCTATCCCGCTGACCGAATTGCGCGAGGGTATCAAGCATCCGCCGCGATTCGCCGGCCTGCATTATTTCAATCCGGTATCGATGATGCCGCTGGTGGAGATTGTCCGCCACGACACCATGGACGCAGAAACCGAGCGCCGCCTGGCTGCGTTTTGCCGCGCCATCGACAAGCTGCCGGTACCGGTCGCCGGTAGCCCGGGTTTTCTGGTCAACCGGGTGCTGTTTCCGTACATGCTGGAAGCCATCACCTGCTATGGCGAGGGTATTCCTGGCGCGGTGATTGATCGCGCCGCAGTCAAGTTCGGCATGCCGATGGGGCCGATCGAGTTGGCCGACACCGTCGGCCTGGACGTCGCCGCCTCGGTCGCCAAAGTGCTGACACCGTTCCTTGGCCTGAGCATCCCCGACGGCCTGGATTCGCTGCTGCAGGCCGGCAAGCGCGGGCGCAAGGACGGGCAAGGCTTTTACACCTGGGAAAATGGCCGCGCCAAAAAGCCCGAAGTGCCGAAGGAGTACAAGGCGCCTGATGATCTTGAGGATCGCCTGATCCTGCCCTTCATCAACGAGGCCGTCGCCTGTCTGCACGAAGGCGTGGTAGGCGATGCCGACCTGCTCGATGCCGGGGTGATCTTCGGCACCGGCTTTGCACCGTTCCGTGGCGGCCCAATCAGCTATGTCCGCGCTGCAGGCCCGGCGCAACTCAAGGCCAAACTGGAGCAACTGGCGCAGCGGCATGGGCCACGTTTTGCGCCGCGCCCCGGCTGGGACGCGCTGTAAAGCAGCCGCTTCAACCACCTACGGCGTAATCCGCGCCGTAATACTTCGCAGTGGTATGGGTATGAAAGGCGAGTGCCGATACCGGCGGGTATTTGGGCTCGCCCAATCCGGGCAATACTTCGAGGATTTCATCCTCCCAGACATAGATCGCCATCGGCAATGAAATCCGCGCTTGCCGCCGCGCCGCGTCATCACGCGGCTGGCTGACCCGATGCGTGGTCGATGGCAAGCGATCATTGCTGATGCGCTGCATGTAATCACCGGTATTGAGGATGATGCTGCCCGGCGGCGCTTTGAGCCGAATCCATTTCATGTTGCGCCGGTTGAGCACCTGCAAGCCTTCCACTGCCGGCGCCGGCAGCAGGGTGAACAGGTCAACGTCCTCGTGACCGAGCATGCGGCCACCGACCGGCAGCCCCGCCACCGGGTCGGGTTGTGGGTAGTAGTTGAGCCGGAAACCGAAATTGGTTGCGGCCAACCGGTTGTCGTAAAGATGTGGATCGCAACCCAGATAACGCAGAATGCTTTGCATGATCGGCACGATCAGCGGTTCCTGTGCCTGCACCAATGCCCGGAAGATCGGCTCGTATTGTGGCTGCGGCCAGAATGCGCCGGCATCAAATTCCGGGTTGTTGTCGAGGTCGAATGCGCGCCGGCAAAACACCCAGCCCTCAACCAGGTCCGGATGAATGATCGTGGTTTCCTTGATCGGAAAATAACCCTGATTCACCGAACCCTGGCGCTTGGCCAGATACGGCATGCGTTCGGCCACCGGGATGGTTTCGAAGAACCGGGCGCAGGCCTGTTCGGCTTGCGCGTAGAGATCCAACGGCACGCCATGGCCCACCAGGATCGCAAACCCGATCTCCTCCATCGCGGCGCCAAGCGATTGCGCGAAGCGTTGCCTGCCCGTCTCTCCGCCGTTGAAAAAGTCCGACAGGTCACAGGTACGGATGACGAACTCTTCGTCGAACTCCTCGCCTTGCACAGCCTCCGACAAGCGATAGCTATGCGGCTTGTTGACCTGATCAAACTGGCTGAAATCACGATTCAGCGCATTGATGCCTTTGTCCTGTGCATCAGCCATTTTTCACACACCTCCCTGAAGATGTTCGTGCACAAACAGTACCGCAATTACCAGTAATGCGGCAGGCACCACCCAACGCAACCAGAACACCAAGCCGGCCTGCCAGCGCCCGATTCCGTTTGCAAACAACTGCTTCATCGCCTCGCTGCGGCGCATGCCCCAGCCCAGCGCCAGCACCGCTGCCAGTGCGCCGAGGGTCTGCATGCCCGAGCCAAACAACATGTCCAGGGTTCCGATGATCGACGGCCAGAAGGCGCTGGGCAGCATCAACACCGCTTCCACTGCGAACAGGAGCATTGCCAGGCGTCGCCGCGACCAGCGCCCGCCGCCCACATCGCGCAATCCAACCAGCCCCACTTCCAGCGCCGCCAATGCCGACAGGAACGCCATCAACACGAATGCCGCGAGAAACGCCACCCCCAGCCAGCGCCCGCCCGGCATTACCGCAAACAGTTTGGGCAACGTCGAAAACACCAGGCCCGGCCCGGCCGCCATGTCCAGCCCGAAATACAGCACGCTCGGAACAATAAACAACGCCGCCAGCAATGCACCCCCCATATCGCCAAGCGCCGTTGCCAGCGCGGTGGAAATGAGCGGGGTGTCGTTGTCGAGATAGCCGCCGTAAACCAGCATGATGGTGCCGCCAACGCCGAGCGAGAACACCGCCTGACCCATCGCGGCAAACACATCGCCAGCACCCAGCAACGAGAAGTTCGGGCGCAGGAACAGCAGCAACTTTGCACCCACGCCATCGAGCAGCAAGGCATTGACGACCAGATACAACACCACAATGCCGAACGTGGGCACAAACCAGCGGCTGACCCGCTCGATGCCCTCGCGCACCCCCAGCGCCATCACCGCGCACGCTGCGGCGAGCACCAGTAGCGCCAACGCATACTGGGTTGCTCCGTCATCCAGGCCGGCGGCCAGTGCAGCACCCGATTCAGCGCCAAAGCCGTGGCCCAATCCAAAGCCCGCGGTGTACACGATGTTGGCGATGACCACGATGTAATACGAATCCGCGATCACGATCGACAACACCAGCACCGCGCCGATCACCAGGCCCGCACGTTGCCCGAACGATGCCCTAAAACTGGGCACAGGCCCGGCGCGCAAGGCGCGGCCAAGCGCCCACTCCGCTGCCAGCACCGGCATCGCCAGCAACAACGCCAGCGCCGCATAGACCAACAAAAATGCACTGCCGCCGTGCTGGCCCATCATGTACGGGAAGCGCCAGACATTACCCAGACCAATGGCAACGCCGACCATCGACAACCACGCCGCAAGCCGGCCAGAAAAAAACTCACCACGGATTGCCTTGCTGCTCAAGCCGATCTCGCAAAAGACTGTGCAATGTGCATGAATAACACAATCGGGTCGCTTACGGTCGCTGTATCCACCGGGCTTCACTATCGACTACGCTACCCACAGCGACATGCATTACAAAACCTTTCAGCGGAACTTTGACAATGCCAACAAGGTCAGTTTCCGGTCGCTAAAAAAAAGATGACTGCACGACACCTCCAGGTTGCAACTGCAACCTGCCGACACACAGGGAACGTGACATCACAGCACGATGGCTGCTCCACAGCAGCCACTTTGGGGAAATCATGAACAAAAATAATGGCTTGTCATTCCATCGAGCGCCATTGCTTGCTGCCCTGCTTACGCTGGGCAGCAATGCATGTGCCGATACCATTACAGTCCGCAGCGATTACTGGTTCCCTTACAACGGTGAGCCAGGCAGCGCACAAGAAGGCTACATGATCGATTTGCTTCGGCTCGCCGCCGCCGCCAGTGGCGACACCATCGATTATCGGCTGATGGATTGGGAACTTGCCCTGGAACGCTCTCTAACCGGCACCAGCGATTGCGTGGTGGGTGCCATCGAAAGTGACGCGCCAAATCACCTGCGCAGCAGTGCGCCCTGGGGCAGTAGCCAGAATGTGGTGTACGCGCTTGATGGCAATTCGATCAAGCTCAAACAGGTCGGCGACCTGAAACCATTGCGAATTGGCGCAGTGCAGGATTATTCCTATGGCGATGCAATCGATGCCGTGCTAGCTGCCGACGATGCACAGGTCAGCCGTGTCGAGGCAAGCCGCCGCGCATTTCCACTGTTAGTGATGAAGCTGGTCACCCACAAGATCGACGTGCTGATCGAGGACGAGAATGTCGCCTCCGCCGGGCTCAAGCAACTGGGGCTGAGCAATCGCGTGATACCGGTTTCCAGTAGCCTCACTGAAGCCGACGACCTGTTTGTGGCGTGTACGCCCAACGCGCGTGGAACCAAGCTGATTGCCGCGTTCGATCAGATACTGGAACAATCGCGTGCATCGGGCGAGCTGGCCAAGATACTTGCCCGTTATGGCCTTGAGGACTGGGCACCCGCCACGCCGTGAGCTGAACGCCCGGGTGAGCAGGGTGCCGCTTTTGTGTGGGAGCCCTGTATGGGCGACTTGTTGGTGAGTTGCGGGTTGTGGTCGGCCACACAGACCTCCTACAGGGGCGCATTGCCGCCTTTGTGGAGCCCATCCTGTGGACGACCTGCAGGTGAACGCCAAAGCTTTTTGTAGAAACGGTGTTACTCGCTGATGCCAATCCGTGCAGTTGTGGGAGCCGGCCTGCCGGCGAACAATCTCGCGACAGCTTCGCGCGCAAGGCGCGCTCCCACAAACGCCTTGAAGCACTTTTGTGAGCCCACCCTGTGGGCGACCAGCAGGCTTCGGTACTCGGCAGTCGTCGGCTCTGCAGCTATGCGGTTTGCGCCGAACAGCAGCGAGCAACCCATTGTCGAACAAGTGCTTGCCGATCAGTCGCCCATTTGCCGCTGACGATGCTCCCAACGCTCTTGCGCATCGATGGTGCGCTCGGCGGTGAGCCGCGCGTCAAGCCGCTCAAGCCCGATCTCTTCGCCAGTATCGACACACCAGCCGTAGCTGCCGTCCTCGACCCGCTTGAGGGCATCATCGATTTTGCCAATCAGCTTGCGATAACGATCGCGGGTACGCAGCTCCAGCGAGTTCTCCGTCTCGCGAGTTGCGCGCTCGGCTTCGTCGCCCACATCGCGCACTTCTTCGCGCAGATTCTCGATCGTCTGCTTGGATTCTTCGACCAGATCCTCGCGCCATTGCAGCAAGCGGGTGCGGAAATATTCCAGGTGCAGCGGATTCATGAACTCCTCATCAGCACTCGGCCGATAGCCTTCAGGCACGATCGGGCGCCCAGTTGTATCGGTTTTGTACTTCGGAACGATCTTCCCCTTTACCGGCATGGGCTTGATTGCCCCAGGCGGTGACGCGATGCCAACCGCGCCGGTTCGGCGGGCGGCGGGCGGCTTTGCAACTGCACTGATCTGCTTACTCACTGCTTGTTTTCCTGCGTTCGATTGTTGCCCACCGGCATCGGCCGGCGAAGACGTCTTTATTGACGATTTGTCGTGTGTTTTTGCGGCGACCTTGGCTGCTGGCTTGCTCGCCTTCGCTGCCGGCTTGGCTGGCTTCGCTGCGGGCTTGACTGGCTTCGCTGCGGGCTTGGCTGGCTTCGCTGCGGGCTTGGCTGGCTTCGCTACGGGCTTGGCTGGCTTCGCTACGGGCTTGGCTGCCTTCGCTACGGGCTTGGCTGGCTTCGCTACGGGCTTGGCTGGCTTCGCTGCGGGCTTGGCTGCCTTCGCTGCGGGCTTGCTCGGCTTGGCCGTGGCTTTCGGTTTGCTCACCTTGGCTGCCGGTTTCAGCGCCTTCGCCAACGCGCTGGCAACCTGTTTCAGAGCCCCGGACTTGGCCTTCGCCGCCGCTTTAGCAGCCTTCTTCACCGGTTTGACGGCCTTCGTCGGCTTCGCCGCTTTCGCAGCCTTGACTACCTTGGCCGTCTTGGATGGCTTCACAGCCTTGGCTGCCTTGGCAGCCTTCTTCACCACTTTTTTCGCAGCCACGATATATGCATCCTGTGTTCTGGGTCGAAATGGGCGGGGCAAACCGGCGACCATCATAGACTGCCGATTTACCCCGGTCATCAGGGAAAACTCACGAAACACTGTTGAACAACCCGATTAAGCTCGCCCACGCGCTGAAACCGTTGTTGTGCTTGCGAGTACGCGCCAAGCCGGTTGGTTCGTGAGCCTCACTATCGAGCGCCAACTGGCACTCGCAATCACCTTTTGATCTTGACATGCGCCATGTCCATGCCACCACCCTGCTCCGGTTTGAGTTCGGGAGGTCGCGTGTTATAGCCTAGTCACGCGCATGCAGCAACCATTGTGTTTCACCAAAGCTGCCACACTACCCGCTTATGAAGAAAATTGCTCTCGCCTTACTGCGCTTTTATCGACTGCTGATCAGCCCATTGCTGGGCCAGCGCTGCCGGTTCCACCCCAGTTGTTCGCAGTACACCTCAGAGGCCATCGATCGCCATGGCGTCGCACACGGTGGCTGGCTCGGTTTCAAGCGCATCTGCCGCTGCCATCCGTTCAGCGATGGCGGCTACGACCCGGTGCCCGAGCGCCACGATCCGATCATACGGTCCGAGCCATGAATCAGCGCTGGCTTGTGGTGTGCGCGGCGTTGCTGGGCGTAGCAGGCAATGGCAACGCCGGCACTGCAAATTGCGCCGGCATTGACGCGCTTGCGCAGGGCAAACTGGTGGTTCACCAAGCGCCCGCAGGCAGCACCGTGCGGCTGGATGGTCGCGCTTTGCGGGTGTCCAGCGATGGCTGGTACGTGTTCGGCATCGGCCGCGATGCCAGCAAACCGGTCACCCTTGAGATTCTGTCACCTGGCGCTGCGCCGTGCCGGGTAAGGCTACCCGTGCGGGCGCGGCAGTGGGCGATTGAACGTGTCAATGGGGTGCCCCAGGCCACGGTCAGCCCGCCACCGGAAATTGCGCGCCGGATTGCGCGCGAGCAGCAGCGGGTGGCAACAACGCGCTCAATCGATAGTTCGCTTGGGGATTTCATCCACGGCTTTATCTGGCCGGTAAGCGGCCGTATCAGCGGCCATTTCGGCAGCCAGCGCATCTACAACGGCGAGCCACGCTCGCCGCATTCGGGTGTTGATATCGCCGCGAAGCAAGGAACGCCGGTCACAGCGCCGGCAGCGGGCCGGGTGATTTTCGCCGACCCCGATCTCTACCTTACCGGCGGCACCGTGCTGATCGACCACGGCCACGGCGTCAACTCCAGTTTTCTGCACCTGAGCCGGCTGGACGTGCGCGAAGGGCAGCAGGTGCAACAGGGCGAAACCATCGGCGCGGTAGGCGCCACCGGCCGCGCCACCGGCCCGCATCTGCACTGGGGCCTGAACTGGTTTGATGTGCGGCTGGACCCGGAAGCACTGCCGCCGCGTTGAGGCGGGGCGCTCAGCCGCGCAGGTGCGCTATGCCATCGAGGCCGGGAGCTAAACCGCCCGGCACGCCCTTGGTGGCAACCGCGACCGCGTTGTGCGGGTGCAGGCTCTCGAAGTGCGAGGCACGCAGCCAGAAATCGACCACACGCTCGTCGCGATCAAGAGCCGCCTGCATGCGCCGTGCGGCATCCTCGCAGAACATCAGGTTGGCGCCATTGAGCAAGGCAAACGCCTGCTCATCCTCGCGCTTCACCGCCGCCTGCACCGGGGTTTTGAGTGCGCCCTCGATGCAATCAATCAGATCGGCAATCGGGAAGCTCTGGAATGACGGCACCAGCCGCAATTTGACCTCGGCCGAACTGCGCTGGCTGTGCGGGGTGGCGCAAATACCCTCTTCAGTGCCGAGCCAGGCCACCACCGCATCGAAATCGACGTTCTCGCCGGTGGCAAAATCCTGGCGGAAGCGCTCCTGGATCAGTTGCCGTGCCAGCGCCGCCGAACACGGGCAGGTACTCGAATACGCCGCCGCGAACGCCAGCTCCAAGGTGAACTGACCGCGATCCATCACCCCGGTAATGACCACCGGGTAGGATTTCCAGCCGCTGTTGTCGCTGACCAGCGCCGGCCGCCGCAGCAGATAATCAAAACGCACCTGCAACATCGCGCGATCCGACAGATCGGCGTGCGAGGCGAGGAATTCCTTCAGCAGATGGCGCACGCCGCCCGGGCACAGCGCCTCGGCCGACAGGTAGCGATCGACATGCAGATACAGACGCGACATATGGATGCCGCGCACATCGGGGCGGCGCAAGTTGACGAATGCATTGACCCGGGCAACGCTGGTGACCACGGTACCCTGCGGATTGGCCAGGGTCACCGGCGCCTCGATTTCGCCCATGCCAACCCAATCAAGCTGGCCGGCAATGCCGGGCCGAACCTCACTAGCGATATCCGGCATCTGGCGGGCGGTGTTTTCGGGGTTGATCGGAGCCACGTGGCTACTCTCCTCATCGGTTCAGGTGGCAGGGTATCGCCACTTCAGTGTATGCAGCGTCAATGGCGCCGGCATCCTCGCAGGCGGCCATTGTATCGACTGTTGCCGAAAAACGGATGAAACACTGCGTTGTATACGCTTATCCGCCGCGCCGGGCGGCGCGCCACAACTGCCACAAACCCAGCATGCCGGGCCGCGCGGGCACGCTCTGGCGGTTGGCCAGACGCCTTAGTAAGGCACGATCAAGTACCCACTGCATGCGTCGGAACAGCGGCACATTCACGCCATCTGCCGGCGCTGCCAGCAGCAGTTCCTGCGCATAGCTGGCCACTGCGGCTCCGGCCGTGCCCTCGCGAATGGCACTGCGTGAAACCTGGAACCTTGCGTGCAACTGCAACGGAATCCGCCCTGCATCATCGGCAGCCTGCCCCACCAGCAGCCGCTGCGACAGCAGATGGATCGCAGCCCATCGGGTTGCCACGGCACCCGCTTCGCCGCCAAGCAAGGCCGCCTCTACCGCCACCATCGCCGCAGCCAGCGCCTGCAACTGCGTGATCGCAGCGTCGGTGTCCACTGCGCTCTGATCGCTATGACTGACCGCCTGCAGCAGCGCCATCGACAGATCGCTCCACGGCGCGGCGGCATGAACCACCAGCTCGCGCGTCAACGGGTGACTGGCATTACCCCGCGCAAGGGCGAGCAACTCCTGTGCCCACCAACTCGACTTGGCAACGCGCAGCGACGGATCGCTCAACTCGAACGCCGCTTCGCGCAGGCAATACAGCAGTGCACCCCACTGCGCAAACAGCGCGCGCTGCGCCGGCGCCACGAACAGGCTGGCCTGCACGAAGGCCGGCTCGCGTTGCAGCCACTTGTCGACGAATCCGGCAACCGCCGGCAACTCAGTCGGCATCGGCCGCTTTCCGGTCGAGTGCTTTCCGATCGAGTATCGCGGCCGCGAGCAGGTCCAGCGGCTCGGCCACCACGGCATCGGCGCCCCACTCCAACGGCCGCTCATCAGCGCCGCGATAGCCCCACAGCGCCGCCACCGCCTTCATGTTGCAGGCGCGTGCCGCCAGCACATCACGCTCGTCATCGCCAACATAAACGCAGTCCTCGGCGGCGACGCCCAACGCCGCACAGGCCAGTCGCAACGGTGCCGGATCGGGCTTTTTCACCGGCAAGGTGTCGCCGCCGACGACCGCCGCGCAGGTCTTCGCCCACGGCATGGCCGCCAGTACCGCGTGTACCATCGCTTCTGCCTTGTTGCTCACCACCGCCCACGGCACAGCAGCAGCTTCAAGCGCGGCGAGCACGTCGGTAATGCCGGCGAACGCACGACTGTTGTCGGCAATGTGCGCGCCATAGATTTCAAGAAACGCGGGCAACAGCAGCTCACGCTCGTGTGCATCAAGATCAGCAAACGCCACCGCGAGCATCGCGTGCCCGCCTTTGGAGATCACCGCGCGAAACGCCAGCGCATCCACTGGTGCCCGCCCCTCGCGATCCAACAAGCGGTTCATCGCCGCCATCAGGTCGGGCGCGCTGTCGATCAGGGTGCCGTCGAGATCAAACAGCACTGCTGCACAGTTAGGTGTTCTCATTGCGGGCGATGCGCGCTGGCGATGTAGTTGACCG
This sequence comes from Gammaproteobacteria bacterium HGW-Gammaproteobacteria-2, assembly GCA_002840015.1. Classification (GTDB taxonomy): domain Bacteria; phylum Pseudomonadota; class Gammaproteobacteria; order Xanthomonadales; family Xanthomonadaceae. The sequence goes on along the minus strand of PGZE01000029.1, from coordinate 7,852 downwards.
CCACCGAGCGGCCGATGCGGGCGCTGTGGTTGAGCGGGTTGTAATACAGCCCCTGCACGTCGTCCAGTACCAATCCCGCCGCACGCATCCATGCCGCGAGTTCGGCCGGCCGGATGAACTGGGCATAGTGATGGGTGCCGCGCGCAACCAGGCCACTGACGTATTCGGCGCCGACAATCGCCAGCGCGAACGACGCCGGATTGCGGTTGAGTGTTGATACGATCAAGCGCCCTCCCGGTGCCAGCGCGCGCGCGCAATCCGCCACCAGCGCCGCCGGGTCAGGTACGTGCTCAAGCAGCTCCATGCAGGTCAGCACATCGAAACTGGCCGCCTGTTCCTCGGCAATCTGCGCGATCGGCGCCAACCGGTAATCCACTTGCAGGCCGCTTTCCAACAAATGCAATTGCGCCACTTCGATCAGCTCAGGCGCCAGATCCAGCGCCGTCACCGTTGCTCCGGCGGCGGCCAGTGCTTCGGACAACAGCCCCGCACCACAGCCGACATCCAGCGCGCGCTTGCCGGCCAGCGGCACCTGCTGCGCAACGTAGGCCAGACGCACCGGATTGAGTACGTGCAAGGCACGTTGCGGGCCGTGGGGGTCCCACCACCTGCTGGCCAGTGCACCGAAATGGGCCAGTTCAGAGGGATTGGCGTTGCCATGCGGTGTGCTCATTTCATGCTCCTCGGCCAATATGGGTACATAAAATGCATGTGCTCTCGCCAAGACGCCAAGAACGCCAAGAAAGCGATCAGCCAATTCGGGAAGGCGATTGACCGTCGTTGATACGATACGTCAATAACCAGCGTTTCGATTTTGTCGTCGGCCATACTTTTTTGGGTCTTCGTGGAAACGTGTGGGTGACTGGATGGGCCTTGTCGTGCCATGACGCATGCGTGGCAAGGATTTTCAGGCTTCAGGGTTGACCACAAGTCGGTCGCGCTTTGCTGCTGGCCCAGTCTGCGAAACACGCGCGGAGGATGCACTGTCGGCTCCACCGCTACGCGGCTTGAGCCGACCTACGCCAAGCGCTGCGCATGGCTGGCGTAGCTCGGATCAAACGCCATCGGCGTGGATCCGACATGGACATGCCCGCGCATCTACATGCGGGTGGAGCGGTGAAAATGTACGAAACTACCCACACGACTTCACAATGAGCGTTTTTTTCTTCCCTTGGCGATCTTGGCGCCTTGGCGAGAGCGCATCAGGTTTTTCCTGCACCGTCATCGACGGTCCATGAACGCATTCATATGGTGATCACGGCGAGCGAACCGCGACCCGCAAACTGCCATGCAGAGCCCCGGCTCACGGTTGCAGCGCCGCAATGCGTGCCTGCCACTGCCGCGCATTGGCGCGCAATACATCCGAAACCTGGTGACGACCGGTGCAATACACCAGTTGCGAGATCACCTCGAACATCGGCACGGTTTCGATGGTATCCATCTCGACGCAAATCAGGTCGGCATCCTTGCCAACTTCGATCGACCCTACCCGATCGCCAAGCCCCATCGCCTCGGCGCTGCCCAGCGTCGCCATATGCAATGCCTGCGGCGCGGCGAGCGCGGTGGCATCACCGGCGACACCCTTGGCCAGCAACGCAGCGGTGCGCATCTCGCCAAACATGTCCAGATCATTGTTGCTGGCCGCGCCATCGGTACCCAATGCCAATCGAACACCTGCGCGGCGCAGCCGTTCGACCGGACAAAAGCCCGATGCCAGCTTGAGGTTGGATTCCGGGCAATGCACCACGCTCACGCCGCGCTCGGCACACAGCGCAATCTCGGCATCGGTGAGTTGGGTCATGTGTACCGCGATCAGCTGGCTATTGACCAGGCCCAGCCGATCCAGCCGTGCGATCTGACGCATGCCGTGCTTGGCCAGCGCCTCGCTGACTTCCTGCGCGGTCTCATGGACGTGAATATGCACTGGAATATCGAGTTGGTCGGCCAGCATGCGCACCCGCTCAAGCCCGGCATCATTGACCGTATACGGTGCATGTGGAACAAAACTGGTGGTGATCAGCGTATCGCTGCGCCACAGATCGTGAATTTCCAACGCTTTGTCGAAGTACTCGTCCTGCGATTTTGCCCAAGCGGTGGGAAAATCGATGACCGGCAAACCCACCATGGCGCGAAACCCGAGCCGCCGGTACGTTGCTGCACACACATCCGGAAAGAAATAGTTTTCGCTGGCGCAGGTGGTGCCGCCGCGCAACATTTCGGCAACTGCCAATTCCACCCCGGTGGCGCAATACTCAGGCCCCATGATGGCGCCCTCGATCGGCCAGATGTGCTCGGTCAGCCAGCGCATCAGCGGTAGATCATCCGCCACACCACGCATCAGCGTCATCGGGTTGTGGACGTGGGCGTTGATCAGCCCCGGCATCACCACTGCGGTGGGCCGCGACACATGTTCCGCAGCCGCAAATCGATTGCGCGCCTCGACGCTCGGCAGCACCGCAACGATCTTGCCGGCGGTGACGACGACCGCGTGATCGGCCAGCACTTGGCCGACCGGGTTGACCGGCACCACCCAGCCGGCATCAATCAGCAGGTCACAGCGTTCGCGCTGCACAGCCTCAGCCATATCACGCTCCGTCACGTTCAGTATCCGTGACCGACATTACAGGCAGGTGGCTCACTTGACCCGGCTGACGTATTCACCAGAACGGGTATCTACCTTGATGATCTCTTCCTGGCCGACAAACAGCGGCACCCGCACCACCGCACCGGTTTCCAGCTTGGCTGGCTTGCCACCACCGCCTGAGGTATCGCCGCGTACGCCCGGATCGGTTTCGGTGATTTTCAGCTCAACAAAATTGGGCGGCTGGATCGCGATCGGTGCGCCATTCCATAGCGTTACCACACAGTCCTCCTCACCCTTGAGCCACTGCCAGTTGTCGGCGATGGCAGCCTTGTCGGCCTGCACCTGTTCGAACGTCTCTTGCTGCATGAAATGCCAGAACTCGCCATCGGCATACAGAAACTGCATGTCGGTATCGACCACATCGGCGGCTTCGAGGGTGTCGGTGGATTTCATGGTCAGTTCGACCACGCGCCCGGTCTTGATGTTGCGGTACTTGACCCGGGTGAACGCCTGGCCTTTACCGGGCTTGATGAAATCGGTATCAATGATTACGCAGGGGTGTCCATCAACGATGATCTTGGCACCGTTCTTCACATCGTTCATGCCATAGCTGGCCATTGCAATCTCCTGCGCACGCTAGAATGGAAACCAAAGCCGGTGAACCGGCTCCATGTATAAACCGGACATGATACCTGTTAACCCCCTTCCAAAGCAGCCACCACGCTGGCAAGCGCTCTGGCGCGACGCCATCCGCGAACCACAGGCCCTACTCGACCTGCTGGGCCTGAGCCATTTGTCGCATCGCGTCAGCGCCGAAGCAGCGGCCCAGTTCGCGCTGCGCGTACCACGCGGCTTTGTGGCCCGGATGAAGCATGGCGACCCGGATGACCCGCTGCTGCGCCAAGTACTCCCCTTGATTGACGAGACCTACAGCGCGCCGGGCTTTACACTTGATGCCGTTGGCGATCTGCAATCGAGCGCGGCAAACGGCGTGTTGCACAAGTATCAAGGCCGGGCCTTGCTGGTCACCACCGGCAGTTGCGCGGTGCATTGTCGCTACTGCTTCCGCCGCCATTTCCCCTATGCCGAACAAACGGCGGCAGCCAATGACTGGGAACCGGCGTTGGCGGCGCTAGCCGCAGACACCAGCATCCATGAAGTCTTGCTTTCAGGTGGTGACCCGCTGTCGTTGAGCACCGGAAAATTGGCACAACTCAGCGAGCAGTTACGCGATCTGGCGCACATCCGCCGCCTGCGCATACATACTCGCCTGCCGATTGTGCTGCCCGAACGGGTGGATGACGAGTTACTCGCCTGGCTGTCCGGCCTGCCGTGGCCCTGCGCGATGGTGGTACATGCCAACCACGGCAATGAACTGGATGAAAATGTATTGGCTGCATTCGCCCGCTTGCGCCGTAGCGGGGTCAACCTGCTCAATCAATCGGTACTGCTCAAGGGCGTAAATGATTCAGTAACGGCACTGGCCGAGCTGTCAGAGCGGTTGTTTGCCGGTGGCGTGCTGCCCTATTACCTGCATCAGCTCGACCGGGTTAATGGCGCGGCACATTTTGAAGTCGATGACACTCGGGCGCTGGCATTGCACGCTCAACTCGGTGCGAAGCTGCCGGGTTATCTGGTGCCGCGCCTGGTCCGTGAAGTTGCTGGTGCTCCGGCAAAATTGCCGCTTGCATCTATTGCCGCACCCACACATCATGTGACAGATTCAAGATACTCTGTCTAACCCCCTGATAGTCAGATGGAATCAGCCTGATGGCCCAAGCCGAAACTGTTTTGCGCGTGCTTCTGGTTGAAGATCGCGTGGAAGACGCCGAACAAATCACCTCGATCCTGCGCAATGGCGGCATTGCCGTGCGTCCGGTGCGCGCTGAAAATCCCGAGGATTTCACTGCAAAGATTGCGTCTTTTGCGCCTGATCTGGTGTTGGCAGCAACTGATGCCAGAACCGTACCATTTGCCACGGTTTTGGCTACGGTACGCGGTTCAAACAAAGATTTGACGGTAATCGCTACCTGTCTGGCCTTGACCGAAGACACTCTGCTCAACGCGCTCGAAGCCGGCGCTCGCAATGTCGTCGTCAGCACCAGCCCCGAGCATGTGCAGATCGTGGTGAAACACGAGTTTGAAGCGTTGCTGGCAAGGCGCGCATTACGCCGGATCGAAGCAGCATTGCGCGAAACCGAGCGGCGTTGCGATTCACTGATCGACTCATCGCGCGAACCGATTGCCTACATCCACGAAGGCATGCATATCCGCGCAAACTCCGCCTATCTGGAGATGTTTGGATACGAATCATTCGAAGAAATCGAAGGACTTTCGGTTCTCGACCTTATCGCCCCAGCGCACACCGATAGTTTCAAGCAACTGCTCAAGGATTTGAGCAAGGGCGAGCATCCGCCAAAATCGCTGCACCTCGACGCGCGCAATAGCGATGGCAGCACCTTTGAAGCTGAGCTGGAGTTTGCCCAGGCCAGCTACGAAGGCGAGCCGTGCCTGCAGATCGTGTTCCGCCAACGCGGGTCCGACCCCGAATTGGAACGCAAATACGCCGAGTTGCGAGAGCGTGATGCCCTCACCGGTTTGTATAACCGCCAACACTTTCTCGCAGAATTGGAGCAAACCGTCGCCAAGGCTGCCGATGGGCACTCCGACCATGCCTTGCTACTGATCGAACCCGACAATATCGCCAACCTGGTTTCCGAAATCGGCATTACCCATATTGATGAGTTTGTCACCGCAATGGCGACGCGCATTGAGACGATTGCCAACGAAACACATATGGCCGCCCGTTTCACCGAGCACGGTTTTGCCTTGCTTTGTGATGGCGTAAATCATGATCGCACGCAAGCACTGGCCGAAAAAATTCAGCGCGCGTTTTCTGAACATATCGTCGAAGCCGGTGACCGATCGGTCTCAGTCACCGTCAGTATTGGTGGCGTACAAATCGGCGAACGTATTGCCAGCCTCAATCAGGTTTTGGCCAAAGCCAGCCAGTGCCTGCAAAGTGCGCAGTCACAGGGCGGAAATCGCAAGGTGTTGTTCGACCCGGCTGCACAGGACCGTGAAGAGCAGGAGCGCATCGCGCAATGGGTAACTGCCATCAAAGCCGCAATCGCGTCAAACGATGGTTTCGTGCTCCATTATCAACCCATTGTGTCTTTGCAGGGCGAACCTGGCGGCCACTATGAGAGCCTGTTGCGGATGCGCCACGGGAAAGGTGAGCTAGTACCACCGATGACCTTCCTACCGATCGCCGAGGAGCACGGATTGCTTGAAGCAATCGACTTGTGGGTGGTAAGCCATGCGATTGATGCGCTTGCCAAGAGCATCAAATCAGGTCAAGAAACCGCGTTGTTCGTGAAGATATCGCCTCTGTCGATGGCCTCGGACGCATTGCCCAAGCTGATTGCCAAGCAACTGGCCGCCAACAAACTACCGGGCAAATGCCTGATTCTGGAAGTACCGGAAGCCAAGGTCTTCACCAACCTCAAGGCGGCACAGGAGTTTCAGCAGGCGCTGGCACCACTGGGTGTGCGCATGGCACTGGAACAATTCGGCTCCGGCCTCAACTCGTTCCAGTTGTTGCGTCACTTCGACCCGGCATTCCTGAAAATCGACCGCTCGTTCATGAGCGATCTTGGCAAGAATGCCGAAAACCAGAAGAAGGTCGTCGAGATTGCACGCCAGGCACACGATGCGGGCAAGCAAACCATTGCCGAGTTCGTGCAGGACGCGGCAACCATGAGCGTGCTGTTTTCCAGCGGCGTCAGTCTGGTCGAAGGCCATTTCCTGGCAACCGCCGGGCCGGAGATGAACTACGACTTCGGCTGATTCCCAGCAAACCGCACACCTCGCGCGCCGCAGTAACCACGCCGCGCGAGGACTTCAGTATCCAGTCAAGCAAAGGCGTCGCGCAAGACAATATTGGCGTCGCGATCCGGGCCGGTGGACACCATCGCCAACGGGCAGCCAACCAGCTCTTCCAGCGAACGCAGATACGCGCGCGCAGCCGGCGGCAGCTTGGCAAACTCGGTGATGTTGTGGGTCGATTCGCTCCAGCCCGGGAACTCCAGATAGACCGGCTCGCATTCTGCCCAACCCGCTTGATCGAGCGGCGGATATTCGGTTTCCTTACCGCGATAGCGATAGGCAATGCACATCTTCAGACTCGGCAAGCCATCGAGCACGTCAAGCTTGGTCACACACAGGCCGGAGATGCCATTGATCATCACCGCGCGCTTCAGCGCCACCAGATCGATCCAGCCGCAACGGCGCGGACGCCCGGTGGTAGCACCAAACTCCTGGCCACGGGCGCGAATATCTTCGCCCAACGCATCATTCAATTCGGTCGGAAACGGACCACTGCCGACGCGGGTGGCATACGCTTTGGCGATACCCAGCACGTAGTCGATCGAGTCGGCACCCACGCCACTACCCGCCAACGCGCCACCGGTGGTGGTGTTGCTTGAGGTGACAAACGGATAGGTGCCGTGATCGATATCCAGCAATGCACCCTGCGCGCCTTCAAACAGGATGCGCTTACCCTGCGCGCGTAGCTCATGCAACAAGCCGGCAACGTCGTATTTCATCGGCTCCACGTACTCGGCAAACGCCAGCGCCTCGTCGAGCACCTGCTGGTAATCCACCGCAACCGCGCCCAGATATTGAGTCAGCACGAAATTGTGATAATCCATAGCGCCGCGCAGCTTTTCCGCAAGCTGTTCGGGATAATGCAGATCGGCGACGCGGATGCCGCGGCGCGCTACCTTGTCTTCGTATGCCGGGCCGATGCCGCGCCCCGTTGTCCCGATCGCGTTGCCGCCGGCCGCTTTCTCGCGCGCCTGATCCAGCGCGATGTGATACGGCATGATCAGTGGCGTAGCCGGGCTGATTTTCAATCGCGAGCGCACTTCAACGCCCTGCGCTTCGAGCTCGTCGATTTCCTTGCGCAGCGCCGCAGGCGACAACACCACGCCATTGCCGATCAGGCACAACACGCCTTCGCGCAGGATCCCTGACGGAATCAGGTGCAGTACCGTCTTCTTGCCGCCGATTACCAAAGTGTGGCCCGCGTTATGACCACCCTGAAAACGCACCACCGCCGACACCTGCTCAGTCAGCAGATCGACGATTTTGCCTTTGCCTTCGTCGCCCCATTGCGCGCCCAACACCACTACCGACTGACCCATACCTTCCTACTCCAGTTGAGTGCCCCGCCACGGGGCGACGTCGGTGACTACGCTCGGCCGT
>PGZE01000085.1 GCA_002840015.1 Gammaproteobacteria bacterium HGW-Gammaproteobacteria-2 | reverse complement strand
TCAAACAGTTTTGGCGCGCGTTTGACGCGCTCACGCATTTCATCGACCAGCGAAGCTATATCGAAGCTGCGGATCCGCAAGTTGGCGATGCCCACCTGGCCAATCTTGAGCTCACCGGCCTGTTCCAGAGAATTGGCTGCCACGGGCACCTCAGCTGCCGGTCGCCTGGCGGGTGGCGCCAGTGTGGTGGGGGCGCGCTGCCAGCCACGGCAGCTCAGGCAAGCGCGAATGATCGCCGCTGTAATAGGTTTGCTGCACCCAGGGCCAGCTACATAGCTCCTTGGTCAGCAACGAGACGCGCCGCTCAATTCCCGGCATTAGTTGTTGCCCGACTTCATTGAAGCCATAGGTACCATGAAACAACAGGGCGATATCGTTGCCTGGTTCCAGAAACACTTCACAGGCGATGCGCGGGCTGCGTACTTCGGCAAAGCTTTGCAAATCCGCGTAAAACATCCGGCCGAGGCCGGCGCCACGGTGTCCTTTGGCAATTACGATGCGGTCGATATACAAAAAATGCTCAAAGCGCTGCTTGAACCAGCGGAAGTTGGCACTGGCGTGTTCTGCATCTTCGGTCAAGGCGATCAGAAATCCGGCCAAATTGCCATCAATCAGCCCGACCCGGAAATACGCCGCGCAATCGAAGAAGAAGCGCAGTTGCTCCCGGCTCATTGGCAGGATGCTTTTGCCGGCGGCATTATTGAGCGCCAGCACGGCGTCAAGCTCGTGCTCGGACACGTCGCGAATATGAATCGACATTCCTGTCATGTACTCCAGGGGGTTTCGCGCACGCTGCGTGTGCTGCGACTGGCGGCAATTATGGCATGTGAACGGCGTGCCCGCATCGGTTCGGTTCGCCGACCCATGACCTTTCGCCTGTTGCGGCAGGGGTTGCTGCGCCTATGATGGCAGCATGCTGAATCGTTTGAACCACACCCAATTGCTGCGTTATGCCGGATTGTTCACTTGGGCGGTGGTCGGCATTCCGCTGGTGCTCAGTTCCTGGTATTTCCCTGGCGAGAATGGCGATTCGACACTCAATACCAATATCAACCTGCGCTTGTGGGTGGCCTCTTACCTGGGCTACGGCCTGAGTTACTGGCTGGTCACGCGCTCGCTCGGAATGCGTCACCCGCGCTGGTACGACTATGGATTGCTGTTGTTCGCATCACTCAGCGCCATTGCGGTCAGCCACTCCAGCGGCAGTGGCCTGGGTGGCGTCCTGTTGCTGGTGGTTGCTGGTGTGTTGCCTTGGTTGTTGCCGCTGGGGGTTGCCGCAGCCTGGCTGGTGTTGCAGCATGTCGCGCTGGTGCCGGCGTTCACTGAAGGACAGGGCTTCTCGCTGCTGGAGGCCGCGCTGCAGTCGGCGCTTTATGTCGGCTTTTCCAGTTTCGCGTTCGTTACCGGCCTGGTCGCCAAGCAACAGGCGCAGGCACGCGATGAACAACGCCGGCTCAATTCGGAACTGCGCGCCACCCGTGCCCTATTGGCCGAAAGCAGCCGTTTGAGCGAGCGCATGCGGATTTCGCGCGAGCTGCACGATCTGCTTGGCCATCACCTGACGGCATTGAGCCTGAATCTGGAAGTGGCCAGCCATGTTTGCAGTGGCAAGGCGCAAGAACATGTACGCCAGGCTCACACCTTGGCCAAGTTGTTGCTGACCGACGTTCGTGAGGCGGTCAGCCAGTTGCGTGAGGATGGGCGGGTGGAGCTGGGCACCGCCATGCGCGCCCTGTGCGACGGCGTACCCGCGTTGATGATCGAGCTTGATCTGCCAGAGGATTTCGCGCTGGAAGACCCCGAGTGTGCGCACGTGCTGCTGCGTTGTGCGCAGGAAATCATAACCAATACCGTACGCCACGCTGAAGCACGGCGGCTGAGCCTGCGTATCTATCGGGCGGGTTCTGCGATCGTACTGCACGCCAAGGATGATGGACGCGGTGCTGAAAAAGTCACCTCCGGCAACGGATTGCGTGGGATGCGCGAGCGTCTGGCCGTCGTTGGCGGCACAATGTCGCTATCAAGTGCGCGCGGCCACGGTTTCGCGCTGGAAGTTCACCTGCCTATGGAGCCTGCTCATGATTCGCGTTTGCCTGGTTGATGACCAGACCCTGGTGCGCCAGGGCGTACGTTCACTATTGGCACTGTCGGATGACATCATTGAGGTGGTGGGCGAGGCGGCCGATGGCCGTCAGGCACTGGATATGATCGCCAAGGTGCGGCCCGATGTGGTGCTGATGGACATGCGCATGCCGGTGATGTCTGGATTGGAGGCATTGCAGGCGCTCGCGCTGCGCGGCGACCTGCCACCGACCATCATCCTGACGACATTTGATGACGACCAACTGGTTTTGGCCGGTATCAAGGCCGGTGCCCGCGGGTATCTGCTCAAGGACGTGTCGCTGGATCAGTTGGTCAGTGCCATCAAGACGGTTGCGGAAGGGGGGTCGCTGGTGCAGCCGGCGATTACCCAGCGCCTGCTGTCGGGGCTGGAACACCTGCATAATGATTTTGTCAGCCTGGACAAGCCTGACCCCCTGACCGAGCGTGAAACCGAGATTCTGCGCCTGATGGCCGGCGGGTTCTCCAACAAGGAGATTGCCAATTCTCTGCATGTTGCTGAAGGGACAGTAAAAAACCATGTTTCCAACATCTTGTCGAAACTGGGTGTGCGTGACCGTACGCGCGCGGTGCTCAAGGCATTCGAGCTGAAACTGGTGTGATCGCGTCAAATTAGGGAAGCGTGCGGGGAGGCTGTGCGTGCGCCTCGCCACCTGTTACGATTCCCCGTCCGGCCCGGCGACCGCGTGCGTCGATGGGCTGCCTGTCGCTCGTGGAGAGTT
>PGZE01000028.1 GCA_002840015.1 Gammaproteobacteria bacterium HGW-Gammaproteobacteria-2 | reverse complement strand
GCTGATCAAGGTTTCTGCGCTCAAGCCTGATCGCCATGCAATCACCGCGCCGGCGGTGGTGCTCGATGATCCACAGCAACTGGCCAAGCTGCATCGCGCCGGCGCCCTGCCGCCCGATTTTGTTGCGGTGCTGCGTTTCCAGGGCCCGCGCGCCAATGGCATGCCCGAGCAACACAGCCTGACGCCGTTGCTGGGCATGTTGCAGAATCAGGGCCGGCGCGTGGCGCTGGTCACCGATGGCCGCTTGTCCGGTGCCTCGGGCAAGGTGCCGACGGCATTGCACGTCAGCCCCGAAGCGCTGTCCGGCGGCGCCATCGGCAAGGTGCGCGAGGGCGACATGATTCGTCTCGATGCCGATGTCGGCGTGCTCGAAGCACTGGTCGATGCGACTGAGTGGAATGCCCGCGAATTGGCAGTACGGCCGACGGTCGATAACTGGAGCACCGGCCGGGTGTTGTTCGCGTCGCGCCGTGCGCATGTGAGCAGTGCCGAGCAGGGTGCCAGTGTCATCGATTTCACTGCGTAGCCCCGATCGCTCGCCCACAGGGTGGGCTCCTACAGGTGCGCACAACCGTTTTTTGTAGGCCCACGCCCACCCTGTGGGCGATCTCGACTCATCCTGGAGAATCCAATGTCTCGCAACAACCAAGCCCGCGACATCCTGACCCGCTCCGGCATCATGCCGGTGGTGACCGTAGCCAGCGCCGAGCAAGGTGTGGCCATTGCCCGCGCGCTGCTGGCCGGTGGATTGACTGCGATCGAAGTGACGCTGCGCTCGGCGGCGGCGCTCGACGCGGTACGCGCGATCAAGCAGGCGACGCCGCAGTTGCTGGTCGGTGTCGGCACCGTGTGCAATGCCGGCCAGGTGCGCGCGGCGGAAGCGGCCGGTGCCGATTTCCTGGTCAGCCCGGGCACCACCCCGGCGCTGGCCGAGGCGCTGCTGGCCAGTACGCTGCCCAGCATTCCCGGTGCGGCGACACCGAGCGAAATCATGGCGCTGCTCGAACACGGTTTCGAGTGCGTAAAACTGTTTCCGGCCGCAGCGCTGGGCGGCATCACCCGGATCAAGGCATTGGCCGGGCCGTTCCCGAATCTGCGGCTGTGTCCGACCGGTGGCATCGGCGAGAACGATGCAGCGCAGTACCTGGCACAGCCCAATGTATTGTGCGTCGGTGGTTCGTGGATGGTGGCCAGCGAATGGATCAAGGCCGGCGATTTCGCCGCCGTTACCGCCAGCGCGGCCAAGGCGCGCGCGCTGATCGATCGGCTTCGCGGCTGATACACGGCGGCGTTGTTGCCGACGCCCAAGCTCGCGAAGGGCTTCGCGCGCAAGGCGCGCTCCCAAAGGGGGGTGTCGTTTGTAGGAGCCCACCCTGTGGGCGACAGGCCACGGCTCGCTGGTCGCAGCGTGCGGCGTTAAACTGCGTCAACTCAAAGCCGGAGCCGCCCATGCGAGTATGTGTCTATGCTGCATCCAGTGATCATTGTGCACCGGAGTTCCACGCCGATGCCTACGCGCTCGGGCGCATTCTGGCGCAGCAAGGTGCCAGCGTGGTTTACGGCGGGGGTTCGCGCGGGTCGATGGGCGCGGTTGCCAATGGCGCACTGCAAGCGGGCGGCGAAGTGATCGGCATCCTGCCGCGGTTCATGGCCGATCTGGAATGGGGCCATACCGGCCTGACCCGGCTGGAATTGGTCGAGGACATGCGCGAGCGCAAGCATCGCCTGCTCACCGGCTCCGATGCGGTGGTGGCGTTGCCCGGTGGTTGCGGCACCCTGGAAGAATTGTTCGAGGCGATCACGCTCAAGCGACTGGGCCTGTATTTCAAGCCGATCGTGTTGCTCAACACCTTGGGCTACTGGCAGCCCTTGCTCGATTTCATGCAGATGCAGGTGATCGGCCAGCAGTTCATGAATACCGAACATGCCGCGATGTGGAGCCTGGCGCAGACGCCAGAGCAAGTGCCGAGCGTGATCGCGCAGGCGCCGGTGTGGGGCGAGAATGCGCGCGAGATTGCAGCCGTACGGATTTAACGCGGTCGCTGCGCGTTGATTGCATCGCGCTGTTGCCGTGCCGCCGCAGCGGCCGCTTGCGCGTAGTCGGCATCGTTGCCGGCGTACAAAATGGCGCGTGATGAACTGATGACCAGGCCACTGCCCTGACTGTCGGCACCGTTGCGCAGCACCGCCGCCACATCGCCGCCCTGGGCGCCAATGCCGGGCACCAGAAACGGCAGGTCGCCGACCAGTGAGCGCACCTGCGCCAGCTCGTTGGGCCAGGTGGCTCCGATCACCAGCAGGCAATTGCCGTTGCCGTTCCACTCATGCGCCACCCGCTGCGCCACGTGCTGGTACAGCGGTTTGCCGTCGATCAGCAAATCCTGAAACTCACCCGAGCCGGGGTTGGAGGTGCGGCACAGCACCACCACGCCCTTGTCGGCGCGATTCAAGAACGGTTGCACCGAATCGCGACCCAGATACGGGTTCACCGTCACTGCATCGGCGCGGTAGCGATCAAACGCCTCGCTGGCGTAATGCTGCGCAGTGCTGCCGATATCGCCACGCTTGGCATCGAGTATCACCGGGATGCCGGGATGCGCGTGATGGATATGTGCGATCAACCGTTGCAGCGCATCCTCGGCGCCGAGCGCCGCGAAATGCGCGATCTGCGGCTTGAATGCGCACACGTAGGGCGCGGTGGCATCGACGATGGCGCGGCAGAAGCTGAATACCGCATCGGCGTCATCATCCAGCACCGCCGGCAGGCGCTCCGGTTCCGGGTCGAGCCCGACACAGAGCAGGGTGTTGGCTTCGAGCCAGCGTTGGCGCAGTGATTGGATGAATGTCATTGCGATGTTGCTCCCGTCGCAGGATTGCCGCATTGCCGTTTTGTTGCTGTCACGCGGTCTCGGGTTACATGCTTCGCGCAGTGCTCTCACCATGATGGGTTTCGCTGCGCTCTACCCATCCTACGTTCCTGCCGAGTCCCGAGTCCCGAGTCCCGAGTCCCGAGTCCCGAGTCCCGGCTTCAAATCACTTCAATGCCTTGTAACGGATGCGATGCGGTTTGGCCCCTTCCTCGCCGAGGCGACGCTTTTTGTCGTCCTCGTATTCGCGGTAGTTGCCGGGGAAGAACTCGACATGCGAGTCGCCTTCGAACGCCAGGATGTGGGTGCAGATGCGATCGAGGAACCAGCGATCATGCGAGATCACCATCACGCAGCCGGGGAACTCCAGCAGCGCGTCTTCCAGCGCACGCAGGGTTTCGATATCCAGGTCGTTCGAGGGCTCATCGAGCAGCAGCACATTGCCACCCTGCAACAGGGTCTTGGCCAGATGCAGGCGACCACGCTCACCGCCGGACAGGGTACCGACCATTTTCTGCTGGTCCTGGCCCTTGAAGACGCCGTTGATGGTGAGGATGTCGGAGCCGCCGGACACTTCCTGCCAGACGTTCTTGTTGCCTTCCAGCGTTTCGCGGCTTTGATCGACGTAGGCCAGCTTCACCGACGGGCCGACCGTGACCTCGCCCGAATCCGGGGTTTCCGCGCCGGTGATCAGCTTGAACAGGGTCGATTTGCCGGCGCCGTTGGGGCCGATGATGCCGACGATGGCGCCCGGCGGAATCGCGAAGCTCAGTTCGTCGAACAGCAGGCGATCGCCGAAGCGCTTGCTCACGTTCTTGAGCTCGATCACGTTGTTGCCGAGGCGTTCGCCCGGCGGGATGAAAATCTCGTTGGTCTCGTTGCGGCGCTGGTAATCGCTGGACTGCAATTCCTCGAGCCGGGCCAGACGCGCCTTGCCCTTGGTGCGGCCGCCGCGCGCATTCTGCCGCGACCATTCCAGCTCTTTCGCAATCGCTTTCTGGCGCGCCTTTTCCTGCGACTCTTCCTGCTTCAGGCGTTCCTGTTTCTGTTCCAGCCACTGCGAGTAGTTGCCTTTCCACGGAATGCCACGGCCACGATCGAGTTCGAGTATCCACTCGGCGGCGTTGTCGAGGAAGTAGCGATCATGCGTTACCGCCACCACGGTGCCGGGGTAGCGCGCCAGAAACTGCTCCAGCCATTCCACCGACTCGGCATCCAGATGGTTGGTGGGCTCATCGAGCAGCAGCATGTCGGGCTTGGACAGCAGCAGGCGACACAGCGCCACGCGGCGTTTTTCGCCGCCGGACAGATTGGCGATCTGCGCTTCCCACGGTGGCAGGCGCAGGGCATCTGCGGCCACTTCCAGTTGTTGTTCCAGCATATGCGCATCGTTGGTGGCGAGGATCGCCTCCAGCCGCGCCTGTTCGGCGGCGAGCTTGTCGAAATCCGCATCCGGCTCGCCGTAGGCGGCGTAGACCTTGTCCAGCTCCACTTGCGCGGTCAGCACCTCGCCGACGCCTTCCTCCACCGCTTCGCGTACGTTGTGCTCGGGGTTGAGCCGCGGCTCCTGTTCCAGATAGCCGATCTTGATGTCCGGCTGCGCCCGCGCCTCGCCCTGAAAATCGGTATCCACGCCGGCCATGATCCGCAGCACCGTCGATTTTCCGGCGCCATTCAAACCCAGCAGGCCGATCTTGGCGCCGGGGAAGAAGCTCAATGAGATGTCCTTGATGATCTGGCGTTTTGGCGGCACGGTCTTGCTGACGCCAATCATGGTGTAGATGTACTGCATGGTGAACTCCGGGGCAGTGCGCTCGCGCCGGCACGGGCCCAGAGCAGGCCCGCCGAATCGGCGCGAAGGTAAACGCCCATTATGCCATTGACGCAGGGCAACCCGCACGGACGCTGAGTTTGGCGCGTCGCCGGGCTGGCATTCGGCTGCGCCGATTCACCATCCGCCACCTCGGCCAGCAGCCTTAAGGTTGAACCAAGGTTGAGGCCTTAGTCTGGGCCATGCCTGTGCATCGAGGCGTTTCCCCGCGCCTAGGTGCCCCGTGACCCCCCGTTATCAGGGCAATTCCCTGCTCCCGATGCACAGGCACTTTTTTTACGTGACGGGCAATTGCCCAGAATGAAATCGGCTTGTCGCAAGAAAACGGTTTTTTGATCTGCTGACCCCGACAGACAAACCCGGGTTGGCGGGTTGTTGTGTAGTTGGTGAATGGCTGATGGGAGTGATGAATGCGTATGTCGCGAATGCGGTAATCGCCTCGCAACCTCAACTGCGCAAACTCATGAAAGCCTGGGTAACGCCACTGCAGGCTGCGATGTGCAGTGGCCGTGGTGGCTTACCTGAAAAACTGTTTTGAACCCCAAGGATCAACCATGACAAAAATGCACGAGATGGAAATACATGCAGTCGTGCCGTGTGCTGCGGAACAACATGCATTGTCCGAGCGTGTATCCCGTCAACGCATTGCCCGCGCCAAGGCAGCGTTTAATACGCGACGCGTTGATTTGTTCAAATGCAAGGGTTTGGTTGCAGGTGAAGTGCTGCCATCTGCCGGTGACCTGGTGCTGGCGCGTGTAGCAAAACTTGGTCAGCACCCACGGATCGAACTCGCGGATGGTCGCCGCTCGCGCTTGTTCGTTGGCGATGAAATCATCGTTTGCTTTGGCGCGCGTTATGCTCCCGATCAATATACGGTAGAAGTGCCGGATGATCTGGGGCCATGCGCACTTGCTGCCAGTGGTGGTTTGGCCGGGCGAGTGGTGTCTCATCACGCATCCATGCGACGGGCAACTGCCATTGCTCCCTTAGGCTTGCTGGCCGACGGCAATGGCAACGTGCTCAATGTTCGTGACGCAGCGCTGCCGCATCGCGCTGACGAACCGGCGCGCCGACCGCAGGTAATCGCGGTCATCGGTTCGTCGATGAATGCCGGCAAGACCACCACCGCCGCGTATCTTATCCGCGGCCTGGTTGCCGGCGGCCTGCGCGTTGCCGCAACCAAGGTGACCGGCACCGGTTCCGGTGCCGATGTGTGGTTCATGGCGGATGCTGGCGCCTCGCCGGTGCTTGATTTCACCGATGCCGGCCTGGTTTCCACCTGCGGCATCGCGCCTGCCGAGGTACGGCGGGTCTTTCGCAGCCTGATGGCGCACGCCACCGACTCGGGCGCGGATGTGGTGATCGTGGAAGTGGCCGATGGCTTGTATCAACGCGAGACCAGCCAATTGCTGCATTCCGATCTGTTCCGGCAGTGGGTTGATGCGGTGATCTTCGCTGCACCCGATGCCATGAGCGCGGTGGCCGGCGTTGCTATGGTTACCGCGATGGATCTGCCGCTGCTTGGCATCAGTGGGGCGATAAGCGCTTCGCCACTGGCCTCCAGCGAAGCGCAACAGGCCAGCGGCGTTGCTGTGTTAACCATCGACATGCTGTGCAATCCGGATTTTTGTACGCCTCTGGTGTTTTCAGCGCATCCTCGACTGACCAAGGCACTGGCCAATGGCCGTTAAACGCGGCTTGCCGGCGCTGTTTGTCGGTACGCGCCGTTGGCTGCTTGTGCAACTGATTGCCAATGGTGTCGCACAAGGGGCGATGGCGTTTGCGGCTGCATTGGCGGTGCGCAATATCGTTGACCAGCATTTATTGCACGCCTTGGTTGGCGCAATACCGCTGTCGCTTTCAGCCGCAATGCTGTTCGCGGTGGCGGTCGTCTCTGCCGGTTTGCGCTGGCGCGAGAGTGTTGATGCCGAGCGTCTGGGCCAGGATTACGCGCTGGCGCTGCGTGGGCGATTGTTGGAGCACGTCACCCGTTTGCCACCGCGTGTGCTTGGCCGCCGCCGGCGCGGCGGCTTGTTTCTGCGTTTTGTCAGCGACCTCACTGCGATCCGGCAATGGATATCGCTTGGTATTGCGCGGCTTACCGTCGCGGCGCTGATGATCAGCGTGACATTGGTATTACTCGCAGTGCTCAGCCCGTATCTGGCACTGGTGGTATTGCTGGCTGTCGTGTTTGGTGCCGTGTTGACGGTGGTGCTTGGGCCGCCGATGGAAACGGCGGTGCGTCAAGTCCGTCGTCAGCGTGCTTTGCTGGCAGGGCATGTGGGCGAGACGCTCGCCGGCATGGCCGGCATACAGGTCTTTGGCCGTCGGTGGCGGATGTTGCAGCGCCTGGCGCGTCGCGCACGCCGTCTGCGCGATGCAGTCATTGCGCAAGCAAACGTAGCAGGCGCACTGCAGGCAATCGCATTGCTGACCGCTGCGTGGGCCAGCGCGGGTGCGCTGGTGCTCGGCGTCTGGATTGTTCGCAGCGGTGGCGCAAGCGCGGGTGATGTGATTGCAGCGATGAGCGTGGTCGCATTGCTGGTTGCGCCGATTCGCAATCTCGGCAGAACGTACGCGTATTGGCGCTCAGCGCAGGTTGCCCGCGAAAAAGTGCGTACCTTGCTGGCACTTGGCCCAGCCATTCGCTCGCCGCGTGGCGCGCCGATGCTGCGGATTGCGGGCGCCGAAATCGTTTTTGATGCGGTCAGTGTGCGCGGTTCGCTGTACGACGTCTCCGCGCGTGTTCCCGCTGGTTCGCGGGTCGCAGTTGTGGGTGCCAATGGCGCCGGTAAATCCACGCTGCTCAGTCTGGTTGGACGCCTGCTTGATCCGGATTCGGGCACGGTACGGATCGACGGACAGGATATTTCAGCCGTCAATCTGAACTCGTTGCGCCGCGCAATCGGCTGGGTATCGCCGGATTTACCGCTGTATCGCGGTTCGGTTGAGCACAACGTGCGGTTTCGCAAATCATCGGTCAGCGCCGATGCGTTCGCAGTAGTTTGCCAACGCTGTGGCCTGGATCGCATGGCGGCTCAGTGGCCTGCGGGTATGAGGTCGCGCATCGGTGAAGGAGGCAACAATCTTTCCACCGGCGAGCGCTATCGCATCATGCTGGCGCGGGCATTGTTGGGCGAACCACAGATACTGATTCTTGATGAAGCCGACGCCAACCTCGACGTCGAAAGCCGCGCAATTCTGGATCACGTGATTGCCGATTTTCCCGGCACGGTGATGCTCGCCACCCACCGTGATGACGTTTCGATGCGTGTCGATTGGTTGTGGCACATGGATGACGGACGACTGACAGCGGTGCAGGCCACCAGCAAGAACAGTGCCGGTGTGTCGTCGTTGGCGCAGGCCCGTTTCGATCATGGGGAGCGAAATAAATGAGCGCTGGCCAAGCCGCTGCGGCCATGATTGGGTCGTGTACGATGCCATGCGGGCGCATGTTTTTTCATGCGCTGGATGCACTGCCTGGTTTCGGTGCGTTTATCTACATACCCAATGCCGGCATCCGCGATGCGCGTGCAACCGTGCTGGTGCATGGCATCACCCGCAATGCCGCCGAACATGTGCTGCGCTTTGCAGCATTGGCCGAGAAGCACCAGACCATTCTGGTTGCTCCGCTGTTTTCACGCGCGCTGTTTCCGCGTTACCAGACGCTTGGATTCAGGAATCAGCGTTGGGCGCAGCCGGAAGCAGCCATGGATACGCTGCTCGATGATCTGCAGGCGCGTTACGCAATCGATCTGTCGGCGATGTACGGTTTCGGGTTTTCCGGCGGCGCGCAATTCCTGCATCGCTATGCAATGCGCAAGCCGGCGCAGTTCCGCCGTATGGTGATAGGTGCCGCTGGCTGGTACACATTCCCTGATTCGGATGTTCCGTACCCACGCGGCATCGGCGAGGGTGCGCATACCAGCGTTGCCGAGCAACTGCCGGCATATTTGCGTCTACCGATTCAAGTCATCGTCGGTAGCCGCGATAACCGCTGCGATGCGGCGCTCAACCAGAGCACTGACATTCGTCGCCAGCAAGGGCGCACGCGCATCGGTCGTGGCCAACGTTATGTGAAAGCGCTGCATGAGCGCGCGGCAGCGCTGGGCCTGGCCAGTGGGGCCGTGTTTCTGCGCTTGCCCGGCGCCGGGCACGATTTTTCCGAGGCGATGTTGCGCCACGGCCTTGGCGAACAGGTTGCCGAGTTTCTTTTTTGTGATGGAGATGCGGCATGAGTGTGTCGATTGATGGTGGCAAAGTGCTTGCTGTCTTGTCAGTAATCGCCTTGCTGACAAGTGTCGTTCCGGCAGTTGCCGCCGACACGGTAAAGGCCGACCATCGCGGCCTGAGTTATCGCAGCCCGAATGGCGATCTGCGCCTGAGTTTCGGTGGCCGGCTGCATTACGATGCTGCCTGGTTCGATCAAGATGTCACGCCGATCAGCGACAACGCCGATATTCGCCGCTTGCGCCTTGCGCTGTCCGGCCGGCTCGGCGATGACTTCTCGTTCAAGGCAGAAAACGATGTTGGCGGCACTTCGACAGGCTGGAAGAACCTCTGGCTGGCCTATGGCGGCATCAAACACGTGCGCTTGTCGGCAGGCAACATGATTGCGCCGTTGAGCATGGAGGAGCAGCAAAGCTCCAACACGCTGCCACTGATGGAGCGGTCGTTGATGTCGGCGTTGACGCCGAGTTTTCTCACCGGCGTGCAGGGGCGCTATGCGCATGATGGCTGGACCGCCAGCCTGGGTTATTTCACTGATCCGATCGACGATCAGTTTGGTCAGAACAATGCGTCCGGCCAGGGGCCGTTGGCGCGAATTTCTTTCGCACCACTGAATCGGCGCTACCGTACATTGCACTTTGGCGCGTCATTTCAACAACGCTCGCTTGATGCTGGCAGTGAGTTGCGCTTGCGCACGCGCCCGGAAAGCGGTGTGGCGGATGCGACGCTGCTCGATAGCGGGCGCATGCTCAACGCCGACTCCTTCGTTACCTATGGGCTTGAAGGGCTGTGGCGATATCGCAGCTTATGGGCACAAGCTGAATACGTGCATCTGGATGTCAATCGTCGGGCCGCCACGGACGTGCAATTTGCGGGGGGCTTCGTACAGGCGGGCTACGTATTGACTGGCGAGAAGCGACGCTATTCGAGCAGCAGCGGGTTGCTGGGTGCATTGCGCCCGAAATCGCGATGGGGTGCGCTGGAACTGGTGGCGCGCTACAGCCAGCTGGATCTGGACGATGCGGATATTAGCGGCGGAAAGGGCCGCAACTACAGCGCCGGGCTCAATTGGTACCTGAGCCGCAACCTCGGGTTGTCGGCCAATTACACCCGAGCACTACTGCGACCGAATCGACGCGGTGTTGATGAGTCGGTGAATGTGTATCAGTTGCGCGCAAGTCTTTATTTCTAGTCTGCGTCATTCAGCAAACAAGCTCAGGGATACAATCGATGAAAATTATTCGTGTTGCGTTGGCGGTGTGCATTGCGGTTGTAGCGGTTTCCGCCCAAGCCAGGTCGGCATCTTTGCAGTTAGCCGACAGTGCGGGACATGAGACCTGGATCGTGGTATTCGCCGAGGCACCGCTGGCATCTGCAGTGCAGGCACGCGGCGAGACCGCAATGCAGGCAGACGCTGATAGCACCGTCCGCCGTGATGCCCTGCGTGTGGCGCGCGACAGCCATTTGAACGATGCTGCGTTGCGCTTGCATCGGCCGTTGCAGCCGACCTTTGTTTACGAAGTAGCACTCAACGGCGTTGCGCTGGAACTTAGCGCCGCC
Organism: Gammaproteobacteria bacterium HGW-Gammaproteobacteria-2; assembly: GCA_002840015.1. Classification (GTDB taxonomy): domain Bacteria; phylum Pseudomonadota; class Gammaproteobacteria; order Xanthomonadales; family Xanthomonadaceae. Next base: position 24,186 of record PGZE01000028.1, on the reverse strand, counting down.
GAGGCGCGTGCTCTGGCGACGCTACCCGGTATCAAGCGCATCAGCCGCGAGTTTGTGCGCTGGCCACAATCCGATGCCGGTCCGCGCTGGATCAAAGCCAACACGATTTGGGATGGAACCGCCAATAGTGGCGTGCAGCGGCGTGGTGAAGGCGTAGTAATCGGCATCATCGATTCGGGCCTCAACCCGCCGCACCCCTCGTTCGCGGCCACCAGCACGGTGGGCGGCAGCTTTACCCACGCAAATCCCAAGGGGCGCGTGTTTGGCCTGTGCGCAACCGGCCAGGCGACCTGCAACAACAAGCTTATCGGCATCTACGACTTCACTACCGGCAACCGCAGCGCGGAAGCCGACAACGGACTGGATGTCGAAGGCCACGGCACCCATATCGCCAGCACTGCCGCCGGCAATCCGGTGACCTTCAACATCGCCGGCCCGCCGGTGATGACCGGCATCATGTCGGGTGTGGCGCCGCGCGCCAACCTGATCAGCTACAAGGCCTGTGAAGTGATTGCCGGTTGTCGTGGCAGCTGGCTGCTGGCTGCGATCGATCAGGCGGTGCGTGATGGTGTGCAGGCGCTCAATTATTCGGTGACCAGCGAGCTGGAAGCAGTCACTGGCGACCCATGGCTGGGTGTCGGCGCGCAACCTGATGCAGCCGCTGAAGATGCGGAGGCGCTGCTGCTGGCGCGCGAGGCCGGTATCCTCACCGCCGTCGCTACCGGTAATTCAGGTTCTGCCGGGCCGGGGTCGATTGCCGATCCGGCCAATGCGCCATGGGTGCTGGCAGTGGCAGCGGCCTCGCATGATCGGGCCATCGTCAACACGCTGGAGCTTTCCGGCGGCACCGCGCCGTTGCCCGGAGGCGGCCTGCTGGTGGGTGCCGGCAACACCGCTGGTGCCTCATCGACTGGCGTCGTCGCCCTTGCCAGCGATTCGCTGTTCCCCTTGTGCGGCACCGGCACCAGCCCCGACAACAGCGCCAGCGGCAGCAGCAATCCGTGGTCAGCCGGACATTGGGCTGGCCAAAACGTGTTGTGCGAGCGCGGCTTCTATGCGCGCAAGGCCAAGGCGGTCAATGTCGGTGCAGCCGGCGGCAGCGGTATGATCCTGCTCAACAACGGCAGCGATGGCGAGAACACGCAGCCGGATGACTATGCCGTGCCGAGCATCCACTTGGGCGTCACCGATGCCGCCGCCCTGCGCACCTGGCTGGCGAACGGCAGCGGTCAGTTCGGTCGCTTGCTGGGTACAAAAATCGATCACCAAGCCATTTATGCTGATCGGCTGGCCAACTTCAGCGCGCGTGGTCCAGTGTTGCCGGTTGGTGTAATAAAACCCGATTTGACGGCACCGGGCCTGGAGATCATTGCCGCCAGCAGTACCAGCACCGGCACCGCCAACAATGCCACGCACGCCTTCCTCAGTGGCACCTCGATGGCCGCGCCGCATGTCGCCGGCGCCATCGCCTTGCTCAAATCCAGCCACCCGGCGTGGACGCCCAGCCAGATCGCCTCGGCGTTGACGCTGACCGCACGCGCTTCAGTGGTCAATGCCAATGGGGTGGCAGTGAGTGCGCACGAACAGGGCGCTGGTGTCGTGGATTTGCAGCGCGCCAATGCTGCTGGCCTGTATTTCAATGTGACTGGCACACAGTTTCGCGGCGCCAACGCCAACAGCGCACAGAGTTTGAACCTGCCCAGCCTGGCGCATCCGGATTGTTTTCAGAGTTGTGTACTCAGCCGTACCGTCACCGATATGGCCGGGGGCGGCAGTTGGAATCTCGCAGTGACGATGCCGGCTGGCGTTACCGCCTCCGCGACGGTCGCGGCCTTCACCCTGACCAATGCCGCCAGCCGCGCCATCACTTTCAATTTCTCGATCACCGATCCAGCGCTGGTTGGGCATTGGGTCTACGGCCAGGCGACGTTCACCGACAGCAGCGGTGCCGGGCGCCCGGCGCTGCGCCTGCCAATTGCCTTGTTCGCCAGCCCGGGCAGCGTGCCGCTGGATATCACGGTGCCGGCCGGTGCGAGTGAGCGCGGCTTTTTCGATACCAGCCTGTCCGGTCTGGTCGCGCTGCCCGATGCGCGTTTTGTGACCACGCCGCTGGCGCCGCTGCTGTCCGAGTCGCCGTTGCTGGCGCAAGACCCGACACCGGTGCAGGAATACGACAGTTTCGGCACCGGCACCATGGTGCGTACGATCACCATTCCGGCGACACCGGCCAGCGGCCGCGAGACCTGGCGGATTCATGTGGATGCACGCTCTGCCACTGCCGGCGATATCGACTTGTTCGTTGGTCGCGATGACGATGGCAACGGCCTGCCGGCCAGTGCTGAAGAATTGTGCGCATCGACTTCGATCACCGCTACCGAGAGTTGCGATTTCACCGTGCGCAGCAATGCCACGCCGACTACCTACTGGCTATTGGTGCAAAGTTTCAGCGCCGGCAGCACGGGCAGCGACCGGGTCGATGTCGAGTGGTATGCCGCTTCGCAGGAAGCCAGCAATGGCAGTCTGGTTATCACCGGCCCCGGCCACAGCGACAGCGCTGCGAATGTGCCGCTGCGGATTGCCTACGATGACGCCAGTCTGTTGCCCGGGCAGCGCCGCATCGGCTTCCTGCGAATGCAGAATATTGCTGGCAACACCATTGCCGATATTCCGCTGCGGATCAATCGCAGCGGCGGCAGCAGCGCCGCGTTTGCGCTGGCGCCGGGTGTTGCGCGCGCGCTGACGCTGGCGGCGGGCGCGGCGCAGGACCGGCTCTACTTCGAGGTGCCGGTGAACGCCACCGAGGTCACCTTCAGCACGCAAAGCGCGGGCAATGTCGATTTGTATCTGGCGCATCCTGCAACCCCGTTCAACCCTGCCGATGCCAACATCGCCGCCGCACCGCCGCGCAACCAGGCACAGGCTTCGGCGATCACGGTTTCCGGCAACGAGAGCATCGTGCTGAACGGCGCTGCATTGGTGCCGGGGCGTTGGTACGTGACTCCGGTCAACCCGACCGGTGCGCCGCTGTCGGTGAGCGTCAGCGCCAGCATCACCGCGCACAATGCGCCGCCGGCATTGCCGCCCGGGCAGTACGCCAACGCTGCGCGTGATGGTCACGGCATCTTCATCGACTTTTCCGGGCCTCCCGGTTTACCGCCGGATCAGTGGGTGATGCTGTGGTACTCCTACCTCGACGACCAGACCCCAACCTGGTACATCGCCATCGCACCGATCCCCGCAGCCGATGGCGTATGGCGTGCCGACGTGCTACGGGTAGTGTGGAACGGCGCCACCACCGCGACCACAGATGTCGGCGACGTGATCCTGACCCCGATCGCCAACACAGCTTCGGGCGAGCCGCGGCTGATGATGAGCTACAACCTCGATGGCCGCAGCGGCGCGGAGCCGATGCAGCGGCTCGGTGGCAGCTGCCCCACGCTCAACGGTCAACTGCTTGATGTCAGCGGCCACTGGTTCTCGCCGTCGCTGTCGGGATTCGGTTACACCTACCTGGTGACCGGTGGTGCCGATCCGCAGGAAGTGTTTATTCCTTATGTGTATGACGGCCAGGGCTTGCCGCGCTGGTTGTTTGCGCAGCGGACGTTCACCACCGCCAGCAACACGCAGGATCTGCGCTGGTTCAAGGGCTTCTGCCCGTTCTGCACGGCAGTACCGCTAATCGGCACCGCCGCTGGTAGCGGCACACGCACCCTGATTGGCAACGATGTCACGCAGATGTCGGTGAGCGCTACGCTTGCCGGTGGCCTGAGCGGCAGTTGGAACCAGAACCGGCCAGTGGGCTTGCTCTCGCAGCGGGCGCAGTGCCGATAGGGTTGCTGAGCACGCAGGCTGTCGGGAGGCCTTGTGCTCACCCGGCGCGCTTGCGCGCAGTGACCTCGATCTCGATCTTCATGCGCGGGTCAGCCAGGCCCGCGCTGAGCATCATCGCCGCTGGCCGCACCTCGCCGAAGATTTTGCGCAGCGCCGGCCAGCACTTCGGAAAATCCGCAGCATCGGGCAGCACGTAAGTGACCCGCACCACATCGGCGAAGCTGGCGCCGGCCTGTGCCAGTGCCGCGCCGATGTTTTTCAGGCATTGCTCGGCCTGCGTTGCCGGGTCTTCGCTGATGGTCATCGTGGCGTAGTCAAACCCGGTGGTGCCGGATACGAACACCCACTCGCCATCGACCACCGCGCGTGAGTAGCCAATCTCGTGCTCGAACGGCGAGCCGGAACTGATCAGGGTGCGGGTCATGACGGGTCTCTCGTGGGGCGTTCGCGCAAATGTGCTCGCGCGTTGCCAGACCCAGCCCAAACGCGCACAAACACAGCCAGAAACAAATGTAGTGCTTCGCTATTATCGGTACTTTCAGAGCAATGCTGGAAGCGTCAGGCCAAGGCGCTGCGCGCAGGCAATGGCAAACCCTTCCCTAGGCGCAGCAACACCGGCATGGCGATTCCGGCACGCTTCCTGTGGGCGGCCTTCTGGCGGCTATTTACAGCGCGCCATCAGCTGTGCATACTGTGCATATCTAGTATGCACAGCAGGTAGTGGTGAGCGCTGAACTCTTTCTATCGACAAGTGACAGCACGCCGATGTACCAGCAGATTGTCGACCAGGTCACTGCCAAGGTGATGGTTGGCGACTGGAAGGCGGGACAGGCATTGCCGTCGATCCGCGAATTGGCGAGTGCCAACCGGGTCAGTGTGATCACGGTCAAGCGCGCCTACGCAGAACTCGGGCTCGCTGGAATCATCGTGACCCGTCATGGCATGGGCTCGTTCGTTGCCGAGTCTTCGGAACTGCCAACGACCCTGTTGCGCGCCGAGTTTACCCAGCACTTCGATGCCATGTTGACCTCCGCCGCGCGGCTCGGCATTTCCCGAAACGAGATTCGGCAGATGCTCGCTGAAGAGCAAGCCGACCCCACTCACAACCCCTCTCGAGGATCCACGCAATGACCTCTGCATTCGCCCTGTCCGGGGTGACCAAACGCTACGAAAACTTTGCGCTTCAGGACATCACCTTGAGTATGCCCGAAGGGCAGATCATGGGGCTGGTGGGTGTAAACGGCGCCGGCAAGACCACATTGTTGCGCATACTCAGCGGACTGGCGCGCGCCGACGCGGGGAGCATCGAAGTGCTCGGTTGGCCGATGCCGGAGCAACAGGTTGCAGTCAAGAAGGAACTCGGCTTCGCCTCGGAAGACATGCGCCTGTACAAGAGCCAGACCTTGCGCTGGCATATGGATTTCATTCGCGCGATTTATCCGGCTTGGGATGAAGCCTACGCCGCCGAACTGCTGCGTCGGTTTGATTTGCGATCAGAACAAACGCTCGCCGGGTTCTCGCATGGACAGCGGGTAAAGGCGTTGCTGCTGCTGAACTTCGCCCGTCGGCCCAAGCTGTTGCTGCTCGACGAGCCAACCACTGGTCTCGATCCGGTCGCGCGCGACGAGGTGTTGCAGGCGCTCGCAGACATCCTGCGCGACGACGCCCGCAGCGTGCTCTTTTCCTCGCACAACACGCGGGATATCGAGCGCTTGGCAGACACCATCAGCTTCGTCCACCAGGGGCGCCTGCTCGCTTCCAAGGACAAAGAATCCTTCCTCGACGACTGGCGGCGGATTGTCTGCCAGGGCACGTGGCCGGCAGACGAAGGCCATTGGCCCGAAATCGCCTTGGCGCGCCAGAACGGCAACTTGCTGGAACTGAAGGTTCGCCAGTTCAGCGATGCCCTTTTGGGACGCCTGCAAGGGCAGGGGCTGGAAATCCGCAGCACCGAGGCCATGAATCTCGAAGATATTTTCGTTACAACCGTGCGTGCTGGAGGTGTGGCATGAAGCTTTCAAAACTCAATCTACCGGTAATCAAGATGCTGATCGCCAAGGACTGGCTCCTGTTCCAGAAACAGCTTGCGGCCTACGTGACTGCGGGCATCTTCGCCCTTTGTCTGCTCGGCATGGCCAAGGGCTGGAGCTTTTATCTGGGCTCGCTGCTGCTGATTATCGTCCTGGTGGCCGCCGCCTGCTTTTCGATCTCCACGTCGCTACTGGCCGAGCGCAAGGAACACACGCTGGCGTTCGTGATGAGCTTGCCGGTCACACCATTGGACTTCTATCTCGCAAAATTGCTCGGCAACCTGGTCACCTTCCTGGTGCCCTACCTGATCATGTTCATCGGGGCCATTGCCGTGATCGCTTTCACGCCCTTGCCCGATGGGCTGATCGTGTTCTCGACCTTGATCTTCGGGTTCGTAGCGTTGGCCTACTCGGTGGCGCTGAGCGTCGCCATGGCGGTGGAATCGGAAGGCTGGAATACCTTCGCCATGATCGGCAGCATGGTGCTGATCAATCCCTTCATCATGTCCCTCGGTCAGATCTCCGAGATCAGCAAGTACGTCGAAACCGAAAGCATCGTCTGGAGTATGCCTGCCGTCACCATCCTGCTCACTCAAGTAACGGCGAGCGTCGTGGTGCTGGCGGTCACTGGCTGGGTACACTGCCGCAAGCAAGCGTTCTATTGATACCGCCATGTCGTCTCCGGGCCGTTTTCACTACATGGACAACCTGCGGGCGCTGGCCATGCTCGCGGGCGTGTTGTTTCACGCGGCGCTGGCCTACAGCCCGCTAGCGCACGCATTCATTCCGACCGCGGATCGCGAGCACTCGGTCGCCGTCGATCTATGCATCTGGTTCGTGCATTTGTTCCGCATGCCGCTGTTCTTTCTGGTTGCCGGATTCTTTGCAGCCATGCTTGTGGCTAAGCGCGGGTTGGGCGGACTGTTTCGCAATCGTCTCAGGCGCATCGCGCTGCCACTGGTGATTTTCTGGCCCCTTGTTTATGCAGCACTGAAGTACAGCACGCTGCAAGCCGCAGCGACGGTGCAAAACCCGTCGCCATTGCTAGCGATCATCCGACAGCTTTCACAGACGCAAGGCCTGCCCGAGCAACTGCCCGGCACCAGTCACCTGTGGTTCCTGTACTACCTGATGTACTTCTACGTACTGGTGTGGTCGGCGAAGAACTTCGAACTGGAGAACCTCGGAAAGCTACTGCGCGGCCTGAGCCCCACTTGGCTGCTTGGCTTGCTGCCCTTGCTACTGGTGCCGGCGCTCGCCTCCGTCAGCGCGCCCAACCCTGCGCCGGAGAGCTTCCTGCCCCAGTTCTGGGCGTTCGGCTTCTATGGCCCGTTCTTCGCATTCGGCTATCTGCTGTTTGGCCACGAAGCCATCATCGAGCGCATCCGGCCCATCGCTCCTTGGTTGCTGGCGGCCAGCCTGATGCTCTACGGTGCATTTTGGTACCTGTTGAACCGGCACTCTCCGAGTGTTCAGGATCCTTCCGCGCCCTTGCTTGTCGCGTTGCTCGAAGCCTACATCAGCGCCTGGATGACCTGCGTCTGCCTGATCGCCGGAAAGTCTTTGTTGAACCGCAGCAATCCAGTATTGCGCTACCTCTCGGATGCGTCCTACTGGACCTACATCGTGCATCTGCCGATCCTGTTCGCAATCCAGTATCGGTTGCTGGACGTCGAGTTGCCGTGGGGCATCAAGTTTGCTGCCTCCGTATCGGCAACGGGCGGGCTTTGCCTGCTCAGCTATCACTGCTTCGTACGCAGGACAGTGATCGGCGATCTCTTGAGTGCGCGAGCGCACGTGGCCATGGTGCAGCAGATGAAGTGATTGGCATGCCAGACATGAACGACCACCATTGGCCGATTGCGGCCCGAAGCGATCATTCATTTGTAAAAAATCCGCGTCTGGCCCTCAACACCCCAAAACCATCGGTTGCAAAAACGATTCGCGTACCACCACACAGACGCTGACCTGCGCTGCCATGCCATGTTGTGGCGCAAACCGCATCGTCAACTGATCACAGATATCCTTCGCGCTGACTTCCGCGATTGCCCTCTGCCCGGGGGTGATGCAGACTTCACCCATGCCAAACACTCTCATCATCGCTGTTTTGCTGTGCCTGCTGATTGCCGCCATTGCGCTGGCGCTGCATCGCCGTGCCCAGCGCCGCCACCATGCATTGGTGCATCTGGTGGATCGCGCCGAGGCAATGGAGCAGGTTTTGCTGCGTACCCGTGAGCGGATGCAGGCGATGCGTCGGGTTGTCGATCAGGTGCCCGAAGACATTGGCGAGGTTGCCCAGGCATCACTGCGTGCTGACAAACCGATCCACGATGCCCTGCGTGATGTGCTGGAACACCGCCTGTGGATACAAAAACACGGCGATCGCGCCAGTCAGCGCGAACTTGACACCGCCTGCGCGGCAATCGATCGCGCCTATCAGCGCCTGTCCGATAAGTTGCAGGCGCTGGAAAATGCCAGTGCCGAGTTGTCGGCCGCCACCGTTACTGCGATCGAATCTGCACGACGTGAACCCCCCGCGCTGCGCCGCAGCGGCGGTTCGTGACGCCCGTTCCATACCATGACTTTCCTTGGAGATACGCATGGACCCATATCTTGCTGCTGCCATCGATGAAGCCCGGCGCGGCCTGGCCGAAGGTGGCATTCCGATCGGCTCGGTGCTGGTGCATCAGGGGCGGATCATTGGCCGTGGCCACAATCGCCGCGTGCAACGCGGCAGCACGGTCCTTCACGGAGAAATGGACGCACTGGAAAATGCCGGCCGCCTGCCCGCTCAGGTATACCGCGAATGCACGCTGTACACCACGCTCAGCCCCTGCCCGATGTGCAGTGGCGCGATTGCACTATATGGCATCCCGCGCGTGGTCATCGGCGAGAATGAAACCTTCATGGGTGAAGAGACTTGGCTGCGCAGCCGCGGTGTTGATCTGCAACTGGCAGACAACGCGGAATGCAAGGCGCTGATGAAGTCGTTCATTGAAGCTCATCCGGCGCTGTGGAACGAGGACATCGGCGAGTAAGCAAACTGCAATGAGTGGCTCACCATAGAGCTTCGCGCGCGAGGCGCGCTCCCACAAAAGCAAAGCTGGCGCAGATTCACTGTGGGCTTGCCGGTGCTACCCCGGATGCGGCGGCAATGCTGCCTGTTGCGGCAGTAGCCAGCGGTGGAATACGCAAACGCTGGCCGATGCGCAGCACATCGCTTTGCAGGCGATTTTCCTGACGCAGACTGGCAACGCTGACGCCATGTCGGTTGGCGATGCCCGACAGGGTATCGCCACGACTCACCAGATGCTCGCTGGCACGCTGCCGCCCCTGTTGCGCGGCAAGCCAGGTGCCGGGCAACGGCCGCGTTGTGAAATAGTTGCGTACGCCATCAAGTATGGCCGACGACAAGCGCTTCTGATGCGCGGGGTCGTTGAGTTTCTTTTCTTCTTCCGGGTTGCTGATAAACGCGGTTTCGACCAGCAACGACGGTACATCCGGTGAACGCAATACCACGAAATTGGCACGCTCGACTTGTGGCTTGTGGGTCTTTGCCACCCGCTTAAGCGCTGACAACACATTTTCGGCAATGTCCTCGGATGCCTTCATGGTGGCGCTTTGCGACAGGTCGAGCAACACTTTGGCCAGGGTGTTGTCCTTGTCGTCAAGCGTGACGCCGCCCACCAGATCGGCTGCGTTTTCGCGATCTGCCAGCCAGCGTGCGGCCTCGCTGGATGCGCCACGCTGCGACATCACAAATACCGACGCACCCGATGCGCTGGGCTTGTTGAAGGCGTCGGCATGGATCGACACAAACAAATCTGCCTTGGCCTCACGCGCTTTGCGGTAACGCTGTTGCAGCGGAATAAAGTGATCACCATCGCGGATCAGGATGGCTTTGAGGCCGCGCTCGGCGTTGATTTGCCGCGCCAATTCGCGCGCAACCGCCAAGGTGATCTGCTTTTCCCAAGTACCTTTGGCACCACGCGCGCCCGGGTCCTGCCCGCCATGGCCGGCATCGACGGCGATCAGCACATCGCGTCCGGTATCGGGCACCATGTCTTGCAGTGTTTTCGCCGTACTTTGCGCGGCATCCGCGTGCATCTCGATCACCAGGCGATGCCCCACGCCCGCCGAGGGCGTGAGCAGGAAGGTTTTTGGCCGCACCGCAGCAGCCAGATCGAATACCACGCGCAACGCACCCGCGCCTGGCGAACCGGTACGTACCGCTGCAACCGGGCCTGTGGGCGATGCCTCACGATAATTCGATGCCAAGCGTGAGCCTTGCAGATCCACCACCAGGCGATCCGGGTTGGCGAGCGTGAAAACCTTGTACTCGGCGGGGCCGCTGAGCGCGAATTCGGCGCGCGAATAGGTGCCCGTTTCACTCAAGCTCAGGGCCGTCAACTCGGCGGCGCAGGCAAGGCCAGAGAGCGCCGCGAACATAACCGCGAGCGTAACTTTGGCGCAAAACATTGGGCGCAAACGGTCCATGCTCCGGATTTGACCGCAAAACGCTACGGATTGCAAGCATTTTTCCTTTTGCAATCTGATACCTGAAGGTGCTATCTCGACACAACATCAAGAAGCAGACTGCAAAGTGAGGCGTTCGAGCCAGCACTCACCGGAGCGGCTCAGTGCCGTCAGTTCGGCCGAACGCCCCGCTCCGGCAATCGCCAGATCAACCCTCAGATCAATTGCGGGCAATGCACCAACGCCACGTTCGGGCCATTCCACCAGCCACAGAACGCAATCACCGACATCATCAAGGCCAAGGTATTCCAGCTCACTGGCCGAGCCGAGCCGATACAAATCCAGGTGCAGGGCCTCACCGCCGGGCACCGCATAGCGTTCAATCAAGGTATAGGTAGGGCTGCGCACCGCTCCGGTAACCCCGAGCGCGCGCAACATGGCACGGGCCAAACTCGATTTACCCGCGCCCAACGGCCCCGACAGTGCCACCACCGCTGGCTGCGGCCGGGTTGCCGCCAATTGCGCACCCAGCGCATCGGTATCGGCGGCGCTGGCGAGATTCAGATGCATACCGGATTGACCAACTGGCGAATGGCCGGCAGCAGATCGCTGGCCAGCAGCCCACGCTCGCCATCAGCGGCGGCAAGATCACCAGCGCAGCCATGCACCAGCGCTCCACACAGCGCCGCTTCATAACCATCCAGCCCCTGCGCACGCAACGCGGCGATGACGCCGGCCAGCACATCGCCCATGCCACCGGATGCCATCCCCGGATTGCCAGCATCGACGATGCACGGATGTCCACCCGGCGCCGCTATCACCGTGCCGGCGCCCTTGAGCACGACACAGGCCTGGTAGCGTTGCGCCAATGCAGTGGCAGCAGCAAAGCGGTCACGCTGCACGGTTGCGACATCGCTGGCCAGCAAACGCGCAGCCTCGCCCGGATGCGGTGTCAGCACGGCGTTGGGCACTTGCCTTGGTGTGCGTGCCAGCAGATTCAGCGCATCGGCGTCGAGTACCAGCGGCTTGCCGGCATCAAGTGTGGCTTGCAATGCGTTCGCAGCCCATGCCTGGCTACCAAACCCCGGTCCAATCACGACCACGCTCGCTCGCTCCAGCAATGGCGCCAGTTCTTCGGCGCTCTCTGCGGCGCTCACCATCAGTTCCGCGCGCTGCCCCTGCACTATCGGCACATTGACCGTACGCGTAGCCACACTGACCAAACCCGCACCCGCACGCAAAGCGCCCGCTGCGCACAGGGTGATTGCACCAGCCATGCCGCGCTCACCACCAACGCACAAAACATGGCCGAACAAGCCCTTGTGCGCATTGCCCGGGCGCGGCCCGAGAAATGCGCTGATATCCGGTTGCCGGTAGAGCCAGGCATATGGCGGCACCGCCGCGCACGCTTTGTGCGGCAAACCCAGCGCGTCGGATTCACGGTGGCCACTGCTGTCGCGTCCGGCGCCGGTGTGCAGGCCGCACTTGCCAACGATGAACTCGATGCACACATCGGCGCGAACCGAAACGCCCGCCGCTGCACCGGTATCGGCATCCACTCCCGACGGCACATCCAAAGCCAATACCGGTGCCATCTGCGCGTTGAGCGCCTGGATCGCCGCCGCTGCAAAGCCCTCGGGCACTCGCGCCAGACCAATCCCGAACAGCGCATCCACCCAGACATCACGCACCGGCAAACTGCCCGCAAACACCATGATGTTTCCACCTGCGGCCAGCCAGTCGGCATGCGCCTGACGTGCGCTCTCGCTGCGCGGCTCGCCACCGGGGAGGATCACGACTTGAACCTCGGCACCGGCAATGCGCGCCAGTCGCGCCAGCACGTAACCATCGCCACCATTGTTACCTGGGCCGCACAACACACCGATGCGGTGTGCGGCCGGCCAATGTGCCTTCAAGCGCACCCATGCTGCATCCCCCGCGCGGCGCATCAGCGTGTAGGCCGCCACACCAAGCGTTTCAATGGCGTATCGGTCAATTGCCTGGGCGTCCTGCGCCCGGTGCAGCGGAATAGGCATGGGCTGGCTTCATCAATCAATCAAGGAGAAACATTCGCACACTGCCAGCGCCATTGATAGCCCGACACACGGCAAGGCGCGCAAGACCAGCCCTTATACTGTTGCGATGATCGACGTGTACCAACTGGCTACCGACATCCGGCAATGGGCAAGCGAACTGGGCTTTGCCCAGACCGGCATTGTGCAACCGCACTTGGGCGCGGATCACCAGCACCTGCTCGACTGGCTGGCCCAGGGCCAGCATGGCAGCATGGGCTACATGGCGCGCAATACCGAGCTGCGCGCCAACCCCGAGCAACTGGTCGCCGGCAGCTCATCCATGCAGTCGTGCCGGGCAATCTGCGTGCGCAAGGATTACGGCACCGATGATGCCGATGCCTGGCGCACCCTCGCCGACGGCGAGCGCGCCTACGTTGCGCGCTATGCTCTGGGCCGCGATTACCACAAGCTGATGCGGCGCCGCCTGCAACAGTTGTCTGATCGCATCGGCTCGGCAATCGGCAGCTTTGGCTATCGCTTGTTCGTCGATTCTGCACCGGTGCTGGAACGCGCGCTGGCACGCGATGCCGGCCTAGGCTGGATCGGCAAACACAGTTGCCTGATTGATCGCCACAACGGTTCCTGGTTTTTCCTCGGCGAGATACTCACCGACCTGCCACTGCCGGTGGATGCACCAGCCAGCGCGCATTGCGGCACCTGTACGCGCTGCATCGATATCTGCCCGACCGGCGCCATCGTTGCGCCTTATCGCGTCGATGCGCGGCGCTGCATCAGCTACCTCACCATCGAACACCACGGCAGCATCGACGAAACCTTGCGCCCGTTGATCGGCAACCGCATCTTCGGCTGCGACGATTGCCAACTTGTCTGCCCATGGAACAAGTTTGCCAAGCGCCACGACGAACCGGATTTCCGCGTTCGCAACGATTTGGACAAAGCCAGTCTGGCCGACCTGTTTGCCTGGACCGAAGCGGAATTCCTGAGCCGCACTGAAGGCTCGGCGATTCGCCGCACCGGCTACCAAAACTGGCTGCGCAATATTGCGGTAGCGCTGGGTAACGCACCATCCAGCGTGGCCGTCATCGCTGCACTGCATGCGCGGTTGGAGCATCCATCGGAAATCGTGCGCGAGCATGTGGCATGGGCATTGGCGCAGCACACAACGTCGCCCGTGTAATACGCAAGTAAACGACGACAAAAGAGAACCCCGAGCATGCTCGGGGTTCAAGGTTACAGCTATCGCTTTTTGCAAGTTGCAATCAGAACTGCAGGCTCCACTTGTCGATGCGGCCGGTGTCGCCACTGGCGTTGTCGTTGACGCGCAGCTTCCAGGTGCCGTTGGCCACTTCCGAGGACGCGTGTTGTGGATGTTGTACAGGGTGCCATCCGGCGCCACCACGTCCACCTTCAGGTCGCCCTTCCAGGTGTGGAAGATGGTGACATCCACCTTCAACGTGCTCGGCGCATTGCCGCTGCGGCCACTGACCGTGATCGGACTCTCCACCGTGCTGTTGTCGTTGATGGTGAAGTCGGTCAGGTTCTCGAAGAACGACGGCTGCGTGCTGCCGGCGGTGTAATTGCCCACCAGCGACACCCCGGAGAAGCTCGAGAATGCCTTCACCCGCACATGGTAGGTGCCGGTTTGCGGCGCGGCGAACGAACAGGTCTCGGTGTTGCCGTTCAGGAACGGACGGCAGTCGTACACGGTGTCGGTCGGCGCGCTGCCGAAGCGCACGTACATGTCGGCATCGCCGGTGCCACCGGACAGGTTGAACGCGAGGTTGCTGGAACCCGCCGGAACCGCCATGGTGAACTTGATGTCCGTGCCAGTGCTGGCAGCAAGCCCGGTCACTGCCACACCCTTGGTCAGGGTGCCGCCCGCCGGCGGCGGCGGCGGCGGTGTACCACCACCCAGCGCGGCATCAACCGCAGCATTGGCATCCACGATACCGGTACCGCAACCACCCGAGCAGGCGCCCGGCAACGGCCGTGTGGTGCTCTTGAGGATGCTTTCCACTTCGGCCGGGGTCTTGGCGGCGGCGGCCATGATTAGCGCCGCGACACCCGCTACGTGCGGCGAGGACATCGAGGTGCCGCTGAGCAGCGAATAGGTTTCGCTACCGGGTGTGGTTGCGCCGGTGTTGTAGGTGGACAAAATGCCCACGCCCGGAGCGGCCACATCGATCAAGGTGCCGAAGTTGGAGAAGCTGGCGCGCGCGCCATTGCGATCCGTTGCCGCCACCGCCACCACGTTGTTGCAGTTGGCCGGGTTGGCGTTGGACACATTGACATTGCTGTTACCCGCAGCCACCACCACCACCGTGCCACGACCAACCGCGCCGTTGATTGCATTCTGGGTGCTGCTGCCGCAGGCGCCGGTGCCGCCCAGGCTCATGTTGATCACTTCGGCCGGATTGGCATTGGCCGGCACACCGCTGACCGTGCCACCCGAAGACCAAGTGATGGCGTCAACGATGTCGGAAGTCAAACCACCGCCCTTGCCGAGCACGCGGGCAGGCACGATCTTGGCGTTGAACGCCACACCGGCCACGCCCTTGGCATTGTTGGTTACCGCCGCCACCGTACCGGCAACGTGAGTGCCGTGCCAGCTGGAGTTCTGGCCACCACTGGCATCGCCCGGATCATGGGCATCGCTGTCGCGGCCATTGCCGTCACCGGCAATCGTTACATCGCTGATGAAATCGTAACCTTGCAGGATGTTGGCATTGAGATCGCTGTGATCGACATAACCGGTATCGATCACCGCCACCACCACGCCACTGCCGGTGGACTTGTCCCATGCGGTTGGCAAACGCAGGCCACCAGTCGCCTCAAAATAATGCCACTGGCCGGAAGCGTACTGCGTGTCGTTGGGAGTAAACAACGGATGCATCATCGCATCGACTTCGATGTACTCGACATTCGGATTGGCGGCGATCTCGCGCATCAGTGCTTCAGCACCGGCGCGGTCCAGTTTGCGGCTGGCCTTGATCACGTCGGCATCCACCGACAAGCGGCGCAGCGACTGCATCGACATCGCACGCGACTTGGCAGTACGCGACAGCGATTGCACGCGGCTGGCGGCATTGCTGTATTCAGCGCTGCCGTCGCGGTACTTGACGATGAAGCGATCATAGCTGCCACCCGCCTGCAACGCGGAAGTGTCGATACGATCGGCCGCGGTAGCGGCAAACGCGGTGGATAAAGCAACGGCGGTGGCCGCAGCAAGGGTCAACGGACGCGGCATTGCGCGCCCGGCTTTCAGGTTGTTATTGGTCACGGATGTTTCCCAGGATAGGTTGAACAAGTGCCGCTCACCGTTTGGTTTGCGGCAGTACGTGGTTACCGTCGCGTATCGGCCAGTACATGCTCGTCCCCACTCAACCCCCGTTGAGTGATGCACATCCTGTGCAGCTCTGGCGCACCTGAAGCCCCCCAGCTCCCGGCGGATACGACAATCCTTACGGTGTTGCCGTGCGCGGCCTCACAAATCGGCAACGCTCGACGAAACAGAACGTAACAAACGCTGAACATGTCGTCAATGCTGCGCTACAGTAAAAACCCTAATCCCAACAATTAGTTACAAGTGAAACCAATTTAGCGGCGACAGACTGCCGTTTGCAACGGTTGCTCGGCAGGGTACGCGGGCACGCTACGCACGGACTCATGGCGGATCGCCGGATGAAATGCGCAACTCGGGGCATAGCACACAGCCCCATGTCATCGCGTATCCACGCAGACAACGGCAACGATAAAGCCATGCAGCGTTTTGAATGCCGAGAGCCGACTTGTTCAGAGCATCCTGGCTGCAACACGCACGGCACAGCCTGCGAGCGTTTACAACATGCCGGTTTCCAGGCGTGCCACATCCGACATCATGCTCTGGTTCCACGGCGGATCGAATACCAGATCGACGTTGGCCTGGCTGATGGTCGGAATCATCTCCAGCTTGCTGCTGACATCGGCGACCAGAATATCGCCCATGCCGCAGCCGGGCGCGGTGAGCGTCATGGTGACATACACACTGCGCTCGCCGGCTTCGGTGCGACCAAGCACACAGCTGTAGACCAAACCAAGGTCCACGATATTGACTGGTATTTCCGGGTCATAGCAGGTTCGCAACTGTGACCACACCAGCCGCTCGACATCCTCGTCGCTGGCATCGTCTGGCAGGCTTGGCCCGGCAACCGGTTCCTTGCCAATGGCATCACCATCGCTGCCGGCAACTCGAAACAGATTGCCTTCGACAAACACGGTAAAACTGCCGCCCAACGATTGCGTGATATACCCAATAGTGCCCGCTGGCAGCGTGACGTTCTCGCCCTGCGGCACCAACACCACAGCGCAGTCGCGCTCAAACTTGATCGGTTCACTGCTGCGGCTGTAGTTCACGGCGCTATCTTCCTGTGCGGTTGCCGGTTATTTTAGCGCGATGCGTACGACCGACGAACGATTATCGCTGCACGGCACGACACACTGTTGTCAGGCGCTGCTGTGAATCACCTGAAAACTGGTCTGTGGTGCCTCGTTACGGCGACCGGCATAGCCGCATTGTGGACGGTGGCAGCGGTTGCCACCCAGCGCCCCCTGGGCTGGATGGCGCTGATCACCGCGCTCGATGTCAGCATCATGCTCAGCTTGCTGCGGCTTGCGCCTGGCGCAATGCGCGCCAGCATTGCGGCAGCAACCACGGTGTTATCGATTACGCTGGCGTGGTGGTTTATTGCCGCCAGTCAGATGGCACCGATGTTCGGTTTGCATCCGCTGCAATCGTTACAGCGCATCAGCCCACAGCTTGCGCTCTCACTGAGCGCTGCGAGTTTCAACCGTTTCGACCTAGTATTGGCCGCCACCAGCATCGTGCTGGCAGCGGCCTGGGGTTTCGGGTTCAAAGCGCTCAGTGGCCGCCATCCAGCGCCTTGATCTCGGCAACCAGTTGATTGGCCATCTCGGCGCCATCGCCGTACAGCATGCGCGTATTGTCGGCGTAAAACAGGGCATTTTCGATGCCGGCAAAGCCGGTGCCCTTGCCGCGCTTGATCACGATCGCATTTTTGGCAGTGACCACATCGAGAATCGGCATACCGAAGATCGGTGAGGCCGGATCGGTTTTTGCCGCTGGATTGACCACGTCGTTGGCGCCGATCACCAGCACCACATCGGTGTTGGGAAACTCGGGATTAATGTCATCCATGTCAGCGATCAGGTCGTACGACACGCCGGCCTCGGCCAGCAATACGTTCATGTGTCCGGGCATGCGGCCCGCCACCGGATGGATCGCAAACTTGACCTTGACTCCGCGTTTTTGCAGCAACTGGGTCAGTTCCCAAATCTTGTGCTGCGCCTGCGCTACCGCCATGCCGTAGCCGGGCACGATCACCACACGCTCGGCATAGGCCATCATCGCCGCCACATCGCCGGCTTCAATCGGTTTTTGCGCACCGCTGATTTCCTGTGCCTCACCGGTTGCCCCGAAGCTGCCAAACAGCACACTGGCCAGCGAACGATTCATCGCCTTGGCCATCAACTGCGTGAGCAGGGTGCCTGCCGCGCCCACCACCATGCCGGCGATGATCAGGGTTTCGTTTTGCAACACGTAGCCTTCGAAGGCTACCGCCAAGCCAGTGAATGCGTTGTACAGCGATATCACCACCGGCATGTCGGCGCCGCCGATCGGCAAGGTCATCAAAATACCAACCGCTAATGCCGCGATGAAGAAGCCGATAATCAACGGCTGCTGCAACAAAACCACTGACGCAACGCCCAGACCGATGGCCATCGCGAAAATGGCTGCATTGACGATTTGCTGACCGGGGAACACGAAGCGGCGATCCATCAAGCCCTGCAGTTTTGCGAAAGCGATCAACGAGCCGGAAAACGAAATCGCACCGATCAGCCCGCCGGTTGCGCCCAGCACAAGCTGGGTCGTAGTTGCTGTGCCACCGCTGCCGCTGGCAAAACCGAGCAGTTCCACTGCGCCAATGGCTGCCGCCGAACCACCACCCATGCCGTTGTACAGCGCAACCATTTGCGGCATGTCGGTCATCGCCACCCGCTTGCCGGACACCCAGGCCAACGCGCCACCAACGCCGATGCCAACCAGCATCAGACCCTGGTTGTGCATACCCGGCAACAGCAGGGTCGCCACCACCGCAATCACCATGCCGTAGCCGGCCCAGACGATGCCGCCGCGGGCGGTCACCGGCGACGCCATGCGCTTGAGGCCGAGAATGAACAGCAAGGCGGCAGCGAAATAGCTCGCCTTCACTGCGATCAAAAGCCAGTTCGACATATCCATCAGTGCGCCCCCGGCTTCTTGCTGCTGCGGAACATTTCCAGCATGCGCTCGGTCACTACGTAGCCACCGGCGGCATTGCCCGCACCCAGTATCACACCCACCAGCCCGATGACTTTTTCCGCAGTGGTATCGGCATGCCCCAACACCACCATCGCACCCACCAGCACGATGCCGTGGATGAAGTTGGAGCCTGACATCAGGGGAGTGTGCAGGATGACCGGCACCCGGCCGATGATCTCGTAGCCGGTTACGGCTGCAAGCATGAAAATATAAAGCGCCACGAATCCGTCGATCATTGCCAAGCCGCCTCTGCCAATGGAATCAGGCTCCATCATAATCGTTGCACGCTGGCCGTGCGCGCACATGGCAACCGAATTGGCCACCACGCGTTATAGGCGCTACCAGACCCGCCGAGGAATCGCCATGAACCGTAGCGGTTTCACCGGGGTGCCAGCCCGCAGGATGGGTAGAGCGCAGCGACCGAGCGAAGCGAAGGCGTGGTTCGCGCAGCGAACGCTGTCGCGAAGCGACCGAAACCCATCGATTACATTTGGCAATGATGGGTTTCGCTGCGCTCTACCCATCCTACGTCACTGTCGATTCCACCGCTCTGCGGTTTGAACCGATATCCAGACCTTGATGTTCTTGGCGATTTTCCTTTGCGTCTTTTGCGTTCTTTGCGGACCAATAGCTTTCCCCCGAGGTCCCGAGTCCCGAGCGATTTAACGCGGACTACAACCGCGACTGCCCGTCGTGGCTGACGCAGGTCTTGGCGATCAGTTCGTCGTCCCAGTCCAGTGCCAGCGCGCCGTCCTTGATCATCAGTGCCACGAAATTGAACAGGTTGCGTGCATACATCTCGCTGGCGTGGATCGCGCCCTGACTGGCGAGGTTCAGCGGGCCAATGATGCTGACGCCATTTTCCACCACGGTTTCACCGGGGCGGGTCAGCTCGCAGTTGCCACCGCTCTCGGCGGCGAGATCGACGACCACCGTGCCCGGGCGCATCCCTTTGACCATCGCTGCGGTGATGATGCGCGGCGCCGGCCGGCCCGGCACTGCTGCGGTGGTGATGATGACATCCACACTCTTGAGGTGTTCGGCCAGCAGGCGTTGCTGCTCGGCGCGTTCTTCGGCGTTGAGCTCGCGGGCATAACCGCCTTCGCCGGCGGCGGCAACGCCCAGATCGAGAAACCGCGCACCCAGCGACTCGATTTGCTCGCGGGTTTCAGGGCGCACATCAAAACCCTCGACCTGAGCACCGATCCGGCGTGCGGTGGCGATTGCCTGCAATCCGGCCACGCCGGCACCCACTATCAACACTTTGGAGGGCCGAATCGTCCCTGCGGCGGTGGTCAACATCGGAAAGAAACGCGGTGCATTCAGAGCAGCAATCATCACCGCCTTGTAGCCGGCCATGCCAGCCTGCGAGGACAGCACATCCATCGATTGCGCGCGCGTGGTTCGTGGCAAGCGTTCCATCGAGAAAGCGGTGATCCGCTGCTTGAGCAACTGCTCCAGCCGTGCAGGGTCGGCCTGCACCGACAGCAGCCCGATCAGTACAGCCCCGGACTTGAGCATTGCAACCTGCGCCGGGGTTGGCGGCTGCACGCACAACACCACGTCGGCATCCGCGAGTGCGGTCGGCTCGGCCACTGGATAGGCCGCGTCGAGAAAATGCGCACTGACGCCAGCCTGCGGCTCGATAGCCGCAATTACGCCCAGCTTGGTCAGTTTGCCGGCGGTTTCCGGCGTCATCGCCACCCTGTTTTCGCCTGCGGCCGTTTCACGCAGTGCCAGAATCTTCGCAGCCATGAAGCCTCCCATGCGTTTTCAACGATGCTAACACGCAGGGGCCGGGTTGCGGCTGTCATCAACGCTGCAACTCGGCACCTCAATGAAAAAGGGGCCTCGGCATAGCCAAGACCCCACGTGCATTGAGCCCATGGAAACCCATTCAGGCCGAGGCGCGATTCACATCGGTACTTGTTGCAGTGCGCTCATGCGATGCGCGAAGTTGACCCAGCACCTGATGCATCGCGCGCTCGAAGGCGGCATTGGCGCCACGAATGCTGAAGCGTTGCTCGTGCATCATCACCGCCAATTCTTCTACCGAAGCCACGCATACGCGTAAGCCACGGCGGTTGACGAACAACAAACGCGATGAGATCGGGCTGATCCATGACAATTTGGCAGGCTGCGCCTCGCCTTCGCCATCAATAAACTCGACCCAACTGCCAACTGGCAGCTTTTGCAGCGCTTCAACGTCTTCCGGGTTGAACTCAATTTTGCTGCGATCCGAAACCAGACGCACCGGCGAAGCGTCGCGTGCGGCTGATGCGCGGCGTTCATCCAGCTCATCCGTACTGCCATCGTTGAACAACTCGGCTACCGCAGTAATCGGCTGCACTTTGCCCGCAGCCATGCCACGCAATTCGTCAGCAACTGCATCAACCAGCGTATCGGCCGCTTCGCCAACACAACCCGAGGACGACAGAATCGGCAGCATGCCGGCACTCAACTGTGGCAGCAATGCAGCAAGCGCAGCTTCGCCACCATGCGCAGCCTGCGCCATCGCCAGCAAGCCATCGCCACAAGCCAATGCCGCGCGGGTAGCGTCGGAATCCACACCCTCACGCAGTTGTAGCACCACCAGATGATGCGTCCAGTAGCGGCGCATCACCACATCCAGTGCTGGCGGCAATGCCGTATCGGCAAGGCGTTTGTCGAGTTCGGCCTGCGCATAAGCACGCGCAGCTTCCAGTCGTTCCTTGCCTTGCTGTGCCTCGGAGGCGCGACGCTCGGCCAGGTCCACGCGTTTGCGATGCTGATCCATGAAACAGCGAAACTCTTCTTCCAAAGTCTGGAAGATCGCCACGTTTTCGTTGAACTCCATCGACAGCCGCTGCACTACTTCTTCGGCCTTCGCCAGCAGTGTGCGCTCGGCGGGTGTCTCGCCTTCGTTGCCCTCACATGCCTCGGCGACCGAATTGAGCAGGCGGCGCGCCGGATGCTCTTTGCGCAGGAACATGCGGCGATCCAGCAATGCCACCTTGATGAACGGAACTACCATGCGGCCAATCAGCTCGCGCGCCGAGCCCTTGAGCTGGCGCTCATCGAGCAACACGTCGAACAGCATGCCAACCAGATCTATGGCGTCTTCATCCACTGGGCTGAGGCAGGCTTTTTCCGGGTCGATGCCCAATTGCCGCGAATTGGCCAACACTTCACCCTTGATGCGTTGCACGACCGACTGCGACGGGTCCTGAATGGCTGCACGCACGCCATCGGGAATCTCCGACTGCAACAAAGAAAGCACCGAAATCATCTCGTTGGAACTGATCGGCCGTAGATGCGCAGCGGAAGGCATCGGTGCCGGCGCATGTTCACTTTGCCGCCAGCCACGCAACAACTCGTGCAAGGTGGCGAACAAAGCGCGTTCGTTGGGTGCGTACTGCTCACCGGGGCGCGCACTCTCATTTGCAGCCGGTGCAGGTTCGCGATAGTCGTTGGTTGCCGCCTGCGGCGGCGCCGATGCACGCGGTGCAACACGATTCGGCAACACCCGCAGATGTGGCAGCACACCCGCTCTCAACAAGCATTCATTGACTTCTTCAAGTGCAGCGGTAACGGGCTTGGGCAATTCGCGCTCGCACAGCTTGAACAGAATGAGCTTGATATCCCCAGGCATTTCACACGGCGCAAGCCCTGCCCGCAGCGCTACCGCAATGTGCGCTGCACCAAGGGGGCTGCTATCGGCATCCAACTCCTGCCGGCCGCCGATCCACGAAAGCCGCTGCATCAGTTGCAACGACACCGCCGAACAATCCTTCTGCATCGCCTGACCCAGCATCCGGGCGGCGATCTGTGACTCCATATCGTCTTCGCTCAGCAGGCTCAGATCACCCGATGAACTGGCACCCATGGCGTCTTCTGAAGTTATCGGCTCTCTGGCAACGAAGCGCTGCCACACATCCTGCAACTGGGCGGCAAAGCCATCCTCGATCTCGCCGCGACGGCGACGCAACTCGCGCATGGCATCAAGAAAATGCGGTTGATTGCTGTTGCCGCCTGATTTCTGCATGAAATCAAACAGGGCATCATCAGCAACGGCCAACACCGTGCGCACTGCCTCGGTGAGCCGGGCAATGGCAAGTTCACGTGTGCGTTCAAGCACCGCAGTCATTTCGCCAGCAGTGGCTGGGGCGGGCGATGCATGTGGGCGAGGTTCAGTCTGGCTCATGGCGCGACCTTGTTTTTTTATTGCGTGGGTAAGACATCGACCCCCAATCGACGCTTGTGGGCAGAATATGACGCAATGGGTCACTTTATTGTGATTGGTTCCTCAGTTTGCGTCATTGCCATCGGACGGTAATGATGGCGGACACCCACCGGACGACGCACATATGCCCTCACTCGCTGATCTTAACACCCGAATCTCGACGCCCAGCCGGCTGTTGCAGGCACCTGGCCCGCTTTGTCCAGATCAGCGGCGAGGCACGGCTGGCACTCGGCGAAATCCTGGTTGCCCGCCTGCGTGAGCGCGAACCCGACGCAAGCACAGCCGCGCTGATAAAGGAGCGCCTGCGCTTTGCCTGCGCGCCGTGCATCGTCACCGTCGTTGGCCAACCCATTCGCGGCCATAAAGTGCCGGAAATCGAACAATTGCTATCCGGCGGCGCAGTCTGCCTCAGCCTGCTGCACGCCGCGCATGCGCTGGGCTTTGCCGCGCAATGGCTGACCAGTTGGGTTGCCTATGACCCGGTGGTCAAGGCTCGACTGGGCCTCGACAACGATGAGCAGGTGCTCGGCTTCATTCATATCGGCAGCGCCGCTGAACCGGCGAGCGAACGCCCCCGCCCTGCACTGAATGATCGCCTGAGCCAGTGGGCACCGTGAGCGTGGCCACACCCAGCGCCTGGCTGGTCGATGCCAGCGTCTATATCTTCCGCGCCTGGCACAGCCTGCCCGACGATTTTTCCGATGCCGACGGACATCCGGTCAATGCGGTACACGGCTTTGTCCGGTTTTTAGTGGAACTGCTGGAAAGCCAGCGTCCTGCCCACATTGCCGTCGCATTCGATGTGGCGCTGGACAGTTCGTTCCGCAACGACATCTACCCCGCCTACAAAGCCAACCGCGATCCCGCACCCGACTCGCTGAAACGTCAGTTTGCGCATTGCATCGCCTTTAGCCGCGCACTGGGACTGACCACCCTCGCCGACCCGCACTACGAAGCGGACGATCTGATCGGCGCCAGCGTACACCGCCTGCGCGCGCATGGACTACGCAGCGTCATCGTTTCCGCCGACAAGGATTTGTCGCAATTGCTCGGCAGCGACGACGAGCAATGGGACTACGCCCGCAACCAGCGCTGGGGCCACCGCGACGTCAAAGCACGATACGGTGTACACGCCCACCAGATGGCCGACTTCCTTGGCCTGGCCGGCGATGCCACCGACAACATCCCCGGCGTGCCCGGCATCGGCAGCAAAACCGCAGCGGCACTGCTGGC
>PGZE01000084.1 GCA_002840015.1 Gammaproteobacteria bacterium HGW-Gammaproteobacteria-2 | reverse complement strand
CGCCGGGCCGCGCGGCGCGATCACCTGCGTCGGCGACGATGACCAGAGCATCTACGCCTGGCGCGGCGCGCAACCGGAAAACCTCGACCTGCTGGCGCGAGATTATCCCGACCTGAAAGTCATCAAGCTGGAGCAGAATTACCGTTGCAGCGCGCGTATCCTGCGCGCCGCCAACACCTTGATCGCCAACAACCCGCATACCCACGTCAAGCAATTATGGAGCGATCAGGGCCAGGGCCAGCCGATCCGGGTCTGGCAATGCCGCGACAGCGAACACGAAGCGGATCGGGTTGCCGCCGAAATCGCCTTCAGCAAGAACGACCAGCAAGTCCCGTGGTCGGATTTCGCGATCCTGTTTCGCGGCAATCACCAGTCGCGGCCGCTGGAAAAAGCGCTGCAAATGCTGCGCATTCCCTACCACCTGTCTGGCGGTACCGCGTTCCTCGACCGCGGCGAGGTCAAGGACGCGCTGGCCTGGCTGCGGCTGCTGGCCAACCCCGACGACGACAGCGCATTCCTGCGTGCGATCGGCTCGCCCAAGCGCGAAGTCGGCAGCGCCAGCCTCGCGAAACTGGCCGAACTGGCACACCACGCCGGCATGCCGATGTTGCGTGCGGCGGCGCAGATTTCATTGCTCAAGCAACTACCGGCGCGGGCGATGTCCGGCCTGCGCGAGTTCATCGACATCGTGCATCGGTTGCAGGGTTTGGCGGAAACGGCGCCAGCGTCCGAACTGTGCCGCGCGCTGGTCACCCAATCGGGGCTGATCGCCGCCGTGCAGGCACAAACCCGCGACCCGGCGGTATTCGAACGCCGCCGCGCCAATCTGGAGGAGCTGGCCGACTGGTTTGCCGGCGCTGCGGCTGGCAGCGCCCGCGATCTGGCCGCACAGTTGGCGCTGCTCAGCCATTCCGACCGCGATGAGCCGGGCAACGCGGTGCGCTTGATGAGCCTGCACGGCGCCAAAGGGCTCGAATTCGGCCATGTCTTTATCGTTGGCTGCGAAGACGGCAACCTGCCGCATGAAGCAAGCATGGACGAAGGCCAGCTCAACGAGGAACGGCGGCTGATGTACGTCGGCATCACCCGCGCCAAACACCGGCTGTGGCTGAGCCACAGCAGCCAGACCCGGCGTTGGGGGCAAATGCTGTCGCTGCAACCAAGCCGTTTTCTCAGCGAACTGCCAGCGGCCGACCTGCAACGCGATGGCGATGACCCGGAGCGCGAAGCGGTGCAGCGGCGCGAGCGCGGGCGGGCGCATCTGGATGCCATCGCCAGCCTGCTCGGCGATTGACGCGCCACTGAAGCATTGCAACAAGGTAGCCCTGCTAAACTTTGGATCAAAATATCGGGGATTGTCACCATGCGCATCCGTTTGATTCTCGCCAGCGCCGTGCTGGCCCTGCTGTCTGCTTGTGCCAGCCAGCCCACACCAACCACCGCCGTATTGGCGCCCGAATCAGCACAAGCCATTGTCGCGGCAAGCGACAACAAGCTTGATGCCACGCTGTGGATGCAACAATCGGCGGAATATGAAGCCGCGATGCTGGGCAGCTTCGCGCTGGCCCGGCAGCAGTTGGACCTCGCCCTCGCTGACCCGGATTGGGATGCCATGCCTGCGGGCGAGCGCAAAGTGGCGGCTCGCGGCCTGCCTCCGGCATTGATCACCGATGCCGACGAAACCCTGCTCGACAACAGCCCGTTTCAGGCACGCAGCATCCAGGCCGGATCTCCCGACTTCAACTACGCCGCCTGGTTGTCGTGGGTGAGTGAGCGCCGTGCCCGCGCCCTGCCCGGCGCACTGGCGTTCTATCGTTACGCCGCCGAACAAGGCGTCACCGTGTATTACGTCACCAACCGCGATGATCCGGCCGAGCGCGCCGCAACCGTGGACAATCTACGCGCACTTGGTTTCCCGGTGGCCGATGACGGCAGCAACGTGATGTTACGCAATGACCCACGCGCCCCAAGCCGTGAAAAGGGTGAACGTCGCACATGGGTCAGCGAGCGCCATCGCGTACTGCTGATGCTGGGCGACAACCTGGGTGATTTTATCGACGGTATCGCAGTCAGTCCGCTCGCCCGCCATACGCTGGTCGAGCGCAACCGCATGCGCTGGGGCAAACAATGGATCATGCTGCCCAATCCGGCCTATGGCAGTTGGGAATCGGCGATACTGCGCGACTGCGGTGAGCTAGCCAAAACCGAATCCAACCGCTGCAAACGCAATGCGCTGCGTCTGCAATAATTGACCCATCAGCACTCCGGCGCGCGCAATGCACGCCACAAACCCTCACTACCGGAAGCTCCCATGCTTACTACAAACCGTGTTCGAATCCTGTCACTGGCCCTCGCCTTGCCGCTGTTATTCGCCTGTGGCAAAGAAAGTTCTGCTCCATCGCTCGCCAAAGCCGGCAAATCACCGACCGAGGCCATCACGCAATGGGCGCAAAGCCTGCACAACAATGACATGTCCGCGTTCAGCTGTCAGTGGTTACCCGACGACCTGCGCCAGCGCACCGAAACGGCTTTCAATACCCAGCAACAGGCATTGCCGGCAGCGGATGAGAGCGAGCGCACCGAGTTTGCCCAGATGCTAGGCAAACTGACCGCACCGGATGCCGAAGCAACCCTGTACGCCGAGCTTGAGCCGATGCTGGCCAAACTGGACGCTGAAATCGGCAGCCAGTTGCCACTGGCTGTTGCCATGGGCAGTGGCTTTGCATCGGCGGCCATCGCCGAGAACGAAACCCTGAGTGACGATGAAAAGCAGCATGCCAGCAGCGCACTGGCTGCGCTCACCGGCTGGGCCTCCACGCTACCCCTCACCAACCGCGACAAAGCCAAGGCCGCAATCGCAGCCGTTACCGAAACCACGCGCAACCTG
>PGZE01000083.1:2941-5827 GCA_002840015.1 Gammaproteobacteria bacterium HGW-Gammaproteobacteria-2 | reverse complement strand
CCGCCGTCATGCCGGATACGCCTGATCGAGTCCGAGGAAATCGGTATCGTCGGCGTTGGCGAGGCGACGATACCGAACATCAAGCACTTCAATGCGGCACTGGAGATCGATGAGGACGAATTCCTCAAGGCCACTCAAGGCACCTTCAAGCTCGGCATCGAGTTCGTCAACTGGGGTCAGCTCGGTGATCGTTATATCCATGGTTTCGGTAAGGTCGGGCCAGACACCTCGCTGGTCGGCTTTCACCATTACTGGCTGCGGCTGAAACAACTGGGCAAGGCCAGCGGACTTGACGCCTATTCGATCAATACCGTCGCGCCGCGGCAGGCGAAGTTCATGCGCTATCGCAAGGATATGCCGGGCTCGCCGCTTGGCGACATCGTGCATGCGTTCCATTTTGACGCGAGCCTCTACGCGCGCTGGTTGCGCGGGCTCGCCGAGAAGCGCGGCGTAATGCGCACCGAAGGCAAGGTAAAACAGGTGTTGCGTCGTGCCGAGGATGGCTATATCGAAGCGCTGGTGATGGAAGGCGGCGAGCGGATCGATGGCGAGTTCTTCATCGACTGCTCGGGCATCCGCGCACTGCTGATCGGCGATGCACTCGGCGTCGGTTACGAGGATTGGTCGCACTGGCTGCCGTGCGATCGGGCGCTGGCAGTGCCCAGCGCTCCAGTGAAACCATTGCTGTCGATGACTCGCTCAACAGCGCACAGCGCCGGCTGGCAGTGGCGGATTCCCTTGCAGCACCGGGTCGGCAACGGTCATGTGTACAGCAGCCTGTTCATGAGTGATGACGAAGCGACATCGATTTTGCTTGCCAACATTGACGGCGAGAAAATGGCCGATCCGCGCCTGATCCGTTTTCGTACCGGCATGCGGCGCAAGCTGTGGGAGCGCAACTGTGTCGCGGTAGGCTTGTCCAGCGGATTCCTCGAACCGCTGGAATCGACCAGCATCCATCTGATCCAGACCGCGGTTTCGCGTATTGCCACATTTTTTCCTCATCAAGGGTTCGATGCGGCCGACATCGATGAATACAACGCGCAGGGCAGGCTTGAGTACCAGCAGATCCGTGACTTTCTGATTCTGCATTACAAGGCGACCGAGCGTACCGATTCGGCGTTCTGGAACTACACCCGCACCATGCCGATCCCGGCGACACTGCAACGCAAGATCGATCTGTACCGCAGCAACGGCCGGCTGTTCCGTGATGGCAACGAGCTGTTTGCCGAGCCGAGCTGGTTGCAGGTGATGGAAGGCCAGCGCATCCATGCGCAGGGCTACCATCCATTTGCCGGATTCATGCCAGAGAGTGAGTTGTGCGAGTTCGTCGGCGGTGTCGAGGCGGTGATCGGTAAATGCGTCGGGGTGATGCCCGACCATGCGCAGTTCATCGCCGAACATTGCGCGGCGCAACGCTGAGCGGCTACGCTGCCATTTCAGCAAGCACCTGTGCGTGGTCGCGGAAGTTGAGCGCGCAGCGGCTGCGGAAATCGTCGATCGCTGCCATGTCCGCTTTACCGATGCCAGGCTCCGGCGCGCGCAGTTTCGCCACGTCGGGGAACTGGCCGTAGCCAGCGAGCAGGCAATGCCATGACATGGCTGGGTAGATGTCGGCGATGCCCTGGCGCGCGATTTCATGCTCCAGATTCTGGCCGGTAAACCAGCAGGTCAAAATCGCCTTGAGCGAATCCGAGAGCTGATCGTGGCTGGCATTGGCGCGCCAGTATTCGGTATCGGTGCGCCGATTCATCCGGTAATGACAGACGATGTAATCGCGCACACCGTCGAAATCGCGGGCGATGCCGTCGTTGAAGGATCGCCGCCGGGCGTCCAGATCACCGTCACGCTCGACATGCTCGATGAAGCTCTCGAGCGTGGTCTGCACCAGATGCAGGGCGGTTGCTTCCAGTGGTTCGATGAAGCCTTGCGAGAGTCCCATACCTGTTCCACCCGGCCAACGCGCATCTGCAAATGGCGCGCGCCGACTGGATCATCGAGCAAACCGAGGTGTTCGCGCAGTTCCTGCTCGGCTTGGTCCGGCGTGCAGAAACGCGAACTGTAGACGTATCCATTGCCGTGGCGATGGCGCAGCGGGATGTTCCATACCCAGCCGTTGCGCAGCGCGGTCGAGATCGTCTGGCTGTTGGTGCCGGTTGGGTCGGTCGGCGTTGGCAGCACGACCGCACGATCATTGAACAGATTGTCGGAAAATGGTTTGAATGGCACAGCCAACGCCTGCTGCACGATCAGTGATCGGAAACCGCTGCAATCGACGAAAAAATCGCCCTCGATGCGGCGAGCATCCTCGGTGATAACGGCAATCACCGCACCGTCTTCGTCACGCTCGACCGCCACCACCTTGCCTTGCCGGTGATCGACGCCATTGCGTTGTGCAAACTCGCCCAACAGCGCGCCGACCAGATGCGCGTCGAAGTGGTAGCCGTGAAGTATCCGGAACGGAAAATGATGCGCCGCCAGCGGAGCGAGGCGTTGGCGCGCCAGTTCCGCTGCGAGGTAAAATCGATCCGGATTGGCGGCTACATCGTAGCCATTGCGCCGCATTGCGCAATGCATGAAAAAGGCGGCTTGGCCATGGATGTCGATGGCCGATGCGAACGGATGAAAGTAGCTCTCATACCCTTTGACCTGCGACCAGCCGCTGAAACGAATGCCGTTCTTGTAGGTCGCGTTGCACTTGGGCATCCAGTCGGAATCGGCGATGCCCAGGGTCTCGAAAAACGTGCCCAGCAATGGCGTTGAACCCTCGCCGACACCGACGATGCCGATCTCCGGCGATTCCAGCAGTGTGATATCCACGTTGCGTTCGCGCCAGCGGTGCGCCAGCAGGTTGGCCGCCATCCAGCCGGCGGTGCCGCCGCCGAC
>PGZE01000083.1:0-2889 GCA_002840015.1 Gammaproteobacteria bacterium HGW-Gammaproteobacteria-2 | reverse complement strand
AGCGCCAGCAAAAACACGATCCCTACGCGATCGATGAAAGGCAGTTCCGGCCATGCCATTTTCAGCAAGATGGAAAGACCGAACGAGCCGACCGCTGCGGCCAGTGCGCCCGCCTCATTGGCGCGCTTCCAGAACAGGCCGAGCAGGAAAATCACCACGATGCCGGGGGTGAAAAACCCGGTGTATTCCTGGATGTACTGGAACGCCTGATCGAAACTCCCGAGCAACGGTTTGGCCGTGAGAATGGCGAGCAACACTGCCACGGTGGCGGCGATACGCCCGACCCGCACCAGATGGCGCTGGTCGGGATGGTTGCCGGCGCGTTGATAGAAATCCAGCGTGAAGATGGTAGCAATTGAATTGATCTTGGACGCCAGTGACGCCACGATCGCTGCCACCAGTGCCGCGAATACCAGCCCGAGGATGCCGGTTGGCAGGATCTGCATCATTGAAGGATAAGCCTGATCTGGCCGCGTGAGATCCGGCGCCAGCATCAACGCCGCGATACCCGGCAACACCACGATCACCGGCATCAGCAGCTTGAGGAACGCCGCGAACAGAACGCCCTTCTGCGCTTCCTTGAGGTCCTTGGCCGCCAGCGCGCGCTGGATGATGTACTGGTTGAAGCCCCAGTAGCTGACATTCATGATCCACATGCCGCCAATCAGCACGCTCAGTCCCGGCAGATCCTTGTAGTACGGGCTGGTCTTGTCGAGAATCATGTGGAAGTGCTCCGGGTGCGCTGCCCACAGTTTGCTGAAGCCAGCGACGATGCCCGCGCCGTCGCCGATCTTGCTCAGTGTCAACCCGGCCACCAGCAGCCCACCCAGAACCAGCAGCGACACTTGCACGATATCGGTCAGCGCCACTGCCTTGAGCCCGCCGTACAACTGGTAGAGCAAGGCGAAGGCACCCAGCAGCGCCAGTGCCAACATCTGGTCGATACCGGCGACCTGGCTGACCGCAATCGAGCCCAACCACAGGATCGAGGTGAGGTTGACGAAGATATACAGCCCGAGCCAGAACACCGCCATCAAGGTGCGGATGCGGCCGCCGTAGCGTTGCTCCAGAAACTGCGGCATGGTGTAGATGCCGTTGCGCAGAAAGATGGGCAGAAAATACTTGCCCACCAGCAGCAGCGTCAGCGCCGCCATCCATTCGTATGACGCAATCGCCAGCCCGATCGCATAGCCTGATCCGGACATGCCGATGATCTGCTCGGCCGAAATGTTGGCGGCAATCAATGATGCACCGATCGCCCACCACGGCAATGATTTGCTCGCCAGGAAATAATCCTTGGCGTCCTTTTGGTGCCCCGCTTTTTCGCGCGATACCACCTGCGCCAGCACAAAGATGCCGGCCATGTAGGCGAGCACGATTACCGTATCCAGAGTTGCAAGCTTCACTTATCCCTCTCCTCGATGGCTTTCTGTTTGTTGTTATGCACACGCCGCAAAAACGGACAGCATTGAACGCATTGCCAATGGCTTTCCATTCTTGGACACGCGCTGCGCCATCCAAGTGGATCGCATCGGGAAATAAAGACAACGCTGTCATCCTAGAAGAAACTGGCGCCGTCGGCAATGGCATCGGTGCCTTCGCGGCCGTTCAAGCGGACAGTCGCCCACAGGGTGGGCTCCCACAAAAATCATGCCCCGTGGCCCGCATCAGGCTCCCACGAAAAAAGCGCTGATTTGCCCCTGTGGGAGCGCACCCTGTGCGCGACCAGAACCCGCACTAGCATGTCACCCACAGGGGGGACGTTCGTGCTCATAGTGGAGTAACTGCGTTACTCGTTGGTGCCAATCGGTGCTGTTGTGGGAGCCGGCCTGCCGGCGAACCCTCTTGCAACAGCTTCGCGCGCAAGGCGCGCTCCCACAAGCACCTTGAAGCACCCCTGTGGGAGCGCACCCTGTGCGCGACCAAAGCCTGCGCGATCAGTGGCATCCACGCCTTCCGTACCACTTGTGCATCCATGCACATCGAAGGATGCACAAGTGCGGCCGGCGCTAGTGCCGGCCTGTGAAGCCAAAGCAACTGGATGCGTCAGCGACTCAAGCCATCAATAACGCGGCACGCTGGGGTCAATCTGCTGCGCCCATGCATCGATGCCGCCCTCGACGTTGTACACATCACGAAAGCCCAGGCCACGGAAATGCTCGGCGGCCTGCCGGCTGGAATTGCCGTGATGGCACAAGAAGGCGAGTGCGGTGTCCTTGGACAGCGCGGCCAGCGTGGGCAGGCTGTCCTCGTCGAGCGCCTGATGGGCGTGCGGGAACGGGGCCTGCGCACGATCCGCAGCCGGGCGCACATCGATCACGGTGATGCTGCCGGCGGCGATGCGCTCATGCAGTGCGGCGACGCTCAGCGATTGCACCGGCGGTGGTGCGTTGGGGTTGCGGATGGCCAGGCCGGCACCGCGAACATCTTCCACCCAGTCGATTTCCATGCCATTGGCACGCGGCGCGCTGATTACATCGATATACAGCTCCATGCCCTGCACTTGTGCGACCAGCTCGTTGCCGGTGATTTCCTTGAGTGCGAACTGCGCGTTGTAGCCCGGATCGACGCTCAAATGCAGGCCGGTGCCTTGTGGCAAGTCGGCCATCGCGCGGCCAATCGCGGCGGCGGCGGTTTCGGTCATGGTGATGGTCGGTACGCTGCGATCCGGCGCGGGCAGGCCGAGCAACTGATGCAGTTCGCCGGAATTGACCAGTTGCTCGATGATGTCCGAGCCGCCGACCAGTTCACCGCCGATATACAACTGCGGAATGGTCGGCCAACTGCCGTACACCTTGATACCGTCGCGGATCTCGGCGTCAGCCAACACGTCAACACCGTGAAAGGACACGCCAAGGCCACTCAAGATGCCAACCGCCTTGGCCGAGA
>PGZE01000027.1 GCA_002840015.1 Gammaproteobacteria bacterium HGW-Gammaproteobacteria-2 | reverse complement strand
AAACACGCCCGCAACCGCTGTGATGGACACGCATTGACCAGCGCGCGGCGGATGGAGCCCCGTCCGCATGATCTTTACGGGGATTTTGCAAGAGCCTCTACATAGACGCGAGCAAGCCAACGTGTGCTTTACGTCGAGCCACGGCGCGCACCTTCAGTTCTTACAACCGATGTGATACCGCAGCTGCAACCGACGTGATACCGGCCCAACTCAGGATGCCCGCCGCACAGTCGCGTGAACAGTGCGACAACCTGCTTGCCGACTGCGGGGTGTTGCAGCCCGCCGCTGACACCTGAGCAAAACGCTTTGCGCTGCGGCCCGGCCCTGCGATGATGGCGCATGAAAACTTTCGCCACACTTGAACTCGACCCCACCCTGAGCCAGGGGCTCGACGCCCTGGGTTATATCAATATGACACCGGTTCAGGCGCAGGGCCTGCCTCTGATCCTTGCCGGACGCGACCTGATCGCCCAGGCGCCTACCGGCAGCGGCAAGACCGCCGCCTTCGGTTTGGGTCTGTTGCAGCGCATCGATGCGTCCAACGCGCGGGTACAGGCGCTGGTGCTGTGCCCCACCCGCGAACTGGCCGATCAGGTCGCCAAGGAAATCCGCAAGCTTGCCACCGGCATTGCCAACTTCAAGGTGCTGCTGCTGACCGGTGGCGTATCGCTGCGGCCGCAACTCGCCTCGCTGGGCCGGCCGCCGCATCTGATCGTGGGCACACCGGGACGGGTGCTGGAACTGCTCAAGCAGCAGGCACTCAAGCTGGGCAGCGTGCGCACTCTGGTGTTGGATGAGGCCGATCGCATGCTCGACATGGGTTTTGAGGAGGATATCCGGCAGATCGCCAGCAAGACCGGCAAGGAGCGCCAGACCCTATTGTTTTCTGCCACCTTCCCCGCCGCGATCCGTGAACTGGCGCCAAGCCTGATGCGTGAGCCGGCGCAAATCACCGTCGAAGCGGCAGTCGAACAACCAGAGATCGAGCAGATTTTTCACGAAGTGGACGCAGCACAACGTGCAAGTGCGCTGGCCGCATTGCTGCTGGCGCACCGTCCTGATTCGGCCGTGGTGTTCTGCAATATGCGCCGCGATACCGAAGAACTGGTTACCGCGCTGCACGGGTTCGGCTTCAGCGCACTGGCGTTGCATGGCGACATGGAGCAGCGCGACCGCGACGAGATTTTGCTGCGTTTCGCCAATGGCAGTTGCAACGTGTTGGCCGCTAGCGATGTTGCTGCGCGTGGCCTCGACATCAAGGACCTGGCGGCGGTCATCAATTATGAGCTGCCGAGCGACCCGGACGTATATCTGCATCGGATCGGACGTACTGGCCGTGCCGGGCGTGGTGGCTTGGCGTTGAGCCTGGTCGCACCGCGCGAGATGCCGCGCGCGCATGCGCTGCGCGATCAGCATGGCCAGCAGTATCGCTGGGCCAGCGTGGTGCCGCTGCGCACACGCAGCGGTGAGGCGCCGCAGCCGAAGATGGCAACGCTGCGCATCGATGCCGGCAAAACCGACAAGCTGCGCGCTGGCGATATTCTCGGTGCTTTGACCGGTGATGCCGGCCTGAAGGCCGATGCCATAGGCAAGATCGACATCTTCCCTACCCGCTCCTACGTTGCGATCCGGCGCGAACTGTTGGCGCAGGCACTCAAGCGATTGAGCACTGGCAAGATCAAAGGCCGCAATTTTCGTGTGCGTGCGATTTGAAAAGCACATCGTCATCGCGTGTGGGATGCTGCATTGGCTGCTAACGGTTTTTTGGCTCGCCCGCAGGGCGGGCTGCTACCGGTGAACGCGACCGTTTTTTTGATAGGGCTCACCCTGTGGGCGACCAGCACACCGCGATTTAAGAAATTACGGTCGCGCACAGGGTGCGCTCCCACAGAGGAGCGGTGTTCGGCTCTGCAGGAGCCCACCCTGTGGGCGACCTACAGATGTACGCCGAGGCTTTTTGTAGCCCACCCTGTGGGCGACCCCTCGCAAACCACAACTTCTGCACGGGTTAACGCAGCATCGAGGTCGGCACGCAGATCACCCACATCCTCGATCCCCACCGACAGCCGCAACAGGCCATCGCCAATGCCGGCGGCACGGCGCGCTTCCTCGGGCATCGCGGCATGGGTCATGCTCGCCGGGTGCGCAATCAGGCTCTCCACCCCACCCAGTGATTCGGCAAGAGTAAAGCAGGCCAGACCATCGACGAAGGCGCGCACGGCGGCCACGCCGCCATGCAGATCGAAGCTGAGCATGGCGCCGAATCCGGCCTGCTGCCGCGCTGCCAGCGCATGCCCTGGATGACTGGCGAGGCCGGGAAAATGCACCGCGGCCACCGCCGCATGCGCCGCCAGATGCTCGGCCAGCACCAGAGTGTTTTCCTGATGCACACGCAGCCGCACATTCAGGGTGCGCAGGCCGCGCAGGGTGAGGTAACTGTCGAACGGCGCGCCGGTGACACCGCTCGCGTTGGCCCACCATGCCAGGGTTTCGTGCAGTGCCGCGTCGGCTGCCACCACCGCACCACCGACCACATCGCTGTGGCCGTTGATGTATTTGGTGGTGGAATGGACCACGATATCGGCGCCGAGGGCGATCGGCTGTTGCAGCGCCGGCGACAGGAAGGTGTTGTCGACCACCACCTTCGCGCCGATCGCCTTCGCCGCCGCGGCG
The DNA here is from genome assembly GCA_002840015.1 of Gammaproteobacteria bacterium HGW-Gammaproteobacteria-2. Taxonomy (GTDB): domain Bacteria; phylum Pseudomonadota; class Gammaproteobacteria; order Xanthomonadales; family Xanthomonadaceae. The sequence continues at coordinate 78,716 of PGZE01000027.1, read as the reverse complement.
ACATGACGGATGTCGGTGATACGCAGCAACGGGTTGCTGGGGGTTTCGATCCACACCATGGCCGGGCCGCGCGCCAACGCTGCGCCCAGCGCAGCGGGGTCGTGAAAATCGATCACCGCCAGCTCGAAGCGGCCCTTGCCGGCACAGGCGCGAAACAAGCGGTGCGAGCCGCCGTAGCAATCGTGCGGCACCACCAGCAACTGGCCCGGCTCAAGCAGTTCCAGCACCAACCCGACCGCCGCCATGCCGCTGGCGGTGATCACCGCACCAGCGCCGCCTTCGAGCTCGCTCAAGGCCTCAGCCAACAGGTCGCGGGTGGGGTTGCCGCTGCGGGTGTAGTCGTAGCGGCGCTTGCCATCGAGGCCAGCGAATGAAAAGTTGGTCGACAGGTGCAGCGGCGGAATCACCGCGCCGAAGTTGGGGTCGGTGTCGATGCCGGTACGAACGGCGCGGGTAGCGGATTGCAGGCTCATAGTGATGATCTCGTATTGACGGGCTGACGAAGGCGGACTCAAGCGCTCAACGCTGGCCTTCGCATTCGCAAGTCCTGTTGCAGACAGGCCGCCAACCAGTCGCCGATCGCGGCGGGTTCCTTCAAAAACGCGTCGTGTCCGTAGTCCGAAGCCAGACAGGTGAATGAGGCGCCGGTGGCGCGCGCCAGCGCCTGGATGTCGGCGCGCGGCACCAGCCGATCCTGATCGACCGCCAGCAAATGCAGCGCGGCGTGCAGGCGGTGCGGATCGACCTGATGCAGGTCCAGCGATTCGGACAGCACGCGGTAGGCGTCGGCATCGAACTGACGGGCGAAGCGCTCACCCTGTGCGCGCAGGTAACCTTCCACCGGCAAGCGCCAGCAGCCGCCCTGCCGTTCAGGGCTGCCGGCGAACCGCCGCGAAAACTCGGCGTCAGTGCGGTAGGTGGTGATCGCCAGCGCACGCGCCATCGCCACCGCTTCGGCCTGGAAGCCCAGGTCGTCGCCGAGGCGCAACAGATCGCGTTGCAACGCACGCAACGCCGACGCCATCGGCGACGGGCGTTCAGCCATCGACAGCACCAATGCCGAGCCGAGCCGGGCGGGATAACGCTCGGCGAACGCCAGCGCCACCGCGCCGCCATACGAAGCGCCGACCAGCGCATGCGTGCGTTCGATCCCGAGGGCATCCAGCAACGCGCACAACGTCGCGGCCTGATCGTGCGGACTGATGCCGCTCCAGCCCGCAGGCAACGCGGACAGGTAATCGAACCCCAGTACCGAGTAGTAACGGGTGTCGAGCGCCCTGCCCGGGCCAACGTGCGCAGCCCACCAATCGCCGACGTGGCGCGAAGCCGAAATGCCGCCCATACCCACGATGCACGGCGCGTCGGCGCGGCCGTAGCGCGCAAAACGGATTTCGACTTCGGCGGCAACGCCTTCCAGCGCGCCGTCGATCACGGCGTGCCGCACCCCCAGTTCAGGCGTGCCGCTGGTACACGGGTGGGTTTCGGCTCGGTTCGCGCTCACGGCATCGGGTCCTGTAGTGATCCGACCCGGCGAGCCCACATGGGGAATCGCGCGGCAACTGCCTTGCGGCAATCGCTACGGCTCATCTTTCAGTGGCATTGCCACCGTAGGATTTGGCACCTTGCAGTTTCCTGCTGGTTGCCCCGGCGTCTAAGGGCCTGTCCCTCAGCCGGTCTCGATGAGTCGGATGGATGAAGGCTATAACAGGATTCTGCATCTGTCAATCGCTTTATCCGCATGAAGCGATATAATAGGCGGCAACACGGAGGGGTTGCCATGAGTGCATATGTGTCGGTGACCTTTGGTGCCGGCGGCTCGACCCTGAGTTACACGCCGGAGACGGTGCGGCGTCTGCACGACACATTCGGCCTGGACGCCACACCACACATCTCCTGCGTCGGCGGCAGCCGTGAGGAGATCCGGACGTTGCTGGCGCAATATCGCGCCCAGGGCTGCAAGCGCCTGGTGGCTCTGCGTGGCGACATGCCCTCGGGCATGGCCCGTGCCGGCGATTTTCGCTACGCCTCGGAGCTGGTCGGCTTCATCCGTGCCGAGCACGGCGACGCGTTTGAAGTACTGGTGGGTTGCTACCCGGAAACCCATCCGCAGGCCGATCATGCCGCCGCCGACCTCGCCCATTTCAAGTTGAAGGTGGATGCCGGCGCCGATGCGGCGATCACCCAGTATTTCTACAATGCCGATGCCTACTTTCACTTCGTGGATGCCGCACGGCGGCTTGGCATCGACATTCCGATCCTGCCCGGGATCATGCCGATCGTCAATTTCGCCCAGTTGCGACGCTTCTCGGAGGGCTGTGGCGCCGAGATTCCGCGCTGGGTGGTCAAGCACATGGCGGCGTTTGGTGATGATCGTGAAGCGGTCCGCGAGTTCGCCACCGACCTGGTCGCCGGCATGTGCCAGCGGCTGTTGGCTGGTGGCGCGCCGGCGCTGCATTTTTATACGATGAATCTGGCGCGGCCCACGCTGGCGGTGCTGGATCGGCTGCAGTAGAACCCGGGATTGGTCGCTGTATCTGCGAGTCGTGTGATCAAAACCAGCAGCAGTCCGCAAAGGTCGCAAAGGTTGCAAAAAAAGCGGTCAAAGTGCCGGGCCTGAACACATTGCGTACGCTGCGGGGACCGATCAAAGCATGTGCCCGGCTTGTTCCCAACCAACTTTTCAGCCCTTGTGGTCGAGCCCGGTTACACTCTGCCATCACCACCGGATCAAGCCCATGTCGCAAACCTACCCGGAACACATCTGGCACAACGGCCAACTCAAACCCTGGGCGCAAGCCACCACCCATGTCATGGCGCATGCCCTGCATTATGGCTCCTCGGTTTTCGAGGGCATTCGCAGCTATCAAACCGCCGATGGCCCGGCGATCTTCCGGCTCACCGACCACCTTCGGCGGTTGTTCCAGTCGGCCAGGATTTATGACATCGCCATCCCCTACTCACTGCAGCAGTTGAGCGATGCCAGCCGCGAGGTGATGCGTGCCAACGGCTTGACCAGCGCCTATCTGCGCCCAGTCGCTTTTCGTGGCCTCGGCGGCTTTGGCTTGAGCGCTGACTGTCCAACCGATGTTGCCGTCGCTGCGTGGCCGATGGGGCCCTACTTGGGTGAAGGCGCGCTGGAAGCGGGTATCGATGCCTGCGTATCGAGTTGGCAGCGGATGGCGCCCAACACCATCCCCACCGGCGCCAAGGCCGGCGGCAATTACCTGTCCGGACAATTGATCGCGCGCGAGGCGCGGCGCCTGGGTTTCGGCGAAGGGATTGCACTGGCGCATAACGGCCTGTTATCCGAAGGCGCGGGCGAAAACCTGTTCCTGGTGTTCGATGGTGCATTGCATACCACGCCGGTCAGCTCGGCGATCCTCAACGGCTTCACCCGCGATTGCATCATGCGGCTGGCGCGCGATGCCGGCATCGCGGTGGTGGAGCGCGAAATGCCGCGTGAATACCTGTACCTGTGCGATGAGTTGTTCATGTGCGGCACCGCCGCCGAGATCACCCCGATCCGATCGGTCGATGGCAAGCCGGTCGGCAGCGGCAAGCCCGGTCCGCTGACCGGCAGAATTCAGGAGCTGTTCTTCGGCCTGTTCTCCGGCAAGACGCCGGATCGTCATGGCTGGCTGGAGTTGCTGGACGACGCGTAACGCGCGCGGCGGGAAGTGGCCGTCGGTGTTTCCGCGCTGCACTGCGAACACCGACCAGCCAAGCACAACAGCAGTCCGCAAAGAACGCAAAAGACGCAAAAGACGCAATGGATCATGATGAGTCTCGCTGCGCGATGGGGCGACGCCCGAGTGCCGCGTGGCACATGGATGTGCGAGAGCAGCCTCTACCCGCGCCGTGGGCTTTTCCGTTTCATTCCTCAGAAGCAAATCGTTTCATGCTGCCGCTATTTTGACGTGCTTTCATTTGCGTCTTTTGCGTCCTTTGCGGACCCAATGCTCTAATCGGCATCATCTCTTGCGAAACACCAGCGCGCCGGCCGTGGCATCAACGTGCACCACATCACCTGAAGCGAACGCACCGGACAGGATTTTCTGCGCCAACGGGTTCTCCAATTGCTGCTGGATAGCGCGCTTGAGCGGGCGCGCACCGTAAACCGGGTCGAAGCCGGCATCGCCGAGCAGGGCGAGTGCGGCATCGCTGAGTTCCAGCTTGATCTGGCGCTCGGCCAAACGCTTTTGCAGGTGCTGGGTCTGGATCGCGGCGATGGCGCGAATCTGATCCTTGGCCAGCGGATGAAACACCACGATCTCGTCGAGCCGGTTGATGAACTCGGGCCGGAAATGGCCCTGCACCGCGCCCATCACCGACGCCTTGATCTGGGTGTACGCCTCCGGTGAGTCATCGCCGGACAGCTCCTGGATCAGATTGGAGCCAAGGTTCGAAGTCATCACGATCACCGTGTTGCGAAAATCCACGGTACGGCCCTGGCCGTCGGTGAGACGCCCATCATCGAGTACCTGCAGCAGCACGTTGAACACGTCGGGGTGCGCCTTCTCCACCTCATCGAGCAGCAACACCGAATACGGCCGGCGCCGCACCGCCTCGGTGAGGTAGCCGCCTTCCTCGTAGCCGACATAGCCCGGCGGCGCGCCGATCAGGCGAGCGACCGAGTGCTTCTCCATGAACTCGCTCATGTCGATGCGCACCATGGCTTCTTCGGTATCGAACAGAAACCCGGCCAGCGCCTTGCACAGCTCGGTCTTGCCGACACCGGTTGGGCCGAGAAACAGGAACGAGCCGTTCGGCCGGTTCGGATCGGACAGGCCGGCGCGCGAACGCCGGATCGCGTCGGACACCGCCTTTACCGCTTCGTCCTGGCCGATGACGCGCGCATGCAAGGCATCTTCCATCTTCAGCAGCTTCTCGCGCTCGCCTTCCAGCATCTTGCTGACCGGGATGCCTGTCCAGCGACTCACCACTTCGGCGATTTCCTCCGCAGTCACCTTGTCCTGCAAAAGCGTGAAGCCCTTGGTCTCGGCTTCCTGTGCGGTCTTGAGCTGGCGTTCCAGTTCCGGCAATTTGCCGTACTGGATTTCCGAGGCACGCGCCAGGTCCTGATGGCGGTGCGCGGCATCCAACTCGATCTTGAGTTGTTCGATCTGTTCCTTGATCTTGGTCGCACCGGTAAGCGATGCCTTCTCCGCCTTCCACACTTCTTCCAGATCCGAGAACTGCCGCTCCAAGGTGTCGATCTCGGCTTCCAGATCAGCCAGCCGCTGTTTTGACTCGGCGTCTTTTTCTTTCTTCAAGGCCTCGCGCTGGATCTTGAGCTGGATCAGACGGCGTTCCATGCGATCCATTTCTTCGGGCTTGGAATCGATCTCCATGCGGATCCGCGATGCCGCCTCGTCCATCAGGTCGATCGCCTTGTCCGGCAACTGCCGGTCAGCGATGTAGCGATGGCTGAGCGTCGCTGCGGCAACGATCGCAGGATCGGTGATTTCCACCCCGTGATGCACCGCGTAGCGCTCCTTCAAGCCGCGCAAAATGGCGATGGTGTCCTCGACGCTGGGCTCACCGACCAGCACCTTCTGGAACCGTCGCTCCAGTGCGGCGTCCTTCTCCACGTATTTGCGGTATTCATCGAGGGTGGTGGCGCCGATGCAATGCAGTTCGCCGCGCGCCAGCGCCGGCTTGAGCATGTTGCCGGCGTCCATCGAACCCTCGGCCTTGCCGGCGCCAACCATGGTATGCAGTTCGTCGATAAACAGGATGACATTGCCTTCCTGCTTGGCCAGATCGCTGAGCACGCCTTTGAGCCGTTCCTCGAAATCGCCGCGAAACTTGGCCCCGGCAATCAGCAGGCCCATGTCGAGCGACAACACCCGCCGACCGCGCAGGCCTTCGGGCACCTCGCCATTGACGATGCGCTGGGCAAGGCCCTCGACGATGGCGGTCTTGCCGACGCCCGGCTCACCGATCAGCACCGGGTTGTTCTTGGTGCGCCGTTGCAGCACCTGGATGGTGCGACGGATTTCCTCGTCGCGACCGATCACCGGATCGAGCTTGCCGCTCTCGGCACGAGCGGTGAGATCGATGGTGTATTTCTCCAATGCCTGACGGTTCTTTCCGAGGCGATGTAGGCATCGCCGCGCTGCTGCGCCAGCTTGTCGGTGATATTGAGCAGGCGTGAAAGATCATTGCCGACCGTGATATTGCCCTCCTGGCCTTTCACCGTCGGCAGTTTGTCGAGCAGTTCGCCCAGCCGCGTTCGCAGGGCCGCCACATTCACGCCAGCCTGCGCCAGCATCGGCTTGGTCGAGCCACCGGACGCATCGATCAAGGCGATCAGCAGATGCGTCGGTTCGATCAGATTATGGTCGCGCCCTACGGCCAGGCTCTGGGCATCGGCCAGCGCCTGTTGAAAGCGCGAGGTGAGTTTGTCCATGCGCATGCAATCTCTCCACAGGGAAGGGGCAGCAGAGCCGCCAATGCTCCTTAAATGTGGTCAACTGCGGATGGATTCAAGCGGACAATGCGCTCAGTCATCGCATGCGTCACTGATTCCGAGCGCGCCAAGACAAACCCCAAAACACCACCGCCAACACCCCATAGGCAGCCATGAATTGCACCGCGATCATCGCGCCGTGACCACTCAGCGACCACGGCCAGTAGACGCCGCCCTGTGGTTGCACCGAGTGGATCACGCCAAATCCGGTGAGTACGGCAGCGACCATCAAGGTTTTGGCTGCGCGCCGCGGTTGCTGGTCGATCAACGCCGCCAGCATCGTTGCCCACAACATCGCGGTAATGATGAAGCCGTTGCCAAGCACCACGATCACCGCCAGTTCGCTGATACCGTGGCTGGCATCGGCGAACAAACGGGCGAACTGCTCTGCCGGCACAACACCTTGGTTGCCGAGTTTGATCGTCAATAGATAGGCGATTGCCGGCAGGAACGCGAACACCACTGCTGGCGCGTGTCTGGGCGGCGTTGCCGCAAATGCCTGCACCGCGATATCCATCGCCACGTAGATGATGATCGGTGCCAGCACCGCCAGCGGCAGCAGTTCCACCAACCCCGACACGTAGCCCAGCATGCCGCCAAAGCCGATGAACAACCCAGTGAGCAAGGTGTAGCCGCTACGTGCGCCCATGTGCTTGTAGGCCGGCTGGCCGATGTACGGCGTGGTCTGCGCCACCCCGCCGCAGACCCCGGCAACCAGCGTTGAGAAGGCTTCGGTGAGCAGAATGTCGCGGGTGCGGTAATCATCTCCGGCAGCACGCGCGCTTTCACTGACGTTGATACCGCCAACCACCATCAACAGGCCAAACGGCAATACCAGCGCCAGGTACGGGCCAAGGTATGCCATGCCATCAATAAACCCCAGACCCGGCCAAGGCAGCGCCAGCCGCAACTGCGGCAGGTGCGGCGACAGATAACCGCTGCCCAGCAAGCCGGCACCGCCGAGGCCATAGTACAGCGCCAAACCGACGGCAAACGCGAACAACACTCCCGGCATTCGCCATGGCAATGGCCCCTTTGCGATCAGCACATAAAGCAACAACCCGAGGGTGACAAAACCCACCACCGGCACCCGCAACGCCTCCAGCAGCGGCAGAAAGCCCATCAACATCAGCGCAATGCCAGCGATCGAACCGAGCAGGCCAGCACGCGGCACCCAACGGGTAACGGCATCGCCGACGAATGCCAGCATCAGCTTGAGCACGCCCATCACCACCAGCGCCGCCATGCCCAATTGCCAGGTGGCAATTGCTGCGGCGTACTCGCCCATGCCCTGCGCCTTGAAGCCGAGGAACGCCGGCCCCAGTACCAGCAAGGCCATACCGATCGAGGTCGGTGCATCGAGGCCCAACGGCATCGCGGTAATGTCGTTGCGTCCGCTGCGCCGTGCGAGTCGCCGCGCCATGGCGGTGTAAATCAGATTACCGATCAACACCCCGAGCGCGGTGCCCGGAAACATGCGGGCAAACACGATTTCGGCGGGCAGCCCGAATACGCCGATCAAGGCACTGGCGATAAAGCCCAGGATCGACAAGTTATCGACGACAAGGCCGAAAAAACCGTTGATGTCACCGGGAGCGATCCAGGGCAGGCGACGGGATGGTGATGGCATGGCGAGGGCTCACGTCAAAGGCGCAAGTATCGCAGGCAATGCCTGCTTGTCATCAAGACTAGGTTCACTGCTGCATGGTTGATTGGTTGATTGGCGCATGCAGCGATGCGCGAACCGGGAAAAAACAGCAACCCATGGGCCCGCAAAGGACGCCAAGCGCGCAAAGGAGAGCACGAAGCCGAGTCCGTAGGGATGCGTAGAGTGTAGCGAAACCCGTCAGTCGCCCACAGGGTGGGCTCCCTCAGGTTAGCGCAACTGCACTTCGCAGGAGCAACCGTGTTGCCCGCTGGTGCCAGTGCGTACCTTTGTGAGAGCCGGCCTGGCGGCGAACAATGTTGCGGAAGCTTCGCGCGCGAGGCGCGCTCCCACACAGAGCGGTGTTGTGCCCTGTAAGAGCCCACCGTGTGGGCGACCGTGATGCGGTTGGCCGCCCAACGCCTTTATTTGCGCCTTTCACGTCCTTTGCGGACCCAGTGTGCTTTACGCTATTCACGGGTTCGCAGGATGGGTTTCGCTACGCGATGGGCACGACAGAATGGATACACGTCGCAGGCTGCGCGAGAGCGGCTTCTACCTATCCTTCGAGCTGCGTATCACTTTTGGGGCGTGCATCCGTTCACTGCCATCGCCCTATACGCGAGGCTCGACCCAGTTCAATGCACGAAAATCAAAGCCGCACTCGAGCGTGGGTTTGACGATGCGGAAATACGGCGAGATGTCGAAATCGCGTGGCGCAAACAGGCTGTGGTGACGGATATGCAGCAACTCGCGCTGACTGGCGGACATCGGCTCACCGTTGCTTGACGCAACGACGTGCGGCAATAGCGGGTACTGCACCGACTGGAACGCCTGTGCGATCAGCGACGAACAGATCGCCCGGGTCGGATCGCCGCTGCCCAGCGCCAGCAGGCGTCGGCGTTTGTCTTGCGGCACCGGCGGGGTTCGGATCAGATAGCGAGCCAGATCAAATACGTTTTTCAAGTCGTACTGATGTCCGACCCGCGCCAGCATGTACTGGCAAACTGCGTCGATTTCCTCGGCAGACAAACCCACCGGCCGACAGATCCGGGTATGAAAACGACAGTACTCCGACAACGGAACCGTGCGTACGCCGTCATTCAAGTCCGCCTCGACCAGCACCGGCGTCGCCAGTGGATCGTTGCAGCCAACTGGATCGGCGAAACACAGCGCCGCATGTGACCAGGTGGACTGGGTGATGTACTTGATCGCCGAGCTGATCCGGCTGACACCCTCCACCAACAGCACATCGCCTTTGCGCAAAGTGGCCGCCAGCGCTTCGGGCTTGCTGGTTGGCCCTGCCTGCGCCGCGCTCGCCGGCGCCGACAGGTAGCGCGCCAGCCAACGTCCAAGCCAGCGTCTGGGGGTGATCATGTCGCGCCCTCGCTTGTACGCAACGACTCCGCCGATGATACAGCCTGCGACAACCTGGCCTGTTCACGCCCTACTCGCCAGGCACCAAAGCACAACCCACCTGCCACCAGGATACCGACACCAAATACCGCAGTTGGGCCAAATCCAACCAACCACTTGTGTACCCAGACAAAAGCCAGATCACCACCACGGTAGACAACCGTATCAATCGCTGCCTTGGCTTTGTAACGCGCCTCGCGACTGACCCGTGTATACAGCGTTTCGCGTGCCGGCTTCATCAGCGAAAACTCGCCAGCGCGGGTAATCACCTGCACCACCGCCACCAGCATCGGCAACGGTGATGCGGTGAGTACAGAAAATCCGAGCAACACCACCACTGAAGGAATCATCAACACCGGTGCAACGCCAAAGCGTTGCAACAACCCGCGTGTCAAAAGCACTTGAATCAACAAAGTGATGGCATTGATCGCCAGATCGATACCCGCAAAATATGCGGTGCGGCTGGCAGCGTCCACGAAATGGGTTCGTGCTATTGCCGCCTGCTCGTTGTACAACAAAGTACCCACACCAACGCCAAAAAACATCAGCACCGCCAATGCGCGCAACAACGGTTGCTCACGAATCAGGCGCAGACCGGCAAGCACAGTTCCACCCATCGCGAGCCCAGGCTTGTATGTAGCTTCGGATTTTTCGCGTGCAAGCGCCCACGGCCGCAGGCGCTGGATGCAGACGATGCACATGACCAGCATCGACGCCGATAGCAGCAGCAGATTGGCGACGCCGATGTGCCCTACCAGATTGCGGCTGAGGACAGGACCGAGAAATCCGCCCAAAGTGCCGCCGGCGCCGATATAGCCATAAAACCGTTTGGCTTCGCCATGACTGAACACGTCGGCCATGAAGCTCCAGAATACCGACACCGCAAACAGGTTGAACACCGCCACCCAGATGAAAAAGGCACCACTGCGCCAGGCGAAGGGTTGATGAAACGCCCAGTAGAAGAACAACAGACAGGCGATGAACACCGCATACACCACCGGCAGGAATACCCGCCGTGGATAACGGCTGACAAGCGCGCCATAAAGTGGTTGCAGCAAAAGCATCGAAATGAAGGTGCCGGTAAACAGCAATTGCAGGTTTTGCGTCGATCCCAAGGCATCGCGCACCGGCCGCAATACGTAGTAACCAGTAAGCAGGAAGAAAAAATAGGCAAAGGCCCAGCGCATCGGGCTCGACTCGCTCCACGCGCCGCGCAGACCGTTGGTCCATTTTGCCAATGCATCGTTCATTTGGGATTACCGTTGCGAGAGCTTGCGCACGTTAGCGTGAACTGGCGCCTGTCCGCCAGCTTTTGCTGCGTACGTGGTGGAGCATTTGCTCTACGCCCAGCGCCTAGTGTGAAGCACAATTCGAAAAGGCTCGCATTGTGTACGACTACATCATCGTTGGTGCCGGCTCCGCAGGTTGCGTTTTGGCCAATCGGCTGAGTGCTGATCCGGCGGTGAAGGTACTGCTGCTCGAAGCCGGGCCGAGTGACTGGCACCCGTTCATCCACATGCCGGCCGGTATCGCCAAGCTGGTCAGTCGCAAGGGTGTCAACTGGAATTACAACACCGCGCCGGTACCTACGCTCGGCGGTCGCCGCCTGTGGTGGCCGCGCGGACGCGTGCTCGGCGGCTCCAGCTCGATCAATGCGATGTGCTACATCCGCGGCCACGCCCGTGATTACGATGAATGGGAGCAATTGGGCGCCACTGGCTGGAACTGGGATGCGGTGTTGCCCTGGTTCAAACATTCTGAAAGCAACAGCCGTGGTGCCGATGCCCTGCATGGCAGCGATGGCCCGCTCGCGGTCAGTGACCTGCGCTACACCAATCCGGTTTCGCAGGTGTTTCTGGACGCGGCCCGTGAGGCGGGCTTCCCGGCGAGCAACGACTTCAACAGCCTCGATCAAGAAGGCTTTGGTTGGTATCAGGTCACTCAGCGCAATGGTGCGCGCTGTTCGGCAGCTACCGCCTATCTGCGCCCGGTGCGGGCGCGGCCCAATCTGCGCGTAATCACCCGCGCTACCGCTACCCGCCTGGTCTATGAAGGTGACCGAGTCAGCGGCGTCGCCTACAGCGTTGCCGGGCGCGGCATTTTTTGCGAAGGGGCAAGCCGTGAGGTCATCCTCAGCGGCGGTGCCATCAACTCGCCGCAATTACTGATGCTCTCCGGCATCGGCCCGGCTGATGAACTGCGCCGGCTAGGGATTGAACCGCGCACCAACCTGCCCGGCGTTGGCGCCAACCTGCAAGATCATCTGGACATATGCACCCTGCACAAATGCACCCAGCCGGTGACTTACGACCACACCAACGATGTGTCGATTGCGCTGCAATATCTGTTTACGCGGAGCGGGCCCGGCACCAGCAATATTGCGGAATCTGGTGGCTTTTTGCGCACACGGCTGGCCGAGGACGAACGCCCCGACCTGCAATTCCACTTCGTGCCGGCGCAGCTCGACGATCACGGCCGCCATCGCTTGCCGGGCGATGGCTTCACCCTTCACGCCTGTGCCTTGCGCCCGCGCAGCCGTGGCCGATTGCTGTTGCAGTCGAACAATCCGCTGGACGCACTGCGCATTGAGCCTGAATACCTTACCGACAGTGAAGGCTACGACCTCAAGATGCTGCTCGAAGGCGTACGGGTATCGCGTGAGATATTTGCGCAGCCAGCATTTGATGCCTATCGCGGCGACGAAATATTCCCCGGCGAGGATGCCGTGGATGATGAGCGCCTGACACAGTTCATCCGCGACAAGGCCGAAACCATCTACCACCCGGTTGGCACCTGTCGGATGGGGCGTAGCGATGATGCGCAGGCAGTGGTTGACCCCGAATTGCGCGTGCGCGGCGTTGATGGCCTGCGGGTGGTGGACGCATCGGTGATGCCCAAGCTGATCGGCGGCAACACCAATGCACCGACGATCATGATCGCCGAGCGCGCGGCCGATCTGATCATCACCGCGCAAAGCGATCGGTAAACCCAACGCGTCCGTCAGCCAGTTGGAGTTGACGCTGATCCGCTGCTGAAAAGCCGAGATTGAGCGGATTCTTTGTTTCGACCCCATCGTGGGGTAGGCGCAGCAATCATGTAGCGTCACCGTACACTGCGGCATTCGGTCGAGCCGCGTAGCGACCGACCGGGCGAAGCGAATGCCCAGCTTCCCCTCACTGCGATCGGTCAAGCCGGACGTCGCCTACGCTCAACCTTCGGGAAGCGCCAGATCCTGAACCCGCAACGGGGTAAATCCGCCATTTTCAAACTTGCGCAGCGTCGGCTGGATGCGGGCATCGGCCGGCAGCGGCGAACCCTCGCGCAAATGTGCCCACAGCCTGTCGAGCGCACGGTAGCCATACGCCAGCATCGGCACGTAGCGCGCCGTCATCGGCGGCAGGCCAAGGAATCCGTCAAAGTGCTGAGCGTCGGCCACTGACCAGAAACGTACTGTGCGCTGCTGCGCCTGTGCCGCACGCACCCATGGTTCGGAACTGAATGTCTGAGGTATCAGACCGTCATCACGGCCGTGAACGACAATGACCGGCAAACCGGCACGCGGCAAGCCGGCCTGGGTTTGTTGCACGCCTTCGATTACCCGCGCAGCCATTTCACCGCGACCATCCCACAGTCCACGCAAACAACGCGCCACTGCGAATCCCGGGTCAACGCTGGCCTCGGCCAATCCATCAGCGATCCACAAGCCGGCACCCGGCGGTATACCCGAACTGTCGGCCCACCATGCGGCGCGCTCGGCCTCGGTGGCCGGCATGGGTTTGCCATCGCTGGCGGTGGAAATATAGCTTGCAGCACACGCCATTGGTGCCGTGCCGGTCCGGGCGTACGCCGTAGCGTAAGTCACGCCAACCGCACGCCACACATCAAAAGCGGTGGATAACGCCGCTGCGCGCAACGCTCCATCACTCCAGCCCTTGGCACGCAGGATCGCCAGCGCTTCAGTTGCCTGCGCGGAAGGCGTGCCTGCGCTCAGCAACCCTGCCGCCTGCAAATTATTGCAACGTGCCTGCGCGCTGGCCACATTCAGTACGCCAACACCGGCAAACGGCGCCTGTGCAAATTCCGGCGCCTGCAATGCACACGGTGCCAGCAAGCCCGCCTCGGTCGCGTAATCAAACAACGGCCGACCCGATGCAAGGTAGATGTTGGGCGAAATCGCGACAACTCCATCAAGCCAAGGTTCTTCGTCCTCACTGGCCCGCAATACCGCACCACCGCCATTGGATACCCCCACCGCGATCACCCGGGTATTGGCGAAGGTAAACGGGGCCTGCATCGGATAGCTGCGGTTGAGTATTTCCAACGCATACTGCGCGGCCTGCTTTACGTGACGGCCCCAATCGGCCTCGGGGTTATCGCCCGAATGCGCGTGCTTGCTCAATACCGGAGAGGCGCCGCTGCCCTCGCTGACACGCGGACTGAACGCCAGATCGGGGCCGGCCGAGCGGGTGCCGTCCAGTGCCACTCCGGTGCCTGTCGCCACGTCGAAATAATCGGTGCCGGCACCCTTGTCGGTGTACGCCACCGCGCAGCCATGCGGCAATCCCCAGGCACCGGCAAGCGCGATTGCGCCGTAGATACCCCGTGAGCCCGAGGATGCGGAAACCACCACACAACGCGCCGCGTGATCGAAGCTGTCGGGAATTTGCACCATCACCCGATGCGGTTGACTGGCGCCCGGCACGGTGCGCAAGGCATGGAATTCACGACCGGGCACCGGTGCCAGGCTGCCGTACGCCTCGCCGTAACCACCACCGGCGCTGAGATCGGCAATGCCGCGCCAATTGCTCCAGATTGCGCGCCGCCGCAAGTCGGCCGGCGATGGCTGTGCCGGATCGGCTAACGCGGGAGGCGCTGCCGAACGCAGGCCATCAGCACCCAGCCCCGCAGTGAGCAAATCGTCATTATCGCGATGGCTGGTTACTCGCACGTTATCCACCTCATGTGTCACTGTCCGTTGCAACGGCTGCACCGTGCAACCGAGCAGACTGATTGAAATCAAGATTACCGGGTAGGGCATCGAAAGAGTTTTCATCACAGTACCTTAGCCCGAATGCGTTATCGGGTCATCGTACTTTGGTACCAGTGCAAGTCATTGCAAACCGCAGCACATGCGACGACATGTTGAGAAAGTATTGTGGGGGCCAGTTGCAGCAACGCAAACCCGCCACTAAGCATTACACTGCGGTCATGGCCCATCTGCTGATTGCCGACGACCACCCACTGTTTCGTGCCGCGTTGCGCCAGGCATTGGCCGGTGTCATCGCCGAGGTGTGCATTACCGAAGCGGGCAATCTGGACGAGGCATTGGCCGCGCTGACAGCAATGCCGGACATCGACCTGGTGCTGCTCGACCTGCACATGCCTGGCAATCATGGCCTCGCGGGGCTGGCGGCGATTCGCGCGCAGCACCCTGCAGTCGGCGTGGTGGTGGTATCCGCCAACGATGATCCTCAGGTGATTCGTCGCGCGCTGGATCATGGCGCAGCGGGCTTCATCCCGAAAAGCGCCAACCTTGAGTCCCTGCGCGACGCCGTTCTGAGTGTGCTGAGCGGCCAACCCTGGTTGCCGAACGCCCTTCGCAACGCGGTGGCGATGACCCACTCGCACCGGCGCGATACCGATCTGGCGGTACGTCTGGCGAGCCTGACCGCACAACAATTCCGTGTACTCGCGCTGGTTGCCGAGGGTCTGCTCAATAAGCAGATTGCGGACCGGCTCGATATTCAGGAACGCACAGTCAAAGCGCATATCAGCGTGATATTTGAAAAACTTGGCGTGCGCAACCGCACCCAGGCCGGGGTGGTGCTGCGCGAGTTGTCATTGACTGACCCTGCGGCCCGGATTTCACCCTGAGTTGCCGCGCGCCTACCGCGCCAGTGCTGCCCGCAGCAAGCGCTCCAGCGCCGAACGCAAGGCCAGCGGCTTGAGTGGTTTATGCAACAACAACAGGCCAGCATCAAACACCGCGCGGCTGACGCTATCGCTGTGATCGGCGGTAATTACCAACGCCGGCAATGGCCCGAACCGCGCGCACAGACTGCGCCATACATCAAGACCGGTAGCACCGCAATCGAGGTGGTAATCGAGCACCAGCAATGCCGGCCGATTTTGCCCACAAAGTACTGCCGCCTGCATGCCATCGCGCGCACTTGACACCGTGAAGCCCCATGCCGAGAGCAGCGCTTCCATGGCACGCCGCACGCTAAGGTCGTTATCGACGATCACGATATTGCCAGATGTGGTTGTCGGCATTGGCACGGTCGGAACTGCTTCGGCGATGAGGGTGCGCGTCGTCACCTGCGGCACGCGCACCGCAAACAGGCTGCCGCGACCGGGCCATGATTGCAGCCGCAACGGATGCTCAAGCAAGCGTGCCATACGCTCGGCAATCGACAAGCCCAGGCCCAGCCCCTGCCCGCGCGCGCTGTCGCCGCGGCGAAACTCCTCAAAAACCAGGCTTTGCTCTCCCGGTGTGATTCCGGCCCCGGTATCCCATACCTGGATCTCCAGCATCGCGCCGCAGCGCCTCACACCAAGCAACACGCGGCCACGTTCGGCATAGCGCACGGCATTGGACAGAAAGTTCTGCAATACCCGGCGCAACAATGCCGGGTCGCTGTTCACCCAGTGTCTGGTCGCTTGGTAATGCAGACGGATTTGCTGTTCTGCGGCCAGCACGCCGAACTCCGAAGCCAGGTTGTCGAGCACCTCGCTCAGCGCAAAATCACGGCGCTGCGGCTCCATGCCGCCGGCATCCAATCGCGAGAGGTCAAGCAAACCTGCCAACAGCGACTCAGTGGAGGCCAACGCGCCGCGAATGTGATCCACCGTTTCGCGGTATTCGGGGTGACGCAATTGCTGCGCCAGCGCGTGATTGAACAACTGCGCCGCATGCAGCGGCTGCATCAGGTCATGGCCGACCGCCGCCAGAAACCGGCTCTTGCCCTCGTTGGCGCGTTGCGCGGCGCGGCTGGCGGCTTCCAGTTCAACGGTACGCGCGCGCACTCGCTGCTCCAGTGTTTCGTTGGCGCGGCGCAGAGCCTCTTCGGCACGCCGGAAAGCGGTGACATCAGTAAAGGTGGCGACAAAACCTCCACCCGGCATCGGGTTGCCGCGAATTTCCACGATGGCGCCATCGGGAAACTGGCGTTCGGACAAGTGCGCGGTACCGGCGCGCATATGTGCCAGCCGCCGTTGTATTTTTTCATTTACCGACTCTGCAATATTCGGGTCAGCATTCAAGGCAAACGCCGCCAAATCGGCAATTGGCCGCCCAACTTGCAACAGTTCTGCAGGGAATCCAAACAATTCGACATAGCGCCGATTCCAGGCCACCAGACACAGATTGCGATCAACCACACTGATGCCCTGGCTCATGTTTTCCAGCGCAGCCTCCAGCACCTGCTGATTGAAGCGCAGCGCCTGCGATGCCTCACCAACGATGGTAACGACGGTATCCAGATCGCGTCCGGCTTCGCGCCGCGCTGCATCAAACAACAGTCGCGTAGACGCAGCGCCAAGCACCGCCGACAACTCGCGTTCAACTGCGGCAACGAGTTGGATATCCGTCGTCGTGCTGGCGTCAAACAAAGTATGCACGCGCTCACTCGGCAACAGACGCGAGGCAATATCGCGCAGCTGCGGCTTGGACAGACTCAATCCTGAATCACGTGCCGGGCCCCGTCCACGCGTTGCCCAAAGCAAGGTGGCTATCGGGCCAAACAACAGGCTAAGTGCGACTGCACGCCCCAACCGGCTCCAGCCGGTCAGGCCGAACAAACTGTCGGGTGCCAGCCAGTGCATACCGAACGGGCCATCGTGCAGCCATGCCGGGCTCGATCCCATCGCCTCCATCAGTGCCGGAAGCGGCAATGCCCAGAACCAGAACGCGAAGCCGATCACCATGCCAAAGATCACCGCACGTGATGGCGTGTTGGGGCGCCACATTGCGAAACCCAATGCCGGCGCCAGCGTGCCCAATGCTGAGAACGACACCGCGCCCATGTCCGCCAATGCATCGTTGCCGCCAACCAGCCGGTTGTATATCCAGGCCAGCATCAGCACCGCCAGGATCGCAAAACGTCGCTGCATCAGCACCGCGCCACGCAGATCACGGCCCGCGCGAAGCGCCGAGCGCCGTTGCAGCAGCAGCGGTGCGATCCAGTGATTGCCGATCATCAAGCTGAGCGCCAGCGTGGCCAGAATCACCATGCCGGTGGCCGCGCTCAGGCCACCGAGAAATGCCAGCAGGGCCAGGCCGTCATGCCCTTGACTCAGCGGCAATGCCAGCACGTACAAGTCCGAAGGCACACCCAACGCTGCCAGATGTTTCTGACCAGCGCGTGCCAGCGGCAAGATCGGCAATGCAATCAGCAACATGTACAGTGGAAACAGCCAGCGTGCGGTGCGTAAATGTCGCTCGTCCTGACACTCGACCACACCGACATGAAACTGGTGCGGCAGGGTAAAAATCGCCAGTACACCGAGCATCACCAATGGCGTGAAGCCATCGGCGTTGCCAACCGGTGGCGGTGCTGTCACCGCGACATCGTCGAGCCCGAACGCAACAAATGTACCAAGCGCCAGCATTGCGCCCAGTTTGAGCAACGATTCAAATGCCATCGCGAGCACCAGGCCGCGATTGTGTTCTGCGGCCGAGGCGCGGCGAGTGCCGAACAGCATGGCAAATACCGCCATTGCCAGCGCAACGTACAAGGCGCTGTCCCGCCAAGGTGGCAGGCTGAAGCTCGATGTATGGGTCAACAGCCCATGGCTCATTGCAACGGCTTTGAGCTGCAACGCGATATACGGAATCATGCCGACCACAGTGACCGCAGTTACCGCTGCGGCCAGCCAAGAATCCTTGCCCAGACGGGTTGCAATCAGATCGGCCAATGAGGTGGCATTGTGCTCCCGCGCCAAGCGCACCGTGCGCTGCAACAGGCCAATGCCAAACGTATAGAGCATGATCGTGCCAACGAATGTCGGCGGCAGCCACCAACCCGAACGCGCAGCCTGGGTGACAGTGCCATAGAACGTCCAACTGGTGCAGTACACCGCCAACGACAAGGCGTAAATCACACCCCAATGCCGGGAAAAAACCCCAGGTCTTCGCTCACCCCACAGCGCTGCACCAAATAGCAGACCGAGCCAGAGCAAGCCCGCGACAATCAGTACATTGACACTCAGCAACGCAATTCTCCTTGGCGACCTGGCGCACTGCACATCCCGCAGCAAGCACAGCAATGCGGGTAGCATCATGGCAGTGTATTCGTTCGCACCACCTGATTTGCGCCATTTCTCAGCCAGGCACGCCGACTCCTTCTCCCGCCGGGACAACCATAACTTGGCGGCTTTGCAGCCTGGCAGCCTGTCTGATTGAGACGAAGCGCTACACAGGGAAATATTGTGCGATACCCGATATGACTGTAAAACTGCAACCATGAAACGCTTGCGCACAAGCTCCATCAGTACAGTCGTCACGCTGGTGCTGGTGGCTTGTGTGAGCCTGATTTCAACGTTATCTGCCTGGACGTTTTATCGCGCATTTGCTGACGAGCAGTGGAATGCACTAACTGCCATGCAACAGCGCGGCATCGGGCAATTGACGATTTCACTGGAGGCACCGGTCTGGAATCTCGATGCTTCTCAAATCGATGGCGTACTGGATGCCAGCATGCGTAATCCGGCAGTCGATGCCGTCACCCTTCGTTTCCTCAATCCGGAGATCAGTCCGCGATGGCGTAAGCGCGTGCAAACTGGCCTGCCTTCCGAAACGACGGCCAGAACGCATGATCGCCTACCACCCGCGGCGACCGGCATCATCCGGCGTAAAGGCGAAGTGCTGGGCGAAGTCACCCTGGCAGTAAACGCAAACGGCGTAATGTCTGTGTTGGCCGCCATGCGACTTCGTTTATTGATCGGCTTGATAACCATTGATCTGGCTCTGGTTGCGGGGCTTTATCTGATGCTGCGCTGGCTGGTACTTGCTCCCATCCGAGCAATCCAGCGCTTCGCTACTGAAGCAGAAGCAGCCATAGGCCACGAAGTGCCGGCATCGCTTGCTGGCAAGCGATTCATTGGCGAACTTGAGCATTTGCGCAACGCCATCGTCGCCATGGTCGATGTGCTCACCGAACGCTATGGCGCGTTAATCGTATCGCGACAGGAAATCAGCGAGCTCAACGCCAGCCTCGAACAACGGGTTGCAGATCGCACCAATCAGCTGGACATGGCAAACAAGGAACTGCAGGCATTCAGTTATTCGGTGTCGCACGACTTGCGTGCGCCACTGCGCGGCATCGATGGCTGGAGCCTCGCCTTGCAAGAGGATTGCGGCGAGCAACTGGATGCCAAGGGGCATGAGTATCTGCGCCGGGTACGCAGCGAAGCCCAGCGAATGGGTGATTTGATTGATGATCTGTTGCGCTTGTCGCGCGTCACCCAGTCTGAACTTTCGAAAGTCCCAGTCGATATTTCTGCAATGGCGCAAGAAATCATTGCGCAATTTCGACTACAAACGCCGCAGCGCGATGTGTCCGTCACCATTCAGCCAGATCTGGCAGCAAATGCCGACGTGGGCTTGTTGCGCGTGATGCTCGAAAATTTGCTGGAAAATGCCTGGAAATTCACCAGCAAAACAACTCAAGCTATCATCGTATTGGGACAAGAACGGCATGAGGATGAAATCGTCTTCTTTGTGCGCGACAACGGTGCCGGCTTTGATATGGAATATGCCAGCAAGTTGTTTTCCGCCTTCTGCCGGTTGCACCGCTCATCCGAGTTTTCCGGCACCGGCATTGGTCTTGCTACAGTGAACCGCATTGTGCATCGTCACGGCGGGCGTATCTGGGCAAAGGCCGCAGTAAATCACGGCGCTACATTTTATTTCACGTTGGGGAGTCAGCCATGAATGCCAGAACCATTTTGCTGGTGGAAGACAACCCCAGCGATATCGCCCTTACCCGCCGCGCCTTTGACAAGAGCCGGATCGGCAATCCGCTTATCGTCTGCGAAGACGGGCAAGATGCACTGGACTATCTATTTGCCCAAGGTACACATGCGGATCGCTGCAAGGAACAAATGCCTGCCTTGATTCTCCTCGACATCAATTTGCCCCGGCTGGATGGTTTGAGTGTATTGCGCCAGATCAGGGAAAACCCGCTCACTCGTCGCTTACCGGTAGTCATTCTGACCTCTTCCACCGAACAGTCCGACCTCGCAGCCGGTTATGACGCAGGTGCAAACAGTTATATCCGCAAACCGGTCAGCTTCGAGCGCTTTGTTGATGCGATCACTCAACTTGGCATGTATTGGCTGGTGATCAACGAGGCACCGCCCAAGGCGGAAACCCCATGAGTCGAATATTGCGCGTCCTGCTGATCGAGGACAACCCAAGCGACAGTGCGCTGGCTGTGCGCACGTTGGAGCGCGGTGGTTTCAACGTGCAGTGGCGGCGTGTGGAACACGAAGCCGCGATGCGCGAAGCGCTGGCAGCACAAACCTGGGATGTCATCATTTCCGACTACCAGATGCCGCAGTTCAACGGGCCGGCAGCACTGCGGGTGCTGCAAGAGCACGGCCTGGATGTCCCGTTTATCGTTGTTTCCGGCACCGTGGGAGAAGACGTCGCCGTCACCATGATGAAAGAAGGCTCTCAGGATTATTTGATGAAGGGCCTGCTCACCCGTCTGGTGCCAGCGGTAGAGCGTGAGTTGCTGGAAGCGCGAAATCGTCAGGAAAAACGTCAGGCATTGAGCGAAGTTCGCTCAGCGGTGGCGCAACTCAGCGCCACACTGGAGTCCACCGCCGATGGCATCGCCGTGATCGGTGTGGACCGACAGATCAATCGCTTCAATCGTCGCTTCATCGACATGTGGGGTATTTCACCTGCCGCCGATGGCGTGCTCAACTACGACGATTTCATGGATCAAATGCTGGCCCAGAGCATTGATCCAGATGCCTGTGCGCGCAGCACTGAGCGTATCGACAGGAGTGGCCCGGAAGGCGAAAGCGACGAAATTGCATTGCGTGACGGCCGGTTTTTCGAGCGCTTCTCACGCGCTTATGTGCTTGATGATAAAAGCGCTGGCAGAGTATGGAGCTTTCGCGACATTACCACGCGCCGGCGCGCTGAACTGTGGCAGGAAAACTTCAACGCCGTATTGAACCTGATCACCGCCGAAGCGCCGCTGCAACTGGTGCTGGAACGCATCGCCCAGTTCACCGAGCGCACCATGCCCGGCGCGTTGTGCGCGATCCACCTGCTGTCCGCTGATGGCATGCATCTTCAGCATGGCGCTGCGCCAAGCCTGCCGAGTTTTTACTGGCAGGCGCTTGATGGTATGCGGATCGGCGACGACGTCGGCTCGTGCGGGGCGGCCGCAAGTACCGGCAAGACCGTCGTAGTGGAGAATATTCAAACCCATCCGAACTGGGCGCCGTTTCGTGACCTGGTGCGGCGTGCCGATCTGCATTCATGCTGGTCATACCCGGTGCTGTCCGCCGAAGGCTTCGTGCTGGGCACGTTTGCCATCTACCGCCGCGTTGAAGGCTTTCCGGATCACGATGAAACCGAGCGGATTGCACAAGTCGCGCGCCTTACTGCCGTTGCAATCGAGCGCAGCCGGCACCAACAGGCATTACGTCTGGCCAGGGTCGTGTTCGAACAAAGCGCTGACGCGATTCTGGTGACATCGGCCGACGGACTGATCGTGGCTGTCAACCCCGCCTTCATCCGTATTACCGGCTACGACGAGCGCGAGCTGATCGGCATACCTGCCAGTGTGTTTGATGCGGACAATCACGCCCAGGCGTTTTATCAGCATGACCGTGCCAGCACTGCCGATGACAACCAATGGCAGGGTGAAGTGATGTGTCAACTGAAAAACGGCAATGTGTTGCCGCTGCTGATGTCGGTCGCCTGCGTGCGTAATGCCGCAGGTAAAATCGTGCAGTACATCAGCATCATGAGTGATCTGTCGGAGCAAAAGAACCAGGCCGCACGAATCGAGCAGCTCGCGTTTTACGATGAGTTGACCGGTCTCCCCAACCGCGCGCTGTTCATGGACAGGCTCAAGCAGATCGTCGCCACCGCGCATCGCAAGAGCCATCATGGTGCAATGCTCTTCCTTGATCTGGACCGCTTCAAGGAAATCAATGACAGCCAAGGCCATGCCGTTGGCGATCTGGCACTGATAGAAGTGGCGCGCCGGTTTTCCGCCTGCGCCAGGCAACACGAGGCGCTGGCGCGGCTCGGCGGCGACGAGTTCGTTCTGGTTGCCGAGAATGCGGGCGAAATCGAAGCAGCGGCAATTGCCGAACGCCTACACGCAAGTCTGTTGAAACCGCTGCAAATCAAGAGCTTTTCCTTCGATGTGCGCACCAGCATCGGTATCGTCTTGTTCCCCGGCGACGGCGACAACGCGGAAGACCTGCTCAAGCGGGCGGACATCGCCATGTACCGCGCCAAAAACCGGGGTGAACCATACTGCTTCTATCAAGCCACCATGGGTGCCGATCTGGAAAAACGTCTGCATACCGCTACCCGCCTGAGCTGGGCGCTTGCCGCCAATACGCTGCAATTGTTCTATCAGCCCAAAGTGGACTTGCGCGATGACATGATGATCGGCGCCGAAGCGCTGTTGCGTTGGCACGACGATGAATGGGGTTGGGTCAGCCCAAGCGAGTTCATTCCGATCGCTGAGGAACGCGGCATGATGAGTGGTTTGGGCGACTGGGTTCTGGCCAGTGCCTGCGCTCAATTGCGCATTTGGCAAGATCAAGGCATTGCTTTTCCGGGGCGGCTGGCCGTCAATCTCAGTGCTACCCAGTTCCGTTCGGCCGATATTGCCGAACGCATGGGGCGTATCGTCGCTGATGCTGGCCTCACCCCGGACATGTTCGATCTGGAGTTGACCGAGAGCAGCATGCTGGCCGATCCGGACGCCGCAGTCGCCACCATGAAGAGCCTGGTCAGCGAAGGATTTACTTTGTCGATCGACGACTTTGGCACCGGCTACTCGTCACTGGCTTATCTGAAACGTTTTTCCGCGCACCACCTCAAGATCGATATTTCTTTCGTGCGCGACATGCTCACCGACCATGAAGACCACGCAATAGTCACCGCAACCATTGCAATGGCGCACAGCCTGGGGCTGCAAACGATAGCCGAGGGCGTCGAACAGTTTGAGCAGGCCGAGGCGCTGCGTGCGTTGGGCTGTGATTTTGCCCAGGGCTACCAGTTTGGGCATCCGCTTGCGGCAGACGCATTCGCTGCGCGTTGGCTTGGTCGATAGCGCCTTGAGCCATTGCGGCTGAGCCGTCCGGGTGTCTGTTTAGAGTGATTGCTTTACACTTGTCGCCACGGCTTGCCCGATAAATCCATGCGGCGACCGTTGCGACACATACCAATCAAACACCTACAGCATGAAACCATCGATGCCTCGGGCCACGAGGAAGTCGTGTTCTGCCACAACAAGGATGCCGGCCTGAAAGCCATCATCGCCATCCACAACACCGTGCTTGGCCCAGCCTTGGGCGGCACCCGCATGTGGAACTACGCCACCGAGGCCGAGGCGCTCAATGATGTGCTGCGCCTGAGCCGGGGCATGACTTACAAAGCAGCAGTTTCCGGTCTGAACCTGGGCGGCGGCAAAGCAGTAATCTGGGGCGACCCCAACCGCGACAAGTCCGAAGCATTGTTCCGCGCATTCGGTCGTTTCATCAACTCGCTCAATGGCCGCTACATCACTGCCGAGGATGTCGGCATCGATGTCAACGACATGGAATATGTGCTCAAGGAGACCGAGTTCGTCACCGGCGTGCATCAGGTACACGGCGGTTCCGGCGATCCGTCACCATTTACCGCCTATGGCGTGCTACAAGGCTTGATGGCGGCTCTGACCCACAAATACGGTGACGAGGAAGTCGGCAAGCGCAGTTACGCGGTACAAGGCGTGGGCCATGTCGGCATGGAGTTCGTCAAGCTGCTGCACGAACGCGGCGCCAAAGTGTTCGTCACCGACATCAACCCTGCATTGGTGCAAAAAGCAGTCGATGAACTGGGCTGTGAGGCTGTGGCTCTGGAAGACATTTACGATGTCGATGCCGATGTGTATTCGCCCTGCGCATTGGGCGGCACGGTCAACGACAAGACCATTGACCGGATCAAGGCCAAAGTGATTTGCGGCGCTGCCAACAACCAGCTCGCCACCAATGAAATCGGCGATGAGCTGGCCCGTCGCGGCGTGCTGTACGCACCCGACTATGCCGTCAACGCCGGCGGCCTGATGAATGTGTCGCTCGAAATCGATGGTTATAATCGTGAGCGCGCGATGCGCATGATGCGCACCATCTACTACAACGTAGGACGCATTTTCGAGATCGCCGAGCGTGATGGCATCCCGACTTACAAAGCCGCTGATCGCATGGCCGAAGAGCGTATCGCGGCCATCGGCAAGCTGCGCCTGCCGCATCTTGGCCAATCGGCGCCGCGCTTCATGGGCCGCCGCCAATCCTGAGGTTGAGAGCGCATGCGTAGTTTTTCATTGGGCGAAGATATCGACGCATTGCGTGATGCCGTGCGTCGCTTCGCTGCGGCCGAAATCGCTCCGCGCGCAGCGCAGATTGACCACGACAATGCCTTTCCACAAGACTTGTGGCCCAAGCTCGGTGAACTGGGATTGCTGGGCATCACCGTGTCGCCGCAGTACGGCGGCTCGGGCATGGGTTATCTGGCGCATCTGGTGGCCATGGAAGAAGTATCGCGCGCGTCTGGCAGTGTCGGCTTGAGCTACGGCGCCCACTCCAACCTGTGCGTGCAAAATCTCTCGCTCAACGCCAATGAATCGCAACGCAATCGTTACTTGCCAAAGCTGTGCAGCGGCGAGTGGAAGGGTGCCTTGGCGATGAGTGAACCGGGCGCCGGTTCGGATGTGGTTGGCTCGATGAGTTGTCGCGCCAAAAAACACGGTGACGCGTGGGTCGCCAACGGCAACAAGATGTGGATCACCAACGGCCCCGAGGCGGATGTGCTGGTGGTCTATATGCGTACTGCCGAGAAGGATGCCGGCAGCCGCTGCATGACCGCATTCATCGTCGAACGCGGGATGAAGGGATTCTCCACCGCACAGAAACTCGACAAACTGGGCATGCGTGGTTCCAACACCTGCGAACTGGTATTCGAGAACTGTGAAATCCCCGATGAAAATGTACTTGGCGAAGTCAATCACGGCGTCAAGGTGCTGATGAGCGGCTTGAATACCGAGCGCCTGGTACTCAGCGGCGGCCCGCTCGGGCTGATGCAGGCGGCGCTCGACGCAACCGTGCCCTACTTGCGTGAGCGCAAACAGTTTGATGTCGCCATTGGCAGCTTCGGCATCATGCAGGCCAAGCTGGCCGATATGTACACCGCGCTGCAATCGAGCCGCGCGTTCGCCTATCAAGTGGCACGCGATTACGACGCCGGCCGGCGCAGCCGCGTCGATGCCGCCAGTTGCCTGCTGCACGCATCCGAAGCAGCGGTACAAGTAGCGCTTGAGGCAATTCAATCGCTCGGTGGCAACGGCTATATCAACGAATACCCGACCGGTCGCATTCTGCGCGATGCCAAGCTGTATGCGATTGGCGCCGGCACCAATGAGATCCGCCGCATGCTGATTGGGCGCGAATTGTTCGAAAACCGGCACTGAAAACCGACACTGAAAACCGGCATTGATTCCGCCTGCCGCGCGCAATTTGCTGCACCGCGCCATCGGCGCGATAATCGACACTTCAGCCCACCCTTCACTGGAATTAACCCATGACTGACATCGTCATCGTCGGTGCCAAGCGCACCGCCATTGGATCCTTCCTCGGCCAGTTCACCGGTGTGCCCACGACCACTCTGGGCGCTACTGCCATCAAGGCCGCGCTCGAACATTCCGGCGTCGCCAGCGACACGGTTTCCGAAGTCATCATGGGCTGCGTTTTGCCAGCCGGCCTGGGCCAGGCGCCGGCACGGCAGGCGGCCATTGCCGCAGGGCTGCCGCTAGCTGCCGGCTGCACCACCATCAACAAGGTCTGCGGTTCGGGCATGAAAGCCATCATGCTGGGCCACGACCTGATCAAGGCCGGTAGCGCCACTGTGGTGATCGCCGGCGGCATGGAGTCGATGACCAATGCCCCGCACTTGCTCAATGGTTCGCGTACGGGCATCCGTTATGGCAGCGCCGAGTTCATCGATCACATGGCTTGGGATGGCCTGACCAACCCCTACGACAAACAATCGATGGGCGTGTTTGGCGAGATGTGCGCCGACAAGTATCAGTTTACCCGCGAAGAGCAGGACGCCTTTTCAGCGGAAAGCGTGCGTCGCGCCAAGGCCGCGCAGGAAAGTGGCGCCTTCGCCGCCGAGATCGCGCCGGTAAGCGTTGCCGGGCGCAAGGGCGATGTCGTCCACGCCACCGATGAACAGCCCGGTCGCGCGGATATTGCCAAGATCCCGAGCCTGCGTGCGGCGTTCAAGAAAGACGGCACCATTACCGCCGCCAGTTCGTCGAGCATTTCCGATGGCGCAGCGGCAACCGTGCTGATGAGCGCAGATACTGCGAAAAAACAAGGGCTTAAGCCACTGGCGCGGATTGTCGCTCATGCCACCCATTCCCATGCTCCCGAATGGTTTACCACCGCACCAGTGGATGCCATCCGCAACGTATTGGCCAAAGCTGGCTGGAGTGTTGACGAAGTCGATCTGTTCGAAATCAACGAGGCGTTTGCAGTGGTGGCCATGGCCCCCATCCGCGAGCTGGGCATCGATCACGCCAAACTCAACGTCAACGGTGGCGCCTGCGCACTCGGCCACCCGATTGGCGCATCCGGCGCACGGTTGGTTGTTACCCTGCTTCATGCCCTGCAGCAGCGCGGTCTACGCCGCGGCGTCGCGGCGCTGTGCATCGGCGGTGGCGAGGCAACCGCAGTGGCAATTGAACTGCCCTGAAAGCGTCGGCCCATACTGCCTCTTGACACTGGCGCACTTCGGCTCATGATGGTAGGGCGCAATCGTGCGCCCCCAACCCTGACGAGTACGAGGATTTTGCATATGTTGATCAACAAGAGCTTGCTGGCTATTGCCTTGGCGTTCGCTCTGGCTGCATGCTCCGGCCCAGCACCAGAGCCGGCTGCCGAGTCGGGAACCGCTGCCAGCAGCGCGAACGAGGCAGCCGATGCCGCGACCGCTGCTGCTGATGCTTCCGCCGCTGGTGAAGCGGCCGGTGCCGCTGCCGATGCCGCTGCTGTAGCCGCCGACGCTGCTGGCGAAGCGGCCGCTACCGCCGGTGATGCCGCCGATGCCGCAACACAAGCTGCTGACGCAGCCAATGCGGCCGCTGGCGATGCGCTGGATGCAGCAGGTGACTCACTTGACGCCGCTGGCGAAGCATTAGACAAAGCCGCCGAAGACGTCAAAGATTCCGCTGGCGGCTGAGTTTCGCATCGTAGCCAAGCGACACGCTGCAATGACAAGGCCCGCTTCGGCGGGCCTTGTCATTTCCGCATCTCCGGCGTTGTTCTTGGGTATCCTAGATACCCCGACAACAACCGCCATGCCCATGCCAGTTCTGAAGTCGCAAATCGACAATCGCTCAGCTGAATTCATTGCCAACGCCGAGCACCTGCGTGGTCTGGTCACCGAGCTTCGCCAACGCCTCGCGCAAGCAGCGCTGGGTGGCGGCGACAAGGCCCGCGACAAACACACCGCGCGCGGCAAGTTGCTGCCACGTGATCGCATTACCGCCCTGCTCGACCCCGGCTCACCGTTCCTGGAACTGTGCCCTTTGGCGGCCGAAGGGATGTACGATGGCGCCGCACCAAGTGCCGGGCTGATCGCTGGTATCGGCCGCGTACACGGCAGTGAGGTAATGGTGCTGGCCAATGACGCCACGGTGAAAGGTGGCACCTACTTCCCGATGACCGTCAAAAAACATCTGCGTGCCCAGGAAGTGGCACGCGAAAATCACCTGCCCTGTGTCTATCTGGTGGATTCCGGCGGTGCGTTTTTGCCATTGCAGGATGAGGTATTCCCCGACAAGGAACACTTCGGGCGGATTTTCTACAACCAGGCGCGCATGAGCGCACAGAATATCCCGCAAATCTCGGTGGTGATGGGCTCGTGTACGGCGGGTGGTGCCTACGTGCCGGCAATGTGTGATGAAAGCATCATCGTGCGCGAACAAGGCACGATCTTCCTCGGCGGCCCGCCGTTGGTGAAGGCTGCCACCGGCGAAGTGGTGGATGCCGAATCGCTGGGCGGTGCCGATGTTCATACCCGTGTTTCCGGGGTGGCCGATCACTTTGCCGAAAATGACCGTCACGCACTGGAAATCGCACGTGAAACGGTAAGTCATCTCAATCGCCGCAAGGCGATGCCGGTGGCGGTTCAAGCATCACGCGAACCGGCTTACCCAACCGACGATCTGTACGGTATCGTGCCGCACGATACCCGCCGGCCCTTCGACATCCGTGAAGTCATCGCCCGTCTGGTTGATGGCTCGGAACTGCATGAGTTCAAGGCGCGTTACGGCACAACATTGGTCTGCGGTTTCGCACATCTGCACGGTTACCCCGTGGGCATCATCGCCAACAATGGCATCCTGTTTGCCGAAAGTGCGCTCAAGGGCGCGCACTTCATCGAACTGTGCAATCAGCGCAATATCCCGCTGGTGTTTTTGCAGAACATCACCGGCTTCATGGTCGGCAAAAAATACGAAAATGCCGGTATCGCCAAAGACGGCGCCAAGATGGTCACCGCCGTGGCCTGTTCGCATGTGCCCAAGTTCACCGTGGTCATTGGCGGCAGTTTTGGGGCTGGCAATTACGCCATGTGTGGCCGCGCTTACGGCGCGCGCTTTTTATGGATGTGGCCCAATGCCCGAATCAGCGTGATGGGCGGCGAACAGGCCGCATCGGTACTGGCAACGGTGAAGCGCGACGGTATCGAGAGCAAAGGTGAAGCCTGGAGCAGCGACGAAGAAGAACAATTCAAGGCACCGATCCGCAGCCAGTACGAAAGCCAGGGCAACCCCTATTACGCCACTGCGCGGCTTTGGGACGATGGCATCATTGACCCGGCGGACACGCGCCGCGTACTGGGCCTGGCCTTGTCAGCCTGCTTGAACGCACCGATCAATAGCGAACCTTTCGGCGTGTTCCGGATGTAGGCGTTCAATGGCTTCCCGCCTTTTCACAGCCGCCACAACCGCTGCCGACAGCGCACGTACTGGCAATCGCTGGCGGAGGTGCCAGCTTGCGCCCGAGCCGTTGCTGCCAGGCTGGCCGCGACGACGCCAACAAGCGCAACACAAGGCGCACCCGTAGTGCGCGCAGCGCTGACGGAAACTGGCGCTGCACGATAAAGGCGATGCTCCACAGCAGTGCCAGAGCGAGCAACAAATATTGCAAGGTCATGCTTTGCATCTCAGCCTGCCCCAAGCCAGAGCGCCACGCGGTAGGTGACAAAGGCAGCCAGATAGGCAAGCGCGAACAGGTAGCCGGCGGCGATGCCGACCTGTTTCCAGGAATTGGTTTCGCGTCGGATCGTGGCCAGCGTAGAGACACACTGCGGCGCGTAAACGAACCACACCAGCAGCGCCAGCGCCGTCGCCAACGACCAATCCTGTGCCAGCAACGGCGACAACGCCTGCGCCGCCTGATCATCCGCCGCTACCGCGTAAACGGTGGCCAGCGATGACACCATCACTTCGCGTGCGGCCATGGTCGGAATCAGGGCAATGCAGATGCGCCAGTCAAAACCAATCGGTGCAAACAGCAGCGTCATTGCGTGACCGATGCGACCGGCAAAACTGTAATCAATCGCGGCGCCGGCAGCACCATCAGGCATGCCCGGATATGAGAGCAGGAACCACAGCAAAATGGTCATCGCCAGAATGACGCCGCCGACGCGGCGCAAGAAGATCAAGGCGCGCTCCCACAACCCAAGCAACAAATCACGCGGGTGCGGCAGGCGATACGACGGCAGCTCCAGCAGCAGGGGGTGTTCGCCGCCATCACGGCGCCATTTTTTCATCACATACGCTACCGCCAGCGCGCTGACGATGCCGAACACATAAAGCGAGAACAGCACCAAACCTTGCAGATTCAATACACCCAGCACTTGCTGCCGCGGGATGAACGCAGCGATCAACAGCGCATACACCGGCAGCCGTGCCGAGCAGGTCATCAACGGTGCTACCAGGATGGTCGCCAGTCGATCACGCGGATCGGCAATCGAACGCGCTGCCATGATGCCGGGCACTGCACAGGCGAAACTGGATAGCAGCGGAATGAACGAACGCCCGGACAAACCCGCCGATGCCATGGTGTGATCGAGCAAAAATGCGGCACGGGGCAAATAGCCGCTTTCCTCAAGCAGCAATATGAAGGTGAACAAAATCAGGATTTGCGGCAAGAACACCAGCACCGCACCGATGCCTGCAATCACACCATCCACCAATAAACTGCGCAGCGGGCCATCTGGCAACACGCCGTGGGCCCAGACGCCCAAACTGCCGATCGACGCGTCGATGGCATCCATCATTGGCGCCGCCCAGACGTAAACCGCCTGGAACATCACGAACATCAAGCCGGCCAACACCGCCAGGCCCCAAGTCGGATGCAGCAAGATTCGATCCAGACGCTCATCCAGCACCGGGTCGTGTGTTGGCAAATGCACGGCACCAGCAATCAGACGCCGCACTTCGGCGTGCATTTCGGGTTTACTCAGCGTAACCGTATTCGCTGCATCGGCCTGCCAGGAGAATGTGTCGAGCGCCTGTACCAGCGCATCGCTGCCACCGCGCCGCACCGCAATCGTCTCCAGCACTGGCAACCCGAGTTCGGCAGACAAGGCTGCGGTATCAATGCGGATGCCGCGCCGGGCAGCCGCATCCATCATGTTCAAAGCCACGATCATTGGCCGGCCCAATGCGCGCAATTCCAGCACAAAACGCAGATGCAGTCGCAGATTTGTGGCATCGACCACACACACCATGATTTCCGGCGCGCGTTCATCGGGATGCACGCCACGGCAGACATCACGTGTAATGACCTCTTCCAGGCTGACTGCATCCAGACTGTAAGCACCTGGCAAATCGAGCACACGATAATGCCGCCCCGTGGCTGAGTGGAAATGCCCTTCTTTGCGCTCGACAGTGACACCTGGATAGTTGGCGACCTTCTGCCGGCTACCGGTCAAGCGGTTGAACAAAGCGGTTTTGCCGCAGTTTGGGTTGCCGACCAGGGCAATATGCATCGCCGCCGCGCTCATGGCGTGTCAGCCCCCACCGCAACGCGCACCCGGTTGGCCTCGGCGATCCGCAATGCGAAACGGGTAAAGCCAATCTGCACCGCCAGCGGCTCACCACCAAAAGGGCCACGGGCAATCACCCGAACGGGTTCGCCATCAACAAAACCCAAGTCTTGTAACCGGCGCGCAATCGAGTCGGCCTCACCAACGCCATCAACGCCGGCAATCACCGCCATAACCCCTTGTGCCAGTTGCGAGAGCAGCATCACCCTTACCTGCGAATGCGAATTGATCGTATTTTGACACATATTTGGGGTCGCAACACAAGTTTGCCCGACGACACGTTTGACCGGGTTCAGTCAACCTGAACATGATTGTGCCCCCTACAATGCAGAACACTGTTGACGCAAGTCAGATCGGATGAAAAACCATGGGCAAGTGGCTTAAACGCATAACGGTACTTTTTGTCGTCTTGCTGCTGTCAGGCATCGGTGCCGGTTGGTGGACGGTATCGGGCAGCCTCGCCAAGCTCGATGGCGAGCTCACTGTGCCCGGTCTTTCTGCAGCTGCCGTGCTGTATCGCGACGCAAACGGGGTGCTCACGGTAGATGCCAACAACGAAGAGGATGCGATGCGCGCGCTGGGCTATGCCCATGCTCAGGAGCGCTTCTTCGAGATGGATCTGTTGCGTCGATCTGCTGCTGGCGAGTTGTCGGCACTGTTCGGTCCGATTGCACTGCAACGCGACAAGCAAGTTCGTATCCATCGCCTGCGCGCCCGCGTGGACGCCAATTTCGCCCAGATTGCCGGCACCCAGCGCAATGCCATTGCCGCCTACAGCGAAGGCGTCAATGCCGGGCTCGCTGCCCTGCGCGTCCGGCCCTGGCCCTATCTGCTGCTGGGTACGAAACCCGAGCCGTGGCGTGCCGCTGACACGGCATTGGCATCCTATGCGATGTTCTTCGACCTGCAAGATGAAGGCAACGACCGCGAGTTGATCCTATGGCGTATCCGGCAAGTGGTGCCCGATGCCTTGTATCGCCTGATTGCCGTACGCGGCACCGATTGGGACGCACCGTTGATGGGCGAGCCCTACGGCAATGCGCCACTGCCGGGCCCGGACGAACTGGATTTACGTACGTTGCCGGCACCAGACAATGATGACGACCTGCACGTCTTCAACCCGCACCCGCTGGCGCTTGAAATGCGGCATGGCAGCCAGCGCAGCGCTGCCGATAGCAGCGAACGCCTATTGCCTGGCAGCAATAATTTTGCTGTTGCCGGCGCGTTGACGGGCGATGGCCGCGCCATCGTCG
Organism: Gammaproteobacteria bacterium HGW-Gammaproteobacteria-2; assembly: GCA_002840015.1. GTDB lineage: Bacteria > Pseudomonadota > Gammaproteobacteria > Xanthomonadales > Xanthomonadaceae. Next base: position 45,567 of record PGZE01000027.1, on the reverse strand, counting down.
CCAATGACATGCACTTGGGGCTGCGCGCACCCAACATCTGGTTTCGTGCTCGATTACGTTACCCCGACCCACGCGCCCCCGCAGGCCGTGTGGATGTGAGTGGCTTCACCCTGCCGGGTGTGCCGGCAGTGATCGTCGGCAGCAACACCCATGTCGCCTGGGGCTTCACCAACGCCTATGGCGATTGGCTGGATTGGTATCGAGTGCGCTATACCGATGCCAGCCAGACCCGCTACGCGACAGCGCAAGGTGATGAGCCGGTGCGTGTGTTTCAGGAACGGATTACGGTAAAAGGTGCCCCCGACACTGTTATCACAGTGCGTGAAACCCGCTGGGGGCCGATCACTCAAAGTGATGGTGATGATGGTCTAGCCTTGCGCTGGACCGCGCATCAGGGCGGACTGAACTTTGGACTTGGCGATTTTGCCCATGCAGCTGATCTCGACGAGGCACTGGATATTGCGCGTGGCGTCGGCATCCCGGCACAGAACCTGCTTATCGGTGATGCCTCGGGCCGAATTGCCTGGCAATTGCTGGGCCGTATTCCGCACCGGGTCGGCGATTGCGACGCCAGCGCGCCACTCGACCCTGTGGCTGGTTGCGATTGGGACGGCTGGGAAGCGCAGCCGCCACACGTCATCGACCCACCTGCACAGCGCCTGTGGAGCGCCAACGCACGCGTGGCCGATGGTGAAGCGCTGGCGATGATCGGCGATTCAGGCTATGCGCTCGGCGCACGCGCCGGCCAAATCCGCGACGGCCTGTTCGCTCGCGAGCAGTTCAACGAAGCCGATGTCATGGCGATACAGCTTGATGATCGCAGCGTATTTCTCAGCCGCTGGCAGCAAATGATGCAGGCACGAGCGATGCACAATGGGATTGACGCGCTCACGCAATTGGCCAAGCTTGCCGAACACTGGGATGCAAATGCCAGCGTCGATGCACGCAGCTACCCATTGGTACGTGCCTGGCGTCTGGGTGTCATCAAACGTATCGAACAAGGCCTGCTGGCACCGGCGCGAGTTGCCATGGGCAAGGAGGTAGCGATGCCGTATCTGTCGCAGATCGAAGGTGTCGCCTGGCAACTGGCCAATGAGCAGCCCGCACACTTGCTGTCACGCCGGTTCGCAACATGGGATGCATTGCTGATCGATGCCGCGCAAGAAGTGCTCGACTCGTCCGATGTCAGCGCCTCGGGACAGGCGCGGCCGTGGGGCGAACGCAATACCGCAGCGATCTGTCACCCGTTGGCGAATGCCTTGCCCGCCATGCTGCGCGCAAAACTGTGCATGCCATTTGAGCCATTGGCCGGCGACAACAACATGCCGCGTGTACAAGGCCCCGCGTTTGGAGCCAGTGAACGCATGGTGGTGGCACCGGGCCACGAAGCACAGGGTTTGCTGCACATGCCCGGCGGCCAGAGTGGCCACCCGCTATCGCCGTTCTGGGGCTCCGGCCACAGTGATTGGGTACACGGCAGGGCCACTCCATTCCTGCCCGGCCAGACAGCACACACCTTGCGATTGCAACCGGCGGGTGATGCGCGCTGAACGACAGCACGATCATTGCGAATCGGGTTCGCCTGCGGCTTTTAGCTCGGATTTGGGTCTGGTTTCTGCCTCGGGAACAAGCCCCTTTTCCACTACCTTTACCTCGGGCGATGCCCACGAACCGGTAACGTGATAAACCGTACGCGCCGCATGTTTCATCGGCTTTTGTAAAACCGCCTGTGCCAGCGCTCCGATGGCAACACCCACCGGGCCTGCGGCCAGTGCGCCAACCGCCGGGAACACGCTGCTGGTTTTCGGCCGCACATCGATCATTTGATCGTAATCTTGATCGATCAACCCAGCCCGGCCATGCACGCGGATTTCCGCCGCCGCTGCCTGCACCAGCAAGTCGTCGGTGCGCGCCTGACCATCGGCAATATCGAAATGACCGCGCAAGCTGTTGAAGCTCAGCCCATCGCCAAAAATATCGCTGAAATCGAACAGTAGCCGACGCGGAATCTGGGTGATGCTGACCAAACCCAGCATGCGTCCCGCGCCAGGCTCGACATCCAATATGCGGCCTGCACCAACGTCGATATCCAGAGTGCCATTGAGCGCCTTCATGTCGAAATCTGCAGGCGAGCCAGGCCAGCTACCCGCCATCACCACCTTGACCTTGCCACCGTCGATCATCCCGGAAAAACCCAGGGTGTCGAGCATTTTGCCGATGTCGTCACCACGGAATTCGAGCACAAACCGCGAACGCGACGAGCCACCCATTTGCGTCCAGTCGCCGCTGGCAGTGATGTCCGTTCCCGGATGGCGGGTTTGCAGTTCCTCGATATGCAAGCCCTCCGGCGTCGGGTAGGCCTTGATTACCGCACGACCAAGCTGCGCTTCGCCAAAGCGCAGGTCGTCAATCACAAAATCCAGCGGTGGCACATCGATCGCGCTTGCGTGGGTGCTGTTTTCACCAGCCGGCTGAGATGATGACCAGTGCAATCGGCTGAAACGGCCAACAAGCGCCGGCAATGTGCTCGATACATCGAGCACGCCCTTGATCTGATCGCCGTCGAAATGCAGTTGTACGCCATCATCGACAACGTCCATTTGTACCTGTGTCTCGGAGAACGCGCGATCCAGCAAATCGAGCTGTCCTGCCGACAGGTCCACGCGGCTCACTGGCGAGGCCTTGGCAGCAACATCATCATCGCGGGTGCTGGTGGCGAACCCGGCCCAACCGATCACATCGAGCACCGGCACTTCACCGATCACCGCCAGACCGGTGTTGCCGATCAATGCGTCGTCGGCGCGGCCAAAGGCCAACGTGCCATCGAGTTGGCCTGCCGCACCACGCCGAGCACGCATGCGCATCAAGCCGCCCAAACCGAGCTGCAATTCACCATCAGCCAGCGGCAATGGGGTGCGCACATCCAGCAGCAATTCCTGCTCCGGCCCCTTGCGCAAAGGCGGGGGCAGCAACAACTCCGTGCCGATCAGATCGCTGAACACATGCAGACGAGTCACTGCCGGCACTTTGACACTCTCTTTGGTTCTGTCGATTGCCACGGTCCAATCCGATTGCCCGCTCAGCCATGGCCGCAACCAGTCGAGTTCGCGATAATGATCGATCAGGTCATCGGCACGCATGCGGCCACGCAATGACATCTCAAAGCCATTGTCAGTGTCGGCGGTGAAGTCACCAACGGCGATGTTCAGGTTGGCCATGCCCTCGCCAACCGGTACCGACAACCCATCGGCAAGCAGGCCACTGCCGGTAAAACGGATACGGCCATTGGCGCGGGCAAAAGCAACATCCCAGCGACTGTCAGCCAGCGGCGCATTGATCAGATCGATCGTGCCGTCAACCTGCTGCTCGCCCGCTTCAGCTTTCAGCGGTTGCACCATGCTGACCCGTAGTTTGGCGTTGCCGCCAATGCTCAGGCCCGCGATGGACTCAGCAAACTTTTCGTTCAATGGGCTGCCGCGCACCACCGCCAAAAGTTGCTGACCTTTTGCATTGGCGCTCAGATCGAGTTGTAATCGCCCATCACGAAAATCCGCAACGCGGCCATTGATCTTGTCAATATCAATGCCGAACACGTTGGCTTTTGCCTGCACGGCAAAGCCGCCCACCACAAACTGGACATCACCCGTAAATCCATGCGCATTGGGCCAGTCCGGGTGATAGGCCAGGTTGACATCGGCCAAGCGCAGATTCGAGGCGAATCGGCCCTGCCCCTCACGATACGGCCAACCGTCGAGCGGCCCGGAAATCAGGATTTTGCCGCCGTCAATACGGCCATCGACCAGCCCGTGATTCAGCCATTCGACTGTCGACGGTGACATGTCGTTGAGCACCCAGAAGCGTTTGGCCGCCACGATGGGCGCTTCACCCATGTTGACCGCAATATCCATGCGTAGCGGCTCATCATTGGCTGCACCTACACGAACTTGCCCATCCAGGCGGAGTTCTTCGGCGACGAGGGAAAAATCGGGACTATCGATTTGCCAACCATTGGCGTCGCGCCAGCCCAGTATTGCACCGGCAAGACTGCCATGGATGGGTGCGGCGAATCCCTCCGGCCAGTCAAACACAAAAGCTGGCATTTGCGGCTCAAAACGCATCGCATCGCCTGCCATGGTCAATCGGCCAGCAATCCCCTCGACCCCAGGGCGGCCCGGAGCGGACAACCAACCAACATTGTCGATCTGGCCGCTTGCTGCAATCTCGCCATGCACATCCTTGCGAAAACTCAAATTCTGGACGCTGCCGCGCGGCACGGCGCCATAAAGCCAGCGCCGCAGCCCTTGGGGTGGTACATCACTCAACGCCAGCACTGCGGCAACGGTACGCAAGTCGGCTTCAGGCAGTTCGATGCGCAAGTCGCCACTGCTTTGGACACGCGCACCATCCAATGACTGTGTGCTGTCGGCATCATCAATGCGCAATTGCGATGCATACAACTGCCAATGATTGCGGCTTCCTTGCCAATACAGATCGGCGAACAATCGATCCAGACCCAAACGTGGCTCGACATCCCCCGATGGCATTGCTATTGGCTGCCGCCCGCGCAAAGCAAAGTCATTTAGATCAACCAACGCACGAACTGCTTCGACTTGCTGCTCACGCAAATCGACCCATATCGACAGATTGCCCGTAGCAGCACGCACCTCAACCCCAGCAACGGCCAGCAACGGCGCCCACGCAGCAAGATCAACCTCAGGCCCACCCAAAAACAATCGGCCGTCGCTGCCATCACGCGCGATATCCAAGGTTGCCGATAGAGGCGATTCGGGATCGGCCCATGCAGTTGCACCGGCGCGTATGCGCGTATCGCTTACCCGCATGCGCGCGCCCATGCGTGGCACGGTGAAGTCAATTGCCAACGCAGGGGCGTCGATGTGCAGCGCGGCATCCACCAACTGCAATTCACCGATGCCTTGCAACAAATCAAACGGATCGCTATCCGCAACCGTGCTGTCAGCCAGACCACGCACACCCCAGCGCCCTTCATCATCGCGCACCAAGGCCAGCGCGGCGCCGGATAGACGCAGTTCGGTCAATGGCAGGCCGGGAATCAATCCCGAATAAACTGAAACCAACAACTGTGCCTCATCAATGGCAAGTCCAGTTTCCGGGTCACCAATGTGCAGGCCGGAAAGGGTGAACAATGGACCGCGCCGGGTCCACACCGCCGCTGACGAAGCGATGCGTATGGGTTGGCCCGTCTGCTCACTCAACCAGACCGCGATCTTGCCCGGATTTTGTGCTACCAACGGCAACAACTGGCTTGCCGCAGCCATCAACGTTGCTGCCAACACCAACACCACCACTACGCCATAGACCAGCCAGCGGCGTGCATGGCGAAACCTGCGATGCCACGTACCCGACATCAGCATGCTCCAGCGAATACGGCGAAAACCCGCCGATGCTCGACGCATCCGGTGCTGCATCGATCATGCCGGCGTGTGCGAAACGATTCGCTGGCAGCCTGTCGGGCTTTGCTGATCGAGGCGAAAATTCGGCTGCGTGAGGACAGATTTTCGCCGGATCGCCGGCGCGTAGCACCGCTACGGGTCAAGATTCGGAGGAAACATGCCCCGCGCAGACGGATTTGCAGCCCGTGCCAAGTGAAGCCCGACAGGCTGCTAGAGCAACACAACATCGTATTGCTCCTGTAGATACTGCTCGTCAGCCTGGAAGCGAATGCTTTTTCCGAGAAACTCCTCCAGTTCGGCAACTGCTGCGGACTCCTCGTCGAGAATCTTGTTTACCACAACGGGTGCAGCCATCACCAACAACCGCGACGCATCAAACTGGCGCACGGCGCGTGTGATTTCGCGGAATATTTCATAAGTAATGGTATCGACCGATCTGACCTTGCCACGGCCGCTACAGGTCGGGCATGGTTCACACAATTGCCGCTCCAGGCTCTCGGTGGTGCGCTTGCGCGTCATTTCCACCAATCCCAACACGGAAAAATCGTACACCGTGGTTTTGGCATGGTCGCGCAATAGTGATTTTTCCAGGGTGCGCAGCACCTGCCGCCGATGCTCGACATCCATCATGTCGATAAAATCAATGATGATGATGCCTCCAAGATTACGTAACCGAAGCTGCCTTGCCACCGCTTGCGCGGCCTCCAGATTGGTGCGGTAAACCGTTTCCTCCAGGTTTCGCTGGCCAAGAAACGAACCGGTATTTACATCAACCGTGGTCATCGCCTCGGTCTGATCCAGCACCAGCGAACCGCCGGACTTCAATGGCACCTCGCGCTTGAGCGCACGCTCGATCTCGTCATCGATCCCGTACAGGTCGAAAATCGGTCGTTCGCCAGGGTAATGTTCCAACCGATCAACCCAATCGGGCATGAACTGACGGGTAAACGCCAGCACCTTGTCGAAGGTTTCACGCGAGTCCACACGCACCTTGTCCACGCCAAGGCGCATCAGGTCACGCACGGCGCGCAGCGGCAATGACAAATCCTCGTAGATGCACTGGCCCACGTCAGCTGTGCTGATAGCCCCGCGAATTTGCTGCCATAACCGCTCAAGGTAGGCCAGGTCCTGGGCGAGCACGTCCTCACCTTGCCCGTCAGCGTTGGTGCGTACGATGTAACCCATTGGCGAATCACCCGCATGCGCTGCCACCAGAGCTTTCAGTCGGTCGCGCTCAAGCTCATCCTCGATGCGCGCTGAAACTCCCAGCACGTGCGTATAGGGCAACAACACCAGGCAACGCGAAGGAATCGACAATTGCGTGGTCAAGCGAGCACCCTTGCTGCCGATGGGGTCCTTGAGCACCTGCACCACTACTGCCTGGCCCTCGTGCAGCAGTTCGCTGATCGATGGCGTAGGCGGGACAACCATCGCTTCGTCGGCATTCAGCGTTACCGCTTCGGGCATGCTGCGAGTGATGTCGGAAGCATGTAAAAATGCGCTGCGGGACAAGCCAATATCAACAAAAGCCGCCTGCATTCCGGGCATCACCCGCTGCACCCGCCCTTTGTAGATATTGCCCACGTAGCCGCGACGGGCAGTGCGCTCGATCTGCACTTCCTGCAACATGCCATTTTCAACGACAGCAACACGCGTTTCGCGCGGGGTGACGTTGATCAGGATTTCTTCACTCACCGGCATCGTCTCTCAAATGGATTAATAGTCGAACTACACGGACTTGATCCACTGCGTTGCACCACCACGCTACTCTATCGAGGTGCCACCATTGCGACTCAGCGGCTACCCGTTGCGCTACGCAGCAAGCGTGCTGTTTCGTACAAAGGCAAGCCCATGACGCTTGAATGACTGCCCGACAAATGCTCGATGAATGCTGCTGCACGGCCTTGAATCGCGTAGCCGCCGGCCTTGCCAAAACACTCGCCGGTAGCGACATAATCGGCTATCTGCACTGAACTCAAACTGGCAAAGCGCACACTGGACTCGCACACCGCCCGAGCTTCGTGGCCAGCGCCAAGCAACCACACCACCGAAATCACCTGATGTGTGCGGCCTGACAAGCGTGTCAACATCTGTACCGCATCTGCGGCATCTGCGGGTTTGCCGAATACGTCATCATCAAGCACCACTTCGGTATCGGCACCAATCACCAACGCGCCTGCGCGCTCTGCCACCAACAACAGGCCGGCACCGGCCTTTTCGCGTGCGACACGGCTGACATAATCGCTGGCTGGTTCGCCGGGCAGCCGCTGCTCTGGCACATCGACATCCAGAATGTCGAATGCCACACCGATCTGCGCCAACAATTCACGGCGGCGGGGGGATTGCGAGGCAAGAAAAATCATGCCGTCAAGGATACCTTTTGCATTGCCACACAATGTTTCCGAAGCACGCGACTGCGGAACTCGCGTTACCTTCAACCACGGTGATACGGGTGGTTGGCCAGCAGGCTGGCTGCACGATAAAGCTGTTCTGCCACCAGCAGGCGCACCAGCATGTGCGGCAGGGTCAGTGGGCCGAGCGACCAGGTTTCATCAGCGCAGGCCAGCACCGCATCGGCATGCCCATCCGGGCCGCCGATCAGCAATGCCAAGTCGCGGCCCTGTTGCCGCCAATGCGCCAACCGCTGTGCCAGTTGCTCGGAGGTCAATGCACGGCCACCGCCATCCAGCGCCACTACCAGCGCGCTCTTGGGCAGGGCTGCACACATTCGCTGGCCCTCATCGAGGATCGCACGCGCCGGGTCGAGCCCCTTGCCACGCCGTCCGGGGGGTAACTCAACTAACTCCAGCGGCAGCCAATGCGACAAACGCTTGCTGTACTCGGCAAAACCTGCGGCCACCCAGGACGGGGCACGTTCGCCGACAGCAATCAAACGGGCGTGCATCGCTTGAGCAATCAATCGCTTGTGGTGTGCTCGCCATACTCATCGTCGGCGCCCTCACTGCCCGGCGGCTGATCACCCACCGTCCATAGCCGTTCGAGTGCGTAGAACTCGCGGACGCGGGGCAGCATGACATGCACGATCACGTCACCCAGATCAACCAGCACCCACTCCGCTTCGCGCTCGCCCTCGACGCCCAAAGGCATGGCACCAGCCTTTTTGGCGTGCTGTACCACTTCATCGGCGATCGATCTGACGTGACGCGTCGAGGTTCCCGAGGTGACCACCAGATAATCAGCAATACTGGTTTTGCCCCGCACATCGATTTCAACTGAATCCTTCGCCTTGATTTCTTCCAGCGCGTTGCGCACCAGATCGAGAAGCACCTCGGGCGACGGAGCCGGGTCCGGCATTTGCGCTTTGATGACGTATGCTTGTGAAGTCAATGGGTTTCACCTGTAGGTAGAGATATGCGGCAGTCACTGCCGGCCATGGGGTCGTCAGCGACAGGCGGGGAGTTTCAAACTGGCACATAGTGTAGTGCAATGTGCCCCGTTGGCGGTCCTAGCAGCCTGTCGGGCTTGACCGATCGTAGCGAGGGAAAGCCGGTTTGAGGCAGATTTTTCGCTCTTTTGAAGCGAATGGCAGGGCCATTTAACGAAAAAGAGCGGGAAATCTGACCAATCTCGGCTTTTCCGCACGACTGCATGGATGCAGGAGGTAGAGCCATGCAGGAGCAATTGCCGAGTAGATCAGTGTCAAGTCCGACAGGCTGCTAGCACCCGTAAAGATGATTATCACGGATATAGCCGGCAACGGCGGTCGGCACCATTGACTGCCAATTACCGCCATCGCGCAAGCGTTGCCGCAACTGGGTTGATGACTGCGGGTAGCTTCCGGCACTGAGCACGAATACACGCCCGGCTGGCAGCCGATGCAGGTCTTCGCCCCGCTCACTCCAATGCCCTTCCACCATCTGCGCCAGCGGCTCGGGCAGCTGCTCCAGCGGGTAGCCCGGACGCACCGCCACCACCAGATGCACCAGCGCGATCAATTCGCGCCACAGCCGCCAGGACGGCAACCCGATAAAAGCATCAGCGCCCAGCAACATGCCCAACGGCGCGTGCTCACCAAGCTGCTCGCGCAACTCCAGCGCCGTCAGCACGCTGTATGAGGGTCCGCCACGACGCAATTCACGCTCATCAACGCACAGGCCCGGTTCACCCGCGATAGCCAAGCTCAACATCCGCGCCCGGTGTTCGGCACTGGCGCTGGGCAGATCACGGTGTGGCGGATTGGCCGCCGGAACCAGACGAACCTCGGCACGCAGAGAGGCTACCGCTGCACGCGCCAATGCAACATGGCCAAGATGCACCGGGTCGAACGTGCCACCATAAAACAGGCTCAACATGCGCTGAGCAGCCGCCGGCTTGCCTTGGGTTCGGCGATTGCAGCAAGCAAGCGATCCAACACCTGCCACGGGTCACCATCAGCGCGGCCCTTGGCGATGCGATCGATCTGCGCACACAGGCCAACAAAGCGTTCCCAGTGTGATGCACTGTGGCGCTGCAAGGCACGACGATACAACGTCTGCCGAGACTCCCACACCCTGTCGGCGCGCATGGCAGAACCCACGTCACCACCAGCCGCTGCGACTGCAGCATACGCAGCGATGCGGCGAACCTCTGCTGCCACCCAGCCCATCAATGCCAATACCGAGTCGCCCTCTGCACACAGGCTGGCACTCATGCGCAGTGCCCTCGAGGCTTCTCCAGCCAAGGCTGATTCAAGCAAACCGAATACGTTGTAGCGTGCCGAATCGGCCACCAGCTGCGCCATGGCCGGCGCATCGAGCCGCGCTCCGGGGGCAAGCAAAGCCAGTTTATCGACCTCCTGTGCGGCGGCCAGCAGATTGCCCTCTACCCGTTCCACCAGTATGTCGATTGCCTCGCGGCTGGCACTCAGGCCATGCGCTGACAGCCGTTGCCCAAGCCAGGCTGGCAATTCATTGCCACGCAATTGTGGGCACAACACGACGCGACCCGTTTTAGCAATGCGCTCGCTCCAGCGGCCACCGTGTTTGTTGCTCCAGTCGCCGGCGCAGATCAGCACCAGATTGTCGGCAGCAAGGCCATCGCACAGGCCTTCCAGTGCCTGAGCACCCTCGCGCCCCGGTTTGCCGGTAGGCAGGCGCAGATCAAACAAACGCTTTGGTGCAAAAAGACTCGCCGCGCTGAGCTCGTAACTCAGGTTATTCCAGTCAAAACGCTCGTCGATGTCATAAACCACCCGCTCGGCAAAGCCGTCGTTGCGGGCGCGGGCGCGGATGGCATCGGCAGCCTCCTGCACGCGTAGGGTTTCAGCGCCAGCGACCAGGTAAATCGCCTGCAGCGGCTTCGCTTTGAGCTCCGCAGCCAATTGCTCAGGAGTCAGCGACATTATCAGTCCGCTTCAAGGCGCAGGCTCAACCGCCGCATCAATGCGGCGGGCATCGCCCGCGATAGTTCGTCACGCACCACCTCCTCCTCGCCAGGCGTACCGATGGCCTGCGCGGTATCAAAGGTGAAATCACGGCTCAATTCCACTGTCTGCTTGGGCACGCGCACGCTGCCGTCTGCTGCAATGACATCAAAATCCACCGAGTAGCTGATGACAAACTCCTGCACCCGTGCCGCTGCATCCACCGTCAACGGCCCTTGATGCCAACGCTCGGCACTAATTCGAATGATGGTGGCGGGCATCCCTTCGGCTGCTGGCGCCGCACCAGCGCGGCTGAGGTTGACGGCCAGGCGCTCCGACAACCGGCTGAAGGAATCGACGCCAACCACGCGCACTGCGCCCAGATCTGCCGGCACCACGAATTCCCGCCGCGGGGCGAAGCCACATGCACTCAGGCCAACAAGCAACAGCAGCAGAGCTACCTTGGCAAATCCGAGCGCACTGCGAACACGAGTGGGTTTTGAGCAGCGAATCAGTTGGCTTGTCATTACGTTAGCCTACGACAATGTTGACGATTTTGCCCGGAACCACGATCACCTTGCGCACCGTGAACCCCTCCAGATAGCGGACAACCGATTCCTCGTTCATCGCCTGTTGCTCGATCTGCTCACGCGGCGCATCGACGGAAACCGCTATCTGACCACGCAGTTTGCCGTTTACCTGCACTGCCAGCGTCAGCGAATCGCGCTGCAACGCCGCCGGATCGTGTACCGGCCATGACAGATCCTCAATCAGGGTTTCGCCGTGACCAAGCGCCTGATGCAGCGCATGGGCGATATGCGGGGTGATCGGATTGAGCATCCGGACCACCGCTTCCCACGCTTCCTGCAGTACGGCCCTGCCCTGCGCACTGGCATCTTCAAACCTGGCCAACGCGTTCATCAGTTCCATGATCGCGGCGATGGCGGTATTGAATGTGTAACGCCGACTGATATCGTCGCTGGCGCCCACAGCCGACGCAGAAACCGCGACATGCCCTCGACGCCGGCCTCGTTCCACTCCAGGCTTTGCTCGGGTGGCGCGGCGAACATCGAAAACAGGCGCACGGTATCGGCGCCGTATTTGCCGACCATGCTCTGCGGATCGACGCCGTTGTTCTTGGACTTGGCCATCTTCTCGCTGCCGCCGATCGCTACCGGCTGCCCGTCGGCGCGCAGGATTGCGCCAATGGCACGGCCCCGCTCATCGCGGCTGATGTCGATATCGGCCGGATTGAACCACTCGCGACTACCGTCGTCGCCCTGCCGGTAAAAGGTGTCGGCCACCACCATGCCCTGGCACAGCAAGCGTTTGACCGGTTCATCGCTGTGCACGAAACCGGTGTCGCGCAACAATTTGTGGAAGAAGCGGAAATACAGCAGATGCAGGATCGCGTGCTCGATGCCACCGATGTACTGATCCACCGGTAACCAGTAATTGGCACGCTCATCGATGATGTCTGCAGCACCCGGACTGGTGTAGCGCGCGTAGTACCAGCTCGACTCCATGAAGGTGTCAAAGGTGTCGGTTTCGCGCTCGGCCGCGCCGCCACACTTCGGGCAGGTGGTCTTGCGCCATTGCGGATCGGCCTTGATCGGGGAACCGGTGCCCATGAACGCCACGTCCTCGGGCAATACCACCGGCAACTGCGATTCGGGTACCGGCACATCACCGCAGACCGGGCACAGGATCATCGGAATCGGACAACCCCAATAACGCTGTCGGCTCACCCCCCAGTCGCGCAGGCGGAAATTGACCCGGCGCTCGCCGTTGTCGCCGAGCAGTTCGGCGACCTTGTCGAAAGCAGCACGATAATCGAGGCCATCGAGGGCGCCGGAATTGACGCACAAACCATACTCAGTGATCGCTTCTTTGGAACACCTAAGCTCAAAGTTCTTTATCGACTGCTCGACAACATGGCGATTAGCTTCGGGCACAGTATCTCTGGGAGTTTGGTCCCCCAGGCGGTCAACGTCCGCCGCAAATGGGACGCCTTCATCGAGCGCCCTTCGGGCCGCGACAATTTCGAGCGGCTCGATGACCTGTTTGATCGGCAACTCGTAGTTGTGTGCAAACTCGAAATCGCGCTGATCGTGCCCCGGCACCGCCATCACCGCACCGGTGCCGTAGCCCATCAACACAAAATTGGCTACCCAGATCGGCACCCGCTCACCGCTGATCGGGTGCAACGCATACAGCCCCGTTGCGACGCCCTTCTTGTCCTGGGTTTCGAGCTCCAACGCGGAAACGCCACCGCGCTGGCATTCCGCCACGAACGCCGCCACTTCGGCATTGTTTGCTGCGGCGCGCTGCGCCAGCGGGTGTTCGGCCGCCACCGCCATGTAACTCACGCCCATCAGCGTGTCCGGACGCGTGGTGAACACGCGAACCGTTTCGCTACTGTCTTCCACCGCGAACGCGATCTCCAGACCCTCGGAGCGACCGATCCAGTTGCGCTGCATGGTCTTGACCGACTCCGGCCAATCATTGAGCTGATCCAGGCCGTCAAGCAGTTCTTGCGCGTAATCGGTGATCTTGAGGAACCATTGCGGAATCTCGCGCTTTTCCACCAGCGCGCCCGAGCGCCAGCCACGGCCCTCGATCACCTGCTCGTTGGCGAGCACGGTCTGATCGATCGGGTCCCAGTTGACCTGCGAATGCTTGCGGTACACCAGCCCCTTGTTGAACAGGCGCACAAACATGCGCTGCTCATGCTGGTAGTAGTCGGGCCGACAGGTGGCGAACTCGCGCGACCAATCAATCGCGTAACCCAGCGACTGCAACTGCTCGCGCATGTGCTCGATGTTGGCGTAGGTCCACTTCGCCGGCGCGGTCTTGTGCTTGATCGCTGCATTTTCCGCCGGAAGGCCGAACGCATCCCAGCCCATCGGCTGCAACACATTCTTGCCCTGCATGCGCTGAAAGCGGCTGATCACATCGCCAATGGTGTAATTGCGCACATGCCCCATGTGCAGCGCACCCGAGGGGTACGGCAACATCGACAGGCAATAGAACTTTTCGCGTGACGGGTCTTCCTTGACCGCAAATGCGTGCTGCGACGACCAGAATGCCTGGGCGGCGGCCTCAACGGCCTGGGGTTGATAGGATTCTTGCATGGACTCGACAGGGTTTCGGAATGCGCCAGATTATCGCACTGAAACCTGTTGGCGCCAGAAGTGGTTCGAATATCGGGACTTGGCAGTAACGACCTGCACACGCACCGATGTATATTGCCCCATTGCCCGCTGGAGAACCGCGATGCCCAAGCTTGTGCTGATTGCCGCCGCCATTGCCCTGAGCCTGCCCGCCGCCGCCGCCGAGGTTACGGCGGTGCAATGCGGCCATGTATTTGATGCCAGCAACGCAAAGTTGCTCGGCGCGCACACCGTCGTGATCGAGGGCAATCGCATCCGCGAATTGCACGCCGGCAACGTCGTCATCGAAGGTGCCACCGCCATCGACCTCAGCCAGCAGACCTGCCTTCCGGGCCTGATCGACATGCATGTGCATCTGGGTAGTCAGACCAGTGCCCAAGCCTACTCGGAAGGCTTTCGCCTGAACCCGGAAGACTTTGCGTTCCGATCGGTTGGCTATGCCGAACGCACCCTGCTCGCCGGCTTCACCAGCGTGCGCGATCTGGGCGGCAATGTGGCGTTGTCGCTACGCAATGCGATCGATCAGGGTCTGGTGCGTGGTCCACGCATCAATGCTGCCGGCAAATCCATCGCCACCACCGGCGGCCATGCTGACCCGCTCAATGGCGTCAACCGCGACATCCTGCACGCGTTCGGTTATCCCGGCCCGGAAGACGGCGTGATCAGCGGCCCGATCGAGGCCCGACGCGCGGTACGCCAACGCTACAAGGAAGGCTCTGACGTGATCAAGATCACCGCCACCGGCGGTGTGCTCAGCTTCGCCAAAAGCGGCGACAACCCGCAGTTCATGGCCGATGAGGTGGTGTCCATCGTGCAAACCGCGCACGATTACGGTTACAAGGTAGCCGTGCATGCGCACGGTGCCGAGGGTATGAAGCGCGCAGTGATCGCCGGCGTCGATTCCATCGAGCACGGCACCTACATGAACGATGAAATCCGCAGGCTCATGAAAGAAAATGGCACCTGGTACGTGCCCACCATCCTTGCCGGCGTATTCGTCGGCGAGATGGCGGCCAAGCCCGGTTACTACCCCGAGATCGTGCGGCCCAAGGCACTGGCGGTCGGCCCGCAGATCCAGAAAACCTTCGCTGCCGCCTACAAGGCGGGCGTCAAGATCGCCTTCGGCACCGATGCCGGCGTCTACCCGCATGGCGATAACGCCCGCGAATTCGAGCTGATGACCGAGGCCGGCATGCCCGCCAACGAAGCCCTGCAATCGGCCACTCGCAACGCCGCGCAGTTGCTCGGTCGCTGGGATGAACTGGGTAGCCTCGATGCCGGCAAGTTGGCCGATCTGGTGGCGGTGCCCGGCAATCCGCTGGAAAACATCGCGCTGATGAAGCAAGTGGACTTCGTGATGAAGGACGGCGTGGTCTATCGTCAGCCCTGACCCATCCCTCCGTCGAGCGCTCACTCGGTCAGTCGCTGTGCGACAGCGCAAGCTGCGCTTGCTATGCCTTCACTTCGCCGCTACGCGGCTCGCTCGGTCGCCCACAGGGTGCTCAACAAACGCCGCACCTGTGGGAGCACGCCTTGCGCGCGAAGCTGTCGCAAGAGGGTTCGCCGTCAGGCCGGCACCCACAACAGCACCGATTGGCACCAGCGAGCAACACCATTGCTCCGCAGGTGCGCGCAACTGCCTTTTTGTAGTCCACCCTGTGGGCGACCTGCCTGCATGCTGCCATTGTCTTGAAATTGACGGCAGCGGCATCATGTTTCTGACTTGACGCTTTCGAGATATTCCCATGACCCTGATTACCCCAGGCATCACGCCACGCCCCGCGCCAGCCACCGTGCCAGCGCCCGAATCGCTGATTTTCGAAACCACCGCAGCCGACTTCGAGCGCGATGTCATCATGCGCTCGGTCAAGGTGCCGGTGCTGGTCGATTTCTGGGCCACCTGGTGTGAGCCGTGCAAGCAACTCACCCCGACGCTGGAAAAACTGGTGGCCGAATACCACGGCGCGTTCATGCTGGCCAAGGTCGATGTCGACAAGGAGCAGCAACTCGCAGCAGCGGTGGGCATCCGCTCGGTGCCGACACTGATGCTGGTCAAACAGGGGCAACTGGTCGATGGTTTCCCCGGCGCATTGCCCGAAGCCAAGCTGCGCGAGTTTCTGGGCAAGCATGGCATTGTGCCGCGTGCGGCTCCGGAAGATGACGCCGATGCACCCGAGGAAACAGCGGAAGCTGCGGAGATCCGCCTGCGCGCGGAAATCGCCGCCGCGCCGGATAATGACGAACTCAAGCTCGACCTTGCGCTGGCCCTCACCCGGCTGGGCAAAACCGACGAACCGCTGCGCCTGCTCGACGCCCTACCCGCCAATCTAGGCACCGATGATCGCGCCCGCAAGGCGCGTGCGCGCCTCGCGTTTGCTGCGCTTGTCGCCACCGCGCCGGACATTGCCACGCTGGAAGCGCGGGTCGCCAGCAATCCCGATGATGCGCAGGCACGCCACCTGCTGGGCGTGCGCCTGATCCTCGCTGCGCAGCCGCAGGCCGGGCTGGATCAGCTGATCGAACTGCTCCGCCGCGATCGCAGTTATGCCGACGGCCTGCCGCGCAAAGCCCTGATCGATGCGTTCCTGATCCTCGATGATGCCGAACTGGTATCGCGCTACCGGCGCAAGATGGCGTCATTGTTGTTCTGACAATGAAGGCATCGCGGTTACGGCTGCTGATGAACCTGTGGCCGCCGTTTGCCTGCTCGGGCATCCGGGTGGAGCGGATCGCGGACGATTTCAGCGCGGTGCGGGTCGCACTGCATCAGCGCTGGTACAACCGTAATTATGTTGGCAGCCATTTCGGCGGCAGCCTGTTTGCGATGACCGATCCGTTTTTCATGATGATGTTGCTGCACCAGCTCGGTAGCGACTACATCGTCTGGGACAAAGCCGCGCATATCGAGTTCGTCAAGCCCGGGCGTGGCACGGTAACCGCTGACTTTTATCTAGATGCCGACACCGTCGCCTCGCTGCGCGCCGCCGCTGATCGCGGCGAGCGGGTCAGACACTGGTTCGAGGTTGCCGTTCACGGTACCGATGGTGAGGTGGTGGCGAAAGTTCGCAAGCAGCTTTACATACGCCACAAGCGGCCAGTCGATGGCGCCGGCCAACCGGAGTGAATGTCGGTTAATCTGTGCGCCGGCATCGTTGCTCGCAGGACCCCACACATTGAGTCAAACCACTGACAACGCGCCGACCCTGATTCGCGCCGTCTCGCGCTGGCAGATCGTCGGCCTGTCGATCAACGACGTGATCGGCAGCGGCATCTATCTGTTGCCGGCAGCGGCTGCGGCGCTGCTCGGCCCGGCCAGTCTGTGGGCGGTGCTGCTGGCCGGGCTGGCGGCCTCGCTGCTGGTGCTGTGTTACGCGCAAGCGGCAAGCTATTTCGATCAGGCTGGCGGCGCGTATCTGTACACCCGCGAGGCGTTCGGCGACTTCATCGGCTTTGAGGTTGGCTGGATGGCCTGGCTGACCCGCATCGCATCGATCGCCGCCCTGGCCAACGGCCTGGCGCTGGCGATGTCGGCACTATGGCCGGCTGCGGCGCACGGCCCGGCGCACACCGCGGTGATCGTGCTCGGCATCGGCGCGGTCACCTGGGTCAATGTCGTCGGCGTCAAGTCCGGCGCGCAGATGGCGGTGGTGCTTACGCTGGCCAAATTGGCACCGTTGCTGATCTTCGTCGCGGTTGGCGTGTTCTACATGGATTGGGGGAATCTCAGCGGTTCGACCGTACCGGTTCGCGCCAACCTCACCGAAGCGGCACTGCTGCTGCTGTTCGCCTACGCCGGCTTCGAGAACACCCCAGCCGCAGCCGCTGAGTATGAAAACCCGAAACGCGATGTGCCGTTTGCGATGCTGACCATGATCGCGGTGGTCACGCTCACCTATGTTGCGATCCAGGCGGTTGCGCTTGGCACACTGCCGAATCTGGCGACATCAACCGCGCCGCTGGCCGAAGCCGCGGGCCGTTTCGCCGGTCCGGCGGCCGTGCTGTTGCTCACGCTCGGCGCGGTGGTATCGATTCTCGGCAACATCGGCAACAGCGTGCTGATGGGGCCGCGCTATTTGTACGCTCTGGCCGTTGACGGCTATGGCCCGGCACTGTTTGCGCGCGTCCACCCGCGCTGGCATACCCCGGTGGCGGCCATTGTGGTGCCGGCCGCGATTGCGCTGGCACTGGCGCTGTCGGGCGACTTCGTGCAACTGGCGCTGTTGTCGGTGGTGGCGCGGCTGGCAACCTACATCGGCACGGCGGCATCGCTGCTGGTGTTGCAAAAACGCTACGCCGACAAGCCCGGCGCGCTGGTTCTGCCCGGCGGACGCCTGATTCCGCTGCTGGCGCTGGCGGTGTCGCTGGTCTTGTTGCTGGCCACAACCACCGCAAACCTGCTTGCCGGAGCCGCTGCCATAGGTGTTGGTGCAGTGGTTTATCGCCTGCGCCGGCGCTGAGCGCCACAAGTGATTGCCGTCAAGGCTTGTGATGACCGCTTGGCCCGCTTACCCTGCATCATGCCTTTTGCCCGCAGTTGAAACGGGTATCGTAGGGCTCCCCCGTAGCGCCCCCTGCCACCACTTAACCTGACCGGGCCAAGACCGTGCCACGCCGACGCCCATGACACCGCGATTTGTCCACCTGCATCTGCACAGCGAGTTTTCGCTGACCGATTCAACCATCCGCATCAAGCCGATGGTGAAGCGCTGTGCACAGTTGGGCTTGCCGGCGGTGGCAATCACCGACCAGAGCAACCTGTTTGCGCTGGTGAAGTTCTACAAGGCGGCCGAGGCAGAAGGTTTGAAGCCGATCGCCGGCGCCGACATCTGGCTGGCCGATGAGGGCCAACCGCCCTCACGCCTGAGCTTGCTGTGCCGCAACCGCGATGGCTATCTGGGCTTGTCGCGTTTGCTGTCGCGTGCCTATCAGGAAGGCCATCGCGGCGATCTGGTCTGCGTCAAGCCCGCCTGGTTATACGACGAACGCAGCGGACTGGTGGTTATCGCCGGGCGGCAAAGCCTGCTCGGTCAGCATCTCGCGGGTGGTCGCAACGATACCGCCGCACGGATTTTGCACGATTGGCGCGAACTGTTCCCCGATGCCTTGTATCTGGAACTCACCCGCACCGGTCGCGATGGCGAGCAGGCCTTCAACATGGCAGCGGTGGAACTGGCAGATCGAATGGATTTGCCGTTGCTGGCATCCAACGATGTGCGATTCCTGCTGCCCGACGACTTCGAAGCGCACGAGGCGCGGGTCTGCATTGCCAGCGGCCGCGTGCTCGACGATCCCAAGCGCCCGCGTGATTACAGCCCCGAGCAATACCTGGAAAACACGGTCGAGCTGGCGCAGCGCTGCAATCTCGAACTGCAACTGGGCACTTACTACCTGCCCGACTTTCCGGTGCCGGACGGGCACACGGTAGAGAGCTGGTTGCGCGCGCAGTCCGAGCAGGGATTGGCCGAACGGCTCAAGAAAAGTCCCGTGGCCGCCGGGCACACCACGGAAAGCTATCAGCAACGTCTCGCCATCGAGCTGGACGTCATCATCACGATGGGCTTCCCCGGCTACTTCCTGATCGTGGCCGACTTCATCAACTGGGCCAAGCAACACGATATCCCGGTCGGCCCCGGGCGCGGCTCCGGCGCCGGCTCGCTGGTGGCCTGGGCGCTGGGCATCACCGATCTGGACCCGCTGCCCTACGACCTGCTGTTCGAGCGCTTCCTGAATCCCGAACGCGTGTCGATGCCCGACTTCGACATCGATTTCTGCATGGATCGGCGCGACGAGGTGATCGATTACGTCGCGCAAAAATACGGCCGCGACCGGGTCAGCCAGATCATCACCTACGGCACCATGGCGGCCAAGGCGGTGGTACGCGATACCGGTCGCATTCTCGGCCACCCGTACGGCTTCGTCGATTCGATTGCCAAGTTGATTCCGCTGACCCTGGGCATCAGCCTCGACGACGCGCTCGGCGAAAGCGAGGCGGCGCGCAAGGACAACAACCTCGCCTCCGCCGAACTGATCGCGCGCTATCAATCCGAAGACGATGTGCGCGATCTGATCGACCTGGCGCGCAAGCTCGAAGACCTCACCCGCAATGCCGGCAAGCACGCCGGCGGCGTGGTGATTGCACCCAGCCCGCTCACCGATTTCTGCCCGCTGTTCTGCGAACAGGGCGGCACCAGCCCGGTCACCCAGTTCGACAAGGACGACGTCGAAGCCGCCGGCCTGGTCAAGTTCGACTTCCTTGGCTTGCGCACGCTGACGATCCTGGATTGGGCGGTGAAGGCGATCAATGCCGAACGCCAGCGCAACGGCGAGGCCGAGTTCGATCTGACCGCGTTGCCACTGGATGATCCAGCAACGTACGCGTTATTTTCGCGTGGCGACACGGTGGCGGTGTTCCAGTTTGAATCGCGCGGCATGCGCGAACTGCTCAAGCGCGCGCGCCCGGACCGCTTCGAGGACATCATTGCGCTGGCCGCGTTGTTCCGCCCCGGCCCGCTGGGCTCGGGAATGGACAAGGACTGGACCGCGCGCAAGCACGGCGAAGCGGAGGTTACTTACGCCCACGATCTGCTCAAGCCGGTACTGGCGCCCACCTACGGCGTGATCGTGTACCAGGAACAGGTGATGCAGATTGCGCAGGTGCTGGCCGGCTATTCGCTGGGTGGCGCCGACCTGCTGCGCCGCGCGATGGGCAAGAAAAAGCCCGAGGAAATGGCCAAGGAGCGTGCCAAGTTCGAGGCCGGCGCGTCTGCGCGCAATGTTGATCCACGGGTTGCCAGTGGCATCTTCGATTTGATGGAGAAGTTCGCCGAGTACGGCTTCAACAAATCGCACTCGGCCGCCTATGCCTTGGTGGCCTATCAAACTGCCTGGCTGAAGGTGCATTACCCGGCGCAGTTCATGGCCGCCACCCTGTCCTCGGACATGGACAACACCGACAAGGTGGTGAACTTTCTCAACGAGGCTCGTGCACTTGGGCTTGCCATCGCGCCGCCCGATGTCAACAGCTCGGGCTATGCCTTCGCCGCGACCGATGCCAAGGCGATCCGCTATGGCCTGGGTGCAATCAAGGGCGTGGGGCACGGCGCCTGTATCGCCATCGTCGATGCCCGAGCATCCGGCGCCGCGTTCCGCGACCTGCCGGACTTTCTCGGCCGGGTTGATGGCAATCGGCTCAATCGGCGGGTGCTTGAAG
Source organism: Gammaproteobacteria bacterium HGW-Gammaproteobacteria-2 (assembly GCA_002840015.1). Lineage (GTDB taxonomy): Bacteria > Pseudomonadota > Gammaproteobacteria > Xanthomonadales > Xanthomonadaceae. Next base: position 24,390 of record PGZE01000027.1, on the reverse strand, counting down.
CACTGATCCACGCCGGCGCCCTCGACAGCCTCGGCAGCAACCGGCCTTCGTTGCTGGCGCAGTTGCCGGATGTGCTACGTGCCACCGAGCAGGCCGCGCGCGAACGCGCTGCCGGCCAGGTGTCGCTGTTCGGTGGCGGCCCGGAACCGGCGCTGAGCATCGAGCTGGCGCACTGCGAGGACTGGCCGTTGGCGCAGAAGCTGGCCGGCGAGCGCGAAACACTGGGCCACTACCTCAGCGGCCATCCGCTCGATCCGTGGCGCAGCGAGCTCAATGCCCTGACCGGCTTTGATCTGGGCGAACTGGAGCGGGTGCTGTCACAGAAGCGTGATCGCCGCGGCGAAGCCCAGGTGGTGATCGCCGGCATGGTCACCGCCATCCGCAAACGCGGTGAAACCATGGCATTTGTGCAGATCGAGGACGGCAAGGGTCAACTGGAATGCCTGTTCTTTCGCGATGCATTCATCGAATACGGTGCCATGCTCAGCCGCGACCGGGTGCTGGTGATCGAGGGCAGTCTGAGCGACGACGATTTTTCCGGCGGCTTCAGCCTGCGCGCCAAACGCTGCTGGGATTACCGCGAGTTGTGTGCAGGTGGTCAACGGCTGGACCTGCGCATCGACCTGCGCGACAGTGCAACCCTGGAACAACTGGAAACAACACTAAACCCCCACCGGCCTGGTACGACCCCGCTGCGTCTTCTGGTCACCACCACCGCCGGCTGCGGTGTGATCGAAATCAACGGCGCACACAGCGTACGCTGCGAGCCCGAGCTGATCGATCAGTTGCGCGCCCTGCCGGCAATCAGCGAGGTCAGCCTGCACCTGCCAAGGCCGTGGCAGCACTGAGCACGATTGCGATACGCTTGATGGCGGTGGCGCTGCCGGTTGGCCGGTGCCTTGGTGGGAGCCCACCCTGTGGGCGACTGTCGCAATGGGGTTCGTTGCGGTTATGTGACGCTATACTTGCACGTCGCCTGGAAATCGCCCGCGCATGAACGCAACCTATCTCGACTTTGAAAAACCTATCGCCGAACTGGAAGCCAAGATCCAGGATCTGCGTCATGCCAGCCATGGCCCGGCGCTGGACGTGGAAGCCGAAGTGCGCGGCCTGCGCAACAAGCTACGCATCCGGTCGGCCGAAATCTTCCGCAACCTCAGTGCCTGGCAGATCGCGCAACTGGCGCGTCACCCGGCGCGGCCCTACACCCTGGATTACCTCGGCCTGATGTGCGAGGAGTTTCACGAGCTGGCCGGTGATCGCGCCTATGCTGACGACGCGGCCATTGTTGGCGGTCTGGCCCGCATCCACGGCCGTTCGGTGATGGTGATCGGCCATCAGAAAGGCCGCGACACCAAAAGCAAGATTCGCCGCAATTTCGGCATGCCGCGCCCGGAAGGCTATCGCAAGGCGTTGCGGCTGATGAAGATGGCCGAACGCTTCCGACTGCCGATCTTCACCTTTATCGACACCCCCGGCGCCTACCCTGGCGTTGGCGCCGAGGAACGCGGCCAGAGTGAGTCCATCGCCCGCAACCTGATCGAAATGGCCGAGCTCAAGGTGCCGGTAATCTGCACCGTAATCGGCGAAGGCGGCTCCGGCGGTGCGCTAGCCATCGGTGTGGGCGATCGCACCCTGATGCTCGAATACAGCACTTATTCGGTGATCTCGCCGGAGGGCTGCGCCTCGATTTTGTGGAAGTCGGCGGAAAAGGCCAAGGATGCCGCCGATGCGCTGGGCCTGACTGCGCGTCGGCTGTTCGGCCACGGCCTGATCGACAAGGTAATCCGCGAGCCGATCGGCGGCGCCCACCGCAATCCCAAATCGATGGCGATCCGGCTCAAGGCGGTATTGCTCAACGAGCTCGCCGCGCTGGAAGCGCTCGACCCCGACACCCGGCTGCAACGACGCTACCAGCGCCTGCGCGGTTACGGCGCCTACGCCACACTCTGATGCCACCCGACACCCTCATCCTGCGCCAGCCGGACGACTGGCACACCCACCTGCGCGACGATGACATGCTGCGCGCCGTGGTCGGCCACAGCGCGCGCCAGTTCGCCCGCGCCATCGTGATGCCCAATCTGCGCCCGCCAATCACCACCATCGCGGCCGCACAAGCCTATCGCCAGCGCATTCAGGCCGCAGCCGGGACCACCGCATTCACCCCGCTGATGACCGCCTACCTCACCGACGACATCGCTGCCGATGAAATCGCGCGCGGCTTCGAACAAGGCGTGTTCACTGCCTGCAAGCTGTATCCGGCCAATGCCACCACCCATTCCGAACGTGGCGTCACCGCGATCGCCAAGATTCATCGGGTGCTGGAACGGATGCAGACGCTCGGCATGCCGTTGTTGATCCACGGCGAGGTCACCGACGCCGATATCGATATTTTTGATCGTGAGGCAGTGTTCATCGAGCGCGTATTGAGCCCGCTGCTAAGCGACTTTCCCGCACTCAAGGTGGTGCTGGAACACATCACCACCGATGACGCCGTGCAATTTGTCAGCGCCGCTGCGGCCAATGTCGCCGCCACCATCACCCCGCACCATCTGGTCATCAGTCGCAATGCGCTGTTTGCCGGCGGTATCCGCCCACACCTGTATTGCCTGCCGGTGCTCAAGCGCGAACGGCATCGGCTAAGCCTGCGCCGTGCTGCCACCTCCGGCAACCCGAAGTTTTTCCTCGGCACCGACAGCGCACCGCATGCCCGTGATGCCAAGGAAAGTGCCTGCGGCTGCGCCGGCATTTTCAACGCGCCGATGGCACTGGAAAGCTACGCAACGGTGTTTGAGCAAGAATCGGCGCTGCCAAGGCTTGAAGGCTTTGCTTCCGAGTTCGGCCCGCGCTTTTACGGCCTGCAGCTGAATCCGCGCAAGGTGCGCCTGCGGCGTACGCCGCAACCGGTACCCGAACGGATCGGCGAGCTGGTGCCGTTCCATGCCGGACAGACCCTGGGCTGGCTGTTCGAAGGCGTGATTGACGCCTGACCCGCCGCATACCGATGCTCTGCTGTGAGCAGCGCAACTCTCAAAGTATCGCCAAGTTCAACATTGCTAAACATTACGCCGGCGCGTAATGCGGCTCAATCCACCTCGTCGTTCACCAGCGCATACAGATCGTGCTCATCGCTGCCCATGATGCGCACATCGGCGGCGCATCGGCCATGGAACGGGCAATCGCCAGCTCGCCGTCGATCAGGTCTACCAGAACGCGCTGCATGGTGCCCACCTTGCGCGCCAGCTTTTCCTCGCTGATCTCGGCTTGCAGGGCCATGAACCGCGCCAGGCGATCACGCTTGACCTCCTCCGGTACCGGGTCGGGTAGCGCATTGGCGGCTGCACCTTCAACCGGCGAATAGGCAAAAGCACCGACGCGATCGAGTTCGGCCTGATCGATGAAATCCAGCAATTGCTCGAACTCGGCATCGGTCTCGCCGGGGAAACCGACGATGAAGGTGCTGCGGATGGTGATATCCGGGCACATCGTGCGCCAGCGCACGATCCGTTCCAGGGTCTTGTCGACGGCGCCGGGGCGCTTCATCAGTTTGAGGATGCGCGGGCTGGCGTGCTGGAAAGGAATATCCAGATACGGCAACAGCTTGCCTTCAGCCATCAGCGGCACGATGGCATCAACGTGTGGATACGGATAAACGTAGTGCAGTCGGGTCCAGATACCCAGCTCTGCCAGGCCTTCGCACAGCGCTTTCATCCGCGTTTGATACGGCTTGCCGCGCCACTCGCGTTCGGCGTACTTGAGATCGACGCCGTAGGCGCTGGTGTCCTGCGAGATCACCAGCAGTTCTTTGACCCCATTGCGCGCTAACTTCTCCGCTTCGCGCAGCACCTCATCAACCGGCCGCGACACCAGATCACCGCGCATGCTGGGGATGATGCAAAAGCTGCAGCGATGATTGCAGCCCTCGGAAATCTTCAGGTAGGCGTAGTGTTTTGGCGTGAGCTTGACCCCAACATCGTCGTCGCGACGCGGCATCAGGTCGATGAACGGGTGGTGGCGTTGTGGCAGTGCCACATGTACCGCATCCATCACGCTGGCATAATCCTGCGGCCCGCTGATCGCCAACACATCCGGATGCACGGCGCGGATCTGCTCGGGGCGCTTGCCAAGACAACCGGTAACGATCACCTTGCCGTTCTCGGCCAACGCCTCACCAATCGCATCGAGCGACTCGGTGACAGCCGAATCAATGAAACCGCAGGTATTCACTACCACCACGTCAGCCGCATCATAGCTGGGCACGATGTCGTAGCCTTCGGCACGCAATTGGGTGAGGATGCGCTCGGAATCAACCAGCGCCTTGGGGCAGCCGAGGCTGACGAAGCCGACTTTGGGATTGCTGACAGCCATGAGATGAACCGATGTTGCGGGCGGGGCTGGCGATTATACGTGCTCGACTGGCCGGAAGCGCGCTTGCGGGCAAGCGCTTGGCCGGCTTCCTGGCGCCGTTACGTTGTCTCATCAAAGCTGCCTCGATTAAACGCGCCGCATTGCTTGCTTCAAATGCATTTCGGCGCGATGCTGGCATTGTTGTGTACAACGATGGAGGTTGTCATGCGTACTGTCGCCCAGTTATTGCAAGCCAAGCCTAATCGCATCCTCACCATTGCCGCAGACGACTCGGTGCTGCAAGCTGTGCAGCGAATGGCCGAAGCCCACGTCGGTGCCCTGATGGTGATCCGCAACGGCCAGCTGGTCGGCATCGTGTCCGAGCGCGACTATTCGCGCAAAGTGATCCTCAAGGGCCGAACCTCCGCCAGCACGTTGGTACACGAAATCATGAGCGCTCCGGTAATCACCGTAGAGCCCGACAAAACCACCACGCACTGCATGCAGGTGATGACCGACATGCGCATACGTCACTTGCCAGTAGTTGATGAAGATGGCCCCGTGCTCGGCATGGTGTCGATTGGCGATCTGGTGCGCGCGGTGATCGAAGACCAGCAATTGCAGATCGAACAACTACAGCACTATATCGCCGGCTGAGTGCCCACGAAGATTCCTGCTCGCTGCAAGCCCCAAACATGCCAACGCGTTGTCGGCCTTACACCGCGCCGTTTTTAACCGCGTTTTTGCAGCAAACGGCGTAGACTGAAACGCGGAGAAACACGGCGGGAGTACGGTCATGGGACACCCGGTTTCGATCGACACAGCCGCTGGCCGCATCAGCGGTTGGCGTGCCGACCCGCCGATTCCGGCAAAAGGTGCTTTGGTTGTAGTGCAAGAGATATTTGGCGTCAATGCGCACGTTCGCCAGGTCGTTGATCGTTTCGCGGCGCACGGATTTGTGGCACTGGCACCGGCACTGTTCGACCTTGTCGAGCACAACATCGAACTGGAATACACGCCGGAAGGGGTTGCCCGCGGCCGCGATCTGGTTACACAACTCGGCATTGACCGCGCTGTCGCGATGGTACGCGCCGCCGAACGTGCGCTGGCTGATATCGGCAAAGTGGGTGTCGTTGGCTATTGCTGGGGTGGCACCATTGCCTTTCTTGCCAACACCCGGCTCAACCTGCCAGCGGTGAGTTATTACGGTGGCCGTACCGTGCCTTTTCTACACGAGCGCCTGAGCGCACCAATGCTGTTTTTGTTCGGCGATAACGATCCGATCATCAGCGCAGACGATATCGCTCTGCACCGTGAGCATCACCCGGAAGCCGGGTTTCATGTCTATCCGGCGGGGCACGGCTTCAACTGCGATCAGCGCGCCGACTACGATGAAACTGCGGCGGCGGATGCCCTCGCACGAACCCTCGCCTTCTTCGAACGGACACTGAAATGAATGCCTGGCAGCTCGACCCGCAACTGGCAAATGACAGCCATCCTCTGATCAGTGGCGGCTTGTGCGACGTACGGCTGATGGACGACGCCAACTACCCGTGGCTGATACTGGTGCCGCGTGTTGCCGATGCCTGCGAATTGTTCGACCTCAATGCCAACCAACGGCGCACCTTGATTGAAGAGATCACCGACACTGAGAACGCGCTGAAGGATTTGTTCGCTCCGGACAAGCTGAATGTGGCAGCGCTGGGCAATATGGTGCCGCAGTTGCATGTGCATGTGATTGCCCGCTACACCAGCGATCCGGCATGGCCATCGCCGGTGTGGGGTCGAGCCCAGGCCCGGCCGTATACCCCTGAACAGTTGAGCGAGCGTTCGCGACGGTTGATCGAGCGATTGCGGTAGCGGCAAACCAGGACAAACCGTGAATACACTCGTCCGCCACGGAGCCGGTTGCCGGCTCCGTGGCAATTACGTTTTAGAAGTCGAAATCCAGCGATGCGGTCAGCACGACGCGGGCATTGGCCCAGTCCCTGGGTGCGATCTCTTCGCTCATGCTGGATGTATCGTAGTACGACAGATCCAGGTTGACCGGCCCGAAATCCTTGCTGAAACCCGCCTTGAAATCGTAGTAGCTGGCACCGGCGTAGTTGGACAAGTCGTAGTAACCCGCAGTGGCGCCAAACGCCACGCCGGTCTCGCCGATGTCCCAACCACCACCGACCTGGTAGTAGATCGCGCTTTCGCTGGAATTGACGTAATCGTCGGTGTAACCGATCAACGCGAACCAGTTGTCGGACAGGGTTACCTTGCCGATGTATTCGTTGTAGTCGATACCAAAGCCGGAGTTGGAACCCGGATAGGTGTAGCGCACTGCGGACAGATCGAGATTCACGCCATCGGCCACATCACCGGCCCAACCAAGGCTGTAATCGACCTCGACGTTGATGCCATCGCCCAACTCATCAAAATCAACATTGGAAGCCCACACGTAACCGTACAAGCCGCTCTCGTGCTCCACTGTGAACGACGGCTGTAAAGCAATCTTCTCACTGCTCTGTGAAATGCCACGGAACACATAGTCGCTGGTCGCGGTGACATTGCCACTGACACTCCAGGCGCTCTCGCTCTCTTCTTGCGCCATTGCCGGCATACAGGCCACCAAAGACACCACCAGACCCAACTTGATCGTTTGTTTCATTGTTTTAGCCCCTTTCGTTGAACTTCAAAAAACAACTGAATTGACGGCCCGAGCCCCCGGATCGCGTCGCCCACTACCCTCCCGGTTTCGCCTGCCCGTCATTCCACCCACATAGTGCGGATGTTGACGAACTCGCGAATGCCATGTTCGGCCAGCTCTCGGCCATAACCCGATTGTTTGGTACCGCCAAATGGCAGGCGCACATCCGAGCGCACCAGTGCGTTGACAAATACCGCACCGACCTGCAATTGCCGCCCAACTTGCTCTGCCCGGTCACGATCCTCGCCCCAGACACTCGCGCCCAAGCCGAAGCGAGTGTCGTTGGCCACCCGTACCGCTTCGGCATCATCGGCAACTGTAATCACGCTGGCCACCGGCCCGAACAATTCTTCATCCCAAGCCGGCATACCCGGCGCAACACCCGCCAGCACACTCGCTGGATAGGCACAGGGATGCTCAGGCAGCCGGCAACCGATCAGCGCGCTGGCCCCGGCAGCAAGGCTACGCTCAACTTGAGCATGAACGGCATGGCGCAAATCCGCGCGCGCCATCGGCGCCAGGCTGGTTGCCTCGTGCATGGGATCACCAACTACCAGGCCCTGCGTTGCAGCCAGCAACCGTTCCGTAAACGCACTTAACGCTTTTTTTACCACAATAAAGCGTTTCGCTGCAATACAGGTTTGCCCGGCGTTGCCAAAACGTGACGCTACCGCCACTGCAATCGCACGATCCATATCGGCATCATCGAGAACGATAAACGCATCGCTACCGCCGAGCTCCAAGACGCATTTCTTCAGGTGTTTGCCGGCTGTCGTTGCGACCGAACGACCAGCACGCTCGCTGCCAGTGAGCGAAACAGCCGCAATACGCGTATCAGCGATCACTCGCGCGGCCATCTCGTTGTCGATGTGCAACACGCCAAACGCACCCGTGGGCACACCAGCCGCATGAACGATACGGGCAATCGCATCGGCACAGCGCGGCACGGTAATCGCGTGCTTGAGCAAGGCCACATTGCCGGCCATCAAGGCGGGGGCAAGAAAGCGGAACACCTGCCAGACGGGGAAGTTCCATGGCATGATTGCCAGCACACAACCGATCGGCTGATAGCTGACGTAACTGCGATGTGCCTCGGTAGCAACGGCGGTGTCAGCCAGATAATCACCGGCGCGCTCGGCATAGTATTCACAGGCCGATGCCGATTTTTCGATTTCGGCCAGTCCTTCACGTCGCAACTTGCCCATTTCGGCGCTCATCAGCGCCGCCAATGATTCACGTTCGCTGCGCAGCCCGGCGGCCACCTGCCGCAGTGCATCGGCACGTTCGGCAAGCGTGCGCCGCGACCAATCGGCAAAGCCACGCACGGATGCCGCTAGCCTCGCCTCCACCGCAAGCTCGGCCATATAGTCGTAACAGTAGTCGCAATCGCCCGTCCACGGGTTGATGATTTCCACGTCCATCGTGTGCTCCTCAATCGGTCTGCGCAATTGCCATACGCATGTCGCGCTGGCGCTTGCGTTCTTCGCGTGCCATCAACGACCAGGCGATGGCCGCAGCGATCGACATCACCACAATCAGCAAGGTGGCCAGCGCGTTGATCTTTGGGCTGACGCCCAGCCGGACTGAGGAAAACACCTTCATCGGCAAAGTGGTTGACGATGGCCCCGACACGAAGCTGGCGATTACCAGATCGTCCAGCGACAAGGTGAACGCGAGCAGCCAGCCGGAAAGCAGTGCGGGCGCGATAATCGGCAAGGTGATGACAAAAAACACCTTGAGCCGGTTGGCGCCCAGATCCATCGCGGCCTCTTCCAGCGCGCGATCCATCTCGCCCAGACGCGAAGTCAACACCACGGTGACAAAGGCCACGCAGAAGGTGACGTGGGCAATCCAGATCGTGACCATGCCTCGCGGAAAATTGAAGCCGAAAATATCGCCGAACGAAACGAACAGCAGCAACAGCGATAAACCGGTGATGACTTCGGGCATCACCAGCGGCGCGGTGATCATGCCGGCAAATAGTGTTTTGCCGTTGAATCTGCGCATCCGCACCAGCATCAATGCCGACATGGTGCCCAGCACCACCGATGCACACGCGGTGTAGAACGCCACCCGCAAGCTGGTCCACGCTGCATCCATCAACTGCGTATCGGCAAACAACTCGACATACCACTTGAACGAAAAGCCGGCCCATACCGTCACCAGACGCGACTCGTTGAACGAGTACACCACCAGAATGACAATCGGCGCATATAAAAATGCGAAGCCGAAAATCAGAAAGCCAAGGCCAATTCGGCCAGTTTTTGGATTTGCGCTCATGACAGTTGGCGCTCCAATTCCTTGGCCTGGAAGTGGTGGAAGATGGTGATTGGTACCACCAGCAACAACAGCATCACCGTGGATACCGCCGCTGCCACCGGCCAGTCGCGATTGTTGAAAAACTCATCCCACAACACCTTGCCGATCATCAGTGTGCTCGGGCCGCCCAGCAATTCGGGGATGACGAACTCTCCGACCACCGGGATCAACACCAGCATCGAACCGGCGATGATGCCAGCCTTGGTCAGCGGCAAAGTGACCGACACAAATACGCGCCAGGGTTTGGCACCGAGGTCGTAGGCGGCTTCTTCGAGCCGGCGGTCCAGCTTCACCATGTTGGAATACAGCGGCAGAATCATGAATGGCAGATAGGCGTACACGATGCCGATATAAACCGCGAACGGGGTATGCAGCATTTCCAGCGGTTGATCGATCACACCCAACCACAGCAGAAAATTGTTGGCAAGGCCGTTGCCCTTGAGTATTCCAATCCAGGCATAGATACGGATCAAGAACGAGGTCCACGATGGCAGTACCACCAGCATCAAGGCAATATTGCGCGTCGCCGGTTCCATGCGTGAAATGGCGTAAGCCATTGGGTAGCCGATCAGCAGACAGATCGCCGTCGAAATCAATGCGGTCTTGAGTGAGCTCAGATACGCATTGACGTACAGGCTGTCGCGCAACAGAAAAAGGTAATTGCCAATGTTCAAATGCACGCTGAGTTTGTCACCCTCCCACGACAGCAAATCCGTGTAGGGCGGCATGGCGATTGCCGAACTAGCGAAGGAAATCTTCAACGTGATTGCGAACGGAATGGCGAAAAACAGCAACAGCCAGGCGAACGGAATGGCGATCACCATCCAGCGCGCTCCTGGCAACCACCGGCTGAAGGCACGATTCATGAGGTCAGTACCACGCCGGCCTGATCATCCCAACTCAACCAGACTTCGTCCTCCCAGGTAAAGCGATCCGAAGCCCAGCGTTGTGCATTCGCGCTATTTGCCATCAGTCGCTCGCCACCTGGCAAGCGCACGTGATACACCGAGTGGCTACCGAAGTACGCAATGTCCTCGATCACGCCGCGCGTCTTGTTGTAGCGCTGCGCTGGTTCATCCTTGCTCAGCACCAGCTTCTCCGGACGCAGTGCCAACGCAACTTCCTGCCCTTCGTAGCCGGTCACACCGTGGCCAACATAGATCGCATGCTTGAAAATCGGTGCACGGATGGTGATGTAATCTTTCTGATCCTCGTCGATCTTGCCTTCGACCAGATTCACCGAACCGATGAACTCGGCGGTGAAGCGATTCGCCGGTTGCTCGTAGACTTCATCGGGCGTGCCCACTTGGCGGATACGCCCGGCATCCATGATCGCGATGCGGTGCGCCATGGTCATGGCCTCCTCCTGATCGTGGGTCACCATCACGCAGGTCACCCCCAGGCGTTCGATGATATTGACCACCTCGAGCTGCATCTCGCCGCGCAATTTCTTGTCAAGCGCGCCCATCGGTTCATCGAGCAACAACAATTTCGGACTTTTCGCCAACGAACGTGCCAGTGCAACGCGCTGCTGCTGGCCACCGGAAAGTTGATGTGGCTTGCGTCTGGCCATGCTTTCCATGTGTACCAGCGACAGCATCCGCGCTACCTTCTCCTTGATCTGGTCCTTCGGCAAGCCATCCTGCTTGAGACCGAATGCGACGTTCTGTTCCACGCTCATGTGCGGAAACAGTGCGTAGGACTGAAACATCATGTTGACCGGCCGCTGATACGGCGGCACACCATTAAGCACCGTACCGTCGAGCGTGACGGTACCGGCACTGGCCTGCTCGAAACCGGCCAACATGCGCAGCAAGGTCGATTTACCGCAACCGGATGCGCCAAGCAGCGCAAATATCTCGCCACGCCGAATCGACAGGCTGACATTGTCAACGGCAACAAACCCATCGAACTCCTTGCGTACCGAATCGATACGCAGGTAATGCTCCTCGCCAAGCCGTTCCGTCCGGTTGGCGGTGCTGCCCGCAATCGGCCCGGTTACAGTCACCGTTTGCTCATTCACTTCAGCCATGCCGCGCACTCCACAGGGTGCGGGCGGGCAATACCCGCCCACACGTTGCGATTACTGTCCGGTTTTGAGGGTGGTCCAGATGCGGGTGTACAAACGATCCACTTCCGGCGGCAATACGGCAAAGGTGAACAACTTGGCGCGGGTCGCGTCATTCGGGTACACGCCAGGATTTTCGAGCACTTCCGGCTCAACCAGTGGCAGCGCCGCCTTGTTACCGCTGGCGTAGGCGACATAGCTGGAAATGGCCGCCGAGACTTCGGGCTTCAACAGGTAATCAAGAAACAGGTAGGCGTTGTTCGGGTGCTTGGCATCCTTGGGCATGGCCAGCATGTCGAACCACATCGCCGCGCCTTCTTGCGGAATGGAGAACGCGATCTCCTGTCCGTTTTCGGCTTCAACCGCGCGGTCAGCCGCCTGGAACACATCGCCCGACCAGCCGATCGCGACACAAATGTCGCCGTTGGCAAGATCGTTGATGTATTGCGAGGAATGGAAATAACGCACGCTGGGCTTGATTGCAGTCAGCACCGCCTCGGCCTTGCGGATAACCGCTTCATCGAAGCTGTTGGGATCCTCGCCCAGATAATTGAGCACGCTCGGGATGATTTCCTGTGGTGTATCGAGCATCACCACACCGCAATCCTTGAGCTTGGCGATGTTCTCGGGCTTGAAGACAATATCCCAACTGTGTACCGGGGCATCTTCGCCCAGTGCTGCCTTGACCTTGGCAACGTTGTAGCCAATGCCGGTGGTGCCCCACAGATAAGGAATGCTGTGTGCATTGTCGGGATCGCTGAACGCGATGCGCGCCATCAGATCGGGGTCGAGGTTGGCATAGTTGGTCAGTTTGGATTTATCCAGCGGCTGAAATACGCCGGCCTTGATCTGGCGCGCGAGGAACGACAGCGAGGGCACAACGATGTCGTAACCGGTGCCACCCGCCATCAGCTTGGCTTCCAGCACCTCGTTGCTGTCGAACACGTCATACGTCACCTTGATGCCGGTCTCTGCCTCGAAGTTGGCGATGGTGTCCTCGGCAATGTAATCCGACCAGTTATAGATGTTCAGGACCTTGTCCTCAGGCGCCGGTGCGGCAGCCGTCTTCGCCGCCTCCGGCGCCGACGTATCCTTGCCGCAACCGACCAGAACCAACACGGCGGCAATGCATGCAGTCAATCGGAATTTTTTCATCACGGTTCCTCCGCAAAAGTGGATGGGGACGAGCAAGCGCATCTGGACAGGAAACGGTGCCGGGCCAAGGGTGCCGCCTGCCACGGCGCCCCGGTTTTGATGGTACCCGCTGCGTGGTGGCAGTTACAGTTCATCGTGCCGTGCCGATCGCAGCGAGGGTCTGATCGAGGGAACGTCGGGTTTTCTCGATCAACTCATCGATCTGCGCCCGGGTAATGATCAGCGGTGGCGAAAACAGCATGGAATCGTTGGTGGCACGCAGAATCAGCCCGTTGCCCAGCGCCATGTCACGGCACAGCGTGCCAACCTTGCCACGCTCGCTGAAAAACCGGCGCTGGGTCTTGTCCGGCACCAGCTCCAGCGCACCGACCATGCCCGCCACACGAACCTCGCCCACCAGCGGATGATCGCCCAGCTCGTGCAGGCGTTGCGCCAGATAGGGGCCGGTATCGGTCTTGCAGGTGCCGACAATATTCTCGTCTTCGAGGATGCGTATGTTTTCCAGCGCGACCGCAGTACACACCGGGTGCCCCGAGTAGGTATAACCGTGCGCCAGCTCGCCGCCCTGCTCCATCAGCACCTTGGAAACCCGGTCGTTGAACATCACCGCGCCGAGCGGAATGTAGCCGGAGGTAATGCCCTTGGCCAGGGTCATGATGTCGGGCTGGAATCCAAAATACTGCGCGGCAAACCAGTCACCGGTGCGCCCAAAACCACAAATCACTTCATCGGCAATCAACAGCACGTCGTATTTGCGGCAGATGCGCTCGATCTCCGGCCAGTAGCTCATCGGCGGGATATATACCCCGATGGCGCCCATGATCGGCTCGCCAATGAATGCGGCAACCCGCTCTGGACCCAACTCGAGAATCTTTGCCTCCAGCCGCTGCGCCGCCACCAGCCCGTAGGCTTCCGGCGCCAGATCACCGCCATCGGCGAACCAGAACGGCGGTTCGATGTGATGGATGTCCGGTATCGGCAAGCCGCCTTGGGCATGCATGCCTTTCATGCCACCAAGGCTGGCACCCGCCACGGTGGAACCGTGATAGCCGTTGTGGCGGCCGATCACGATATTGCGTTGTGGATGCCCCTGCACCGCCCAGAAGTGGCGAACCATGCGCAGGATGGTGTCGTTTGCCTCGGAGCCGGAGTTGGCGAAGAACACGTGATTCAGGTCACCCGGTGTCAGCTCCGCCAGCTTTGCCGCGAGGCGGATGGTAGGCTCGGTGGTGCACTGGAAAAAACTGTTGTAGTAGGCCAGCTGGGTCATCTGCCGGGAAGCGGCTTCGCCCAATTCCTTGCGGCCGTAACCGATATTGACGCACCACAGCCCAGCGAAAGCATCGAGCAGCTTGTTGCCGTCGGCATCCCATACGTAAACACCCTCGCCATGGGTGAGGATACGCGTGCCCTTCTTCGCCAGCGCCGCGTTGTCGTTGAACGGGTGCAGGTGATGCGCGGCATCGAGTGCTTGCAGGTGTTTGATGTCGAGTTGGGGCATGGTTGCGGGGGCCTGGTGGGTTAGGTTGGGTTGGGTTGGGGACTTAGGACTCGATGAAGCCGGGACTGGGGACTGGGGACTGGGGACGACAATCTCGCGAAATGTCTTCTTCTGCTTCTGCGTTGTTGCTTTGGCTTTTCCGAGTCCCCAGTCCCGAGTCCCCAGTCCCGGCTTCATCGAGTCCCCAGTCCCGGCTTCACACCGTCAACAACAAAAATTCGCGCTCCCATGAACTGATCACGCGCAGGAAGGTTTCGTACTCTCGTTTCTTGACCGCCGAATAGGCGCGCACGAAGCGCGATCCCAGCACCTCGTGCAAGGCGTCGGCATCGCGCAGCCATTCCAGCGCCTCTTCAAGCGAGCGCGGCAGATCCTGGCCCAGCGTCTTGGCACTGATGCTCACCGGCTCGGTCGGCAACAACTTTTCCTTGATGCCCAGATAGCCACAGGCGAGGGTTGCAGCCATTGCCAGATAAGGGTTGGCATCGGAACCGGCAAAGCGGCTTTCAACGCGGGTGTTTTCTGGCGTATCCATCGGCACGCGCAGGCCGCAGGTGCGGTTGTCGTAGCCCCATTGCACGTTGATCGGCGCTACTTCGCCCATCGCAAGCCGCCGGTATGAGTTGACGTTGGGCGCCAGCAACGCCATCGCCATCGGAATGTACTTTTGCAGTCCGCCCAGATAATGCGAAAACAAATCGCTGTGTTGACCGGGCTTTTTACCCATGAACAAGTTGCGGCGTGTTTTGACATCGACCAGACTCTGGTGGATGTGCATCGCACTGCCCGGCTCGTTGCTCATCGGCTTGGCCAGGAAGGTCGCATAGACACCGTGACGCATTGCCGCCTCACGCATGGCGCGCTTGAACAGGAACACCTGATCGGCGCGCGACAGCGCATCGGAATGCTCGAAGTTGATTTCCAGTTGCGCCGCACCACTTTCGTGGATCAATGTATCGACATCGAGATCCATCGCATCGCAGAAGTCGTACATCAGATCGAGAATGGGATCGAACTCGTTGACCGCATCGATCGAATACGATTGCCGCGCGGTTTCCGGCCTTCCCGAGCGACCTGCTGGCGGCTGCAACGGCAAATCCGGGTCGGTATTGCGCTGCACCAGGAAAAACTCGACTTCCGGCGCCACCACCGGCGCGATGCCCAAGCCCTCGTACAGCGCGAGCACCCGCCGCAACACATTGCGCGGTGCCAGCTCGTGCGGCCTGCCATCCTTGGTGCAGCAATCGTGGATGATCTGCGCAGTGGGGTCGGTCGCCCACGGCACCATGCGCACCGTGTCCGGATCGGGATGCAGGTACATGTCGGAGTCCGACGGTGATACCAGGTCGTCGTATTCATCCGGGAAATCGCCGGTGACGGTGGTAACGAAGATGCCCTCGGGCAGCCGCGTGCCGTAATCGTGCGAAAACTTGGCCGCCGGGATGATTTTGCCGCGGGCATTGCCGGTCATGTCCGGCACCAGGCATTCCACCTCGGTGATGCGCCGCTCCTTGAGCCAGCGCTTGAGTGAGCTTTCTTGTTGCTCGGGGTCGGCTTGCGGTTTGGCAACGCGTTTCTTGGCCATGGTTCAGACTCGTTGGTTCATGCGTTGCCGACAGGCGTCGGCAAAAGTATGGAATATCGCTAGATAAAAGGGGTTTAGTGCAAGCTTCCACTCCGGATGCCACTGCACTGCCAGCACAAAAGTATCGGCGCGATCAAGGCGAATCGCCTCGATCAAACCATCAGGCGCGGTGGCTTCCACTACCAGACCGGGGGCCAGTGTGCGGATACCCTGCCCATGCAATGAATTGACCATCACGCTGTCACTGCCCGCGAGTTGCCGCAAAACCCCACCTTCGGCCAGATGCACCGGATGTGAGGGTGCGTACTGCTGATCCAACGGATCATCCTTGTTTTCGCGGTGATCATTGAAACCCGGCTGTTCATGCACTTTTTGATACAAGCTGCCACCAAGCGCGACATTGACCTCCTGAAATCCCCGACACAGCGCGAGTATCGGCAATTTGTGCGCTATCGCCAGACGCACCAGACCCAAGGTATTGGCATCGCGTGCCGGGTCGTGCAGATTGCCCTCGTAGGAGGATTCATCGGAATAATGTTTCGGTTCAATATTGCTCGGTGCGCCGGTAAGAATCAGGCCATCGAGCCGATCCAGCAATTGCGCCCAATCCAGCGCCGGTTGCAGCGATGGCAGCAACACCGGCAATGCCTCGGCACCGACCACAGCCGCACTAATGTACTTCTCACCGACACAATGGAACGGATGCACACCGACCATCTTGCGGTCGGACGGCAAACCGATCAGCGGGGCACGATGCATTGGCAAACCTGTCGTGGACTCAGCGCCTGACACTACTCCGGCTGTTTGATTTTATCAACGGGCATTGCAACATTTCACCTAGCCACAATCCACGGATCGGCAACCGCCACCCCAATCACCACTACCTTTGGCGTACCAGTCGCGCTGGTCATCCGCCCAGAGAATCCTGATATGTTGAGTATTTTTTACACTTCTTGGCCGCCTCTGATAGTATCGGGAGCGGCTTGAATGCGTCGCGAGCAGCTCGAATGTGTGGCGCAAGGCAGTACAAGTACAACCACAGCAATCGTTTCACGCAGCAGGTTTCAAGAGGCTTCCCAACCACCCACTCCCTGAGCGACTTTTGCCATGACCCAGCCAAGCCTGCCACCCGCCGATGCCGCAACCCTCGCGCAGATGCCCGAGTGCGTCGCGATCGATCTGATCCTGCCCGATATGAACGGCCTGCTGCGCGGCAAACGTATTACCCGTGATGCGCTGGAAAAGATTTATGCCGACGGTGTGTGCCTGCCGATGTCGCTGATTGCCACCGACATCACCGGCAACACAGTGGAAGAAACCGGCCTTGGCTACGACATCGGCGATGAGGATCGCATTTGTCGCCCGGTACCCGGGTCGCTGCGTCCACTGCCGTGGCAAGCGCGGCCAATGGCACAGTTGTTGTTGGCGATGGAAGACGCCAAAGGCGGCATGTTCGCCGCCAATCCGCGCGAAGTGCTGAAGCGCATGGTACAGCGCTTTGCCGAGCGTGGACTGACGCCGGTGGTAGCCGTTGAATTGGAGTTTTATCTGCTCGATGGCGAGCTCGATGCCAGCGGACGCCCCAGCACATCGCGCAACCCTGCCACCGGCGAGCGCAATACCACCACCCAGGTTTACTACCTGCAAGACCTCAACGATTACCAGCGTTTTACCGACGCGGTGGCCGATGCCTGTGCCGCGCAGAATATTCCCGCCGACACCGCCGTCGCCGAGTACGCGCCTGGGCAGTTCGAGATCAACCTCAAGCATCGCGACGACGCGGTGCTGGCCTGCGACGATGCGTTATATCTCAAGCGCGTGATCAAGGCCGTTGCCGAGCAACAGGGAATGATCGCCAGCTTCATGGCCAAGCCATTCGTGGACCAGGCCGGTAGCGGCACCCACATTCATGTCAGCGTGCTTGATCGCGACGGCAACAACATCTTCGCGTGTACCGAAGACGCACCCGCCGACACCCTGCGCCATGCGATTGGCGGCCTGCAGCGGGTGTCGCGTGATTGCATGCTGATGTTTGCGCCGCACGCCAACAGCTACCGCCGCTTTGTGCTCAATGCCTTCGTGCCGCTCAACGACTGCTGGGGCTTCAACAACCGTACCGTGGCGATGCGCATCCCGCACAGCAACGAGGCTAACGTGCGCGTCGAGCATCGCATCGCCGGCGCTGATGCCAACCCGTATCTGGTCACCGCCGCGGTGCTCGCCGGTATTCTGCATGGCCTCGACACCAAGCCCGACCCGGGCCCGCCGATCATCGGCAACGCTTATGAACAGACCGAAGCGCGCACCTTGTTCTGGCGCGATACCATCCAGGACTTCATGGCCAGCGATTTCATCGCGGAAACCTTCGGTAGCGATTTTCGTCACATCTACGGCCAGCAAAAACTCAAGGAGATGCGCAGTTTCTATCGCGAAGTCACCGATCTTGAATACGCGTGGTACTTGCGACCCGTGTGAGTGCCTGTGGCAGCCCACCCGGTGGACTGCCATCGATGAATTGCCACCCACTACCCGCGAACGAACATGCCCGACAAATCGCAACAGCCCGCCTCCTGGTACGCCGCCAGCGCACACGCCGCAGCGGCCCATCCGCGTCTGCAAGGCGCGCAGCAGGCCGATGTCTGTGTGCTTGGCGCTGGCCTGACCGGACTGAATGCCGCACTGGAACTGGCTGAAGCCGGTTACAAGGTGATCGTGCTGGAATCCGAATCGGTCGGCTGGGGTGCGTCGGGCCGCAATGGTGGTCAGGTAATATTCGGTTTTGGTTGTGGCGAGAGCAAGCTGCAATCGCTGGTCGGCGAGGCCGATGCAAGGCGTCTGTTCGATTGGTCTGTAGAAGGCGTGCGCATGATCCGCGAACGGATCGCGAAACACGAAATTGCCTGCGACTGGCGTGCTGGCCACGCCCATGTCGCGATCCGGCCCCGCCATGTCACCGAACTCAAGCATTGGCAGCACGAACTCGGCGAGCACTACGGCTACCCGCTGCAATGGTGGGATCGTGAGCAACTGCAAAGCACCTTGCCCTCCGAACGCTATCTCGGCGCCCTGTACGACGCCAATTCGGGACATGTGCATCCGCTCAACTACACCCTGGGCCTGGCGCGAGCCGCCGGCGCGGCCGGCGTACATATCTTCGAAGGCAGCAAAGTGCTGCGAATGGAACATGGCACACGGCCGGTGCTGCATACGCAACACGGCAGCGTGCAATGCGATTTCGCGGTGCTGGCCGGCAATGCGCTGGTCAAGGGCATCGCACCGCAACTCGATCGCAAGATCATGCCGGTGGGCACGTACATCGGCGCCACCCCGGCACTGGGGGCCGAACGCGCCCATGCGCTGATAACCAACGACATGGCCGTTGCCGACATGAACTGGGCACTGGATTATTTTCGTCTCAGCGCCGATCACCGTCTGTTGTTTGGTGGTCGCGCCAGCTACTCCAACCTGCCGCCACCGAATCTGCGCGGGGTGATGCGCACCCGCATGCATGCAGTGTTTCCGCAACTCAAGGGCATCGATTTCGAGTACCTGTGGGGCGGTGTGATCGACATCAGCCGCAACCGCGCGCCACATTGGGGCCGGCTGCGTGACAACGTGTATTTTGCCCAGGGTTTTTCCGGCCACGGCGTCGCCGCCACCGGCCTGGCTGGACGCGTCATCAGCGAAGCGATTCGCGGCCAGGCTGAACGGCTCGATGTGTTCGCACGCATCCACCACCGCGATTTCCCGGGTGGGCGTGCGCTGCGCACGCCATTGCTGGTAGCGGCGATGGCCTGGTTCAAATTGCGCGACGCGCTATGGTGATCGCCACGCACGAGATTTTCAATCCAGACGATACGAAAGTGCCAGACCAACGCGCCATTGGTCTGGATCGCCACCAAAACGCACCACCGGGCTGTCGCGCGCATCGCCGGTGAGGCGTGTGTAGGCCACTTGCCCGAAAATCCCCCAGCGGTGATTCAACTGCATGTTCAGCCCGGCGGAAGCAGACACCTGATGAATGCCGGCATCGGGCGCAAACACAGGCAATCCACTGGCTGCTGAACCGCGTTCATCCACGCCGAACTGTGTGTCCATGAACCCCTCGCTGGCATACACAACGCCAAGGTTGACTAGCGCACGAACGCGTTTGGACAACGCGGTGCTGTAATCCAGCCCGAGATCAAGCGTATAGCCGCTGTAAACGCCACCAATGTCGGCCATGGTGCCAAGCGACACCGACAACGAGTCGGAACGATTGAACAGATGGCGGAAACGACGGCCAAGGAAAGCACCCACTTCCACCGTGCCAGCGATGTCCGGAAGCAGGTCCACCAAGGGGTTATCGACATCATGTCGACCGGGCACATAGCCTGAACTGATGCCGCCCACCATCAGGCAGCTAGCCGCCAGCACGATCCAACGCATCTCACCATCCTTGCAGACAACGATTACATAGTATGTGTCGGCTTGTCTGAATCCAGCATGCCTGCAAGCAGGGTTTCAATTTTACTACGAATAAGCTGGCCGTCATTGGTGTCGGCAATCTGCACACCAATACCGGCGTTGCGATTGCCTTGGGCACCGCTCGGCGTTACCCAGATCACCTTGCCGGCAATCGGTAACCGGTCATTGCCTTCGGGCAGGGTCAGCAGCAAGAAAACCTCATCTCCCAGGAAATAACGTTTGGGGGTCGGCACGAAAACAGCGCCGCCCTTCACAAATGGCATGTAGGCGCTGTACAGCGCGTCCTTGTCCTTGATGGCGAGTGACAAAATACCCTGCTTTGCACCTGGGCCAACTGACATTGCAATCTCCTGTCAAACCCCTGAACCTTGACGCTCAAGGGCACGCCATCACGCGGCGCGATCGTGCAAGCTTAGCGTGAATTATCACCGATTGGGCAGCATCCAGCCGTATTGCCAGCATCATCGGTAACAGCACATGCGTGGGATTGACCCTAAGCTGCCATTGCCTGCACACTTTGGCAATGGCGAACCCCGACAAAACCGACGTGATCGACCAAACGAAGCGAACGCGTAGCGAACGCAACGCGAGCAGTGGCGATGCGGCCAACAGCCCAGTGGCAAACTTCGAACAGTCGCTGGATGAGCTCGAAACGCTGGTGCAGCGCATGGAGACCGGCGATCTGGCGCTGGAAGACTCCCTTACCGCTTATGAGCGAGGTATCGCGTTGTATCGGCAATGCCGGGGTGCGCTCGATGACGCCGAGCTTCGTGTAAAGCTGCTGTCCGATCCACTGGACCCTGAAAACGCCGACGACTTCAAGCCAGATGCGAGCTGAATACGCTGACTGCGATGCCAAACGAATCGCGCTGTGCTCTCAAGCATGCTGACTCACCCCGCTTTCACGATCTGGCTTGCGCGTATTGAGCACGCCCTCGATAGCGTGTTGCCTGAAGCCGAACGAACGCCGACACGACTGCATGCAGCGATGCGCCATGCCGTTTTATCAGGCGGCAAACGCTTGCGCCCGCTGTTGGTCTATGCCGCTGGCGCCATCCATCACGCCGATGAGCAGGCTCTGGACGCTGGCGCTGTCGCAGTCGAGTTGATACATGCCTATTCGCTGGTACACGACGATCTGCCCGCGATGGATGATGATGCTTTGCGCCGGGGAATACCCACCGTACATATCGCTTTTGATGAGGCCACGGCAATTCTTGCTGGCGACGCCTTGCAAGCGCTGGCCTTCGAGTGCCTGGCACGCGCGCCCGCCGGTGCCGATGTTCGAGTGAAACTGCTGCACACGCTGGCCGTTGCCGCCGGCTCAGCAGGCATGTGCGGTGGTCAGGCTCTGGATCTGGAAGCAACTGGCCAGCAGCAGCCCATCAGCGCACTGCAACGGATGCATCGCGCCAAGACCGGCGCCCTGATTCAAGGCAGCGTGCGGATCGGAGCACTGATCGGCGGTGCCAGCCCGGACAATCTGACCCAGCTTGATGCTTATGCCAATGCACTGGGTCTCGCATTTCAGATCCGCGATGACCTGCTCGATATCGAGGGCAATTCGGCGCAGTTGGGCAAGACAGCCGGCAAGGATGCCGCACAGAACAAATCCACATTTCCTTCAGTGCTTGGCATTACTGCCTCACGTCAGCAACTCGACGTGCTGGCCGCCGAAATGCAGTCCGCACTGAGTGGCAGCGCGAACGGATAGCGATAGTACTCGCCCTCATTGGCCTTGATCGCGGCAACGATAGTGACGATCAACCACACCAGACCGATCACGATCCACAGCGGAACAACAATCAACAGGCCAATCCCGAGAGTAACCAGCGCGAAAAGCCAGAGCACAGCAACGACGATAAACACGGTGATGTTGAAGTTCAACGCCTCCTTGCCCTGATCGTTGACGAAGGGCATTTCGTCACGCTTGATCAGCCACACGATCAGCGGCCCGAGCACAAAGCCGATACCGCTGAAGAATGCCGATAACGCAGCCAGATGGCAGAGCATGCCCCAAGTGCGCTGTTCGGCGCTGGGCATTTCGCCACCTGCCGCCGGTGCTTCGGTGAGTTTGTCGAAATCGCTCATAGCGTTACGCCGTAATATAGAAAGGTATGGCAACACGATTGCGCTGACGTAACGCCTTGTCAACCCGAACCGGCAACCGTCATTTTGCCCAACAACATCGAGCCGGTAAGCAGATATGAGCGCGGGTCAACATCGCTACCCACCGCTTCGATAGCCGCGAACATCTCACGCAAATTGCCGGCCAGGGTAATTTCATCAACGGGATAGGCAATCACCCCGTTTTCGATGCGAAACCCGGCCGCACCGCGCGAATAATCGCCGGTAATAGTGTTTACGCCCTGCCCCATCAGCTCAGTGATCAGCAAGCCACGCCCCATCTGCCGCAACAACGCGGCTTGATCGAACAAGCCCGGCTCGACAATCAGATTGTGGATGCCACCGGCATTGGCGGTTGAGCTCAGCCCCAACTTGCGCGCCGAATAACTGCCCAGCACATAGCGCACCAACACGCCGTCACGGATCAAGTCATTATCGGTGGTCGCCACGCCATCGGCGTCAAACGCCGCCGAACGAAAGCCACGGCGAAGATGCGGCCGCTCGCGGATATTCAACCACGCGGGAAAGATCCGCTGCCCGGCTGCATCGAGCAAAAAACTGGCCTGCCGGTACAGCGAGCCGCCGGATGCCGCCGCCAACAGATGGCCAACCAGGCTGCGCGCCACGTGCGGCGCAAACAACACTGGGTAATCTCCCGTCTTGACGTGGCGCGGCGACAAACGCGCCACCGTTTTTTCGGCAGCGCGACGCCCGATCTGATCGACCGGCTCCAAGTCCTCGGCAGCAACCGCCGCACTGTACCAGTCGTCACGCTGCATGTTTTCGCCACTGCCGGCGATCAGCGACAGGCTGATGGAGTGACTGGTGCCGCACTCGCGCCCGACAAAGCCGTGCGAATTGGCATAAACACCCAAGCTCTGATTGGTGTTGACCGAAGCCCCTTCCGAATTGCTGATCCGCTCATCGGCATCCCGACCGGCCGTTTCACAGGCAATGCCCATGGCAATGGCTTGCTCGGCATTGATTGCCCAAGGATGCCACAGATCGAAGTCCGCAAGCCTGGCTTACCGTCTGCTCGATACTGGTTGTGGCCAGATCGGCAGTACTGGCATTGCCTTTGCGCTGACCAAAGTAGACCGTGAGCGACAACCCTCGGTCGCGGGTATCTTCCACCGTCTCCACCTCGCCCATGCGCACACCCACCGCAAGGCCATGGCTTTCACTGACATTGACCTCGGCTGCGCTGGCGCCCTGGGCACGACAACGCTTGAGTACTGCGGCGGCGATATCGGCTAGCTCGTCAAGACGTGCCTGCGGCAATGACTGTTTTTTTGCGGAATGGGGGCTCATCTGCGTATCCTTACTGACCGCAACGAGGTAACGCCATGACTGAAGTCACTGACAGCGACAACCCGGAGTTCGAAGGGCCCAGCCGCAGCCAGCAGCGACGCGAGGCCCTGGCCGTATTTGACCTGGCTGAGCGGCTGGTCGCGCTGAAACCGGCCGAACTGCAGGCGATGCCGATCCCGGAAGCGGTTCGCGAACAGATCGCGCAAGCGCAGGCCATCCGAACCCATATTGCGCACAAGCGGCAAGTCCAGCTTTTGGCCAAATACATGCGCCGTGAGGACGATGAAACGCTGACAGCCATCCGCGCACAGATTGAACACAGCAAAGGCGCCAGCCGACAAGAAACTGCGATCCTGCATTTGGCGGAAAACTGGCGCGAGCGCCTGATTGCCGAAGGCGACGAGGCATTGGCGCAGTGGTTGCAGGAATATATTCACAGTGATCGTCAACATCTGCGTCAGTTGGTGCGCAACGCCCGCGACGAACGCGCCAAGGGCAAGCCACCACGGGCGCAACGCGAACTGCTGCGAACGCTGCGCACTACGCTGGGCAACGCCTGAGCACTGATTACGGCAACGGCACTCCATCGGGTTCATGCCTGCGTCCCACCCACCGTCAAAGCGTCAATCAGCAAGGTTGGTTGGCCGACACCCACCGGCACGCTCTGGCCTTCCTTGCCGCACACACCCACGCCTTCATCAAGCTTCAGATCCGATCCGATCATGCTGACCCGGCCCATGGTTTCCGGGCCATTGCCAATCAACGTAGCGCCTTTTACCGGGCGGGTAACTTTGCCGTTCTCGATCAGGTACGCC
>PGZE01000026.1 GCA_002840015.1 Gammaproteobacteria bacterium HGW-Gammaproteobacteria-2 | reverse complement strand
GTATTGGTTGATGGTTGGTCGCTGCTGATCGGCACGCTTGCCGGCAGCTTTTACGTCTGACACGGAGAGTGCGATGACACCCGAATCGGTGATTGAAATCGGTCAGCGTGCGCTGTGGCTCATCATGATCCTCAGCGCGCCGATGCTGCTCAGCGCACTTGCGGTAGGTCTGCTGATCGGCATGTTTCAGGCCGCAACCCAAATCAACGAAATGACGCTGAGCTTTATCCCCAAACTGCTGGTGGTGGGGCTGGTGCTTGCCATTACCGGCTCATGGATGTTGCGCACCTTGGTCGAGTTCACCCGCGCCTTGATCCAGAGCCTTCCGGATCTGGTGAGTTGAGGCGACGATGACACTCACCTTCGCCATGCTGGCCGAATGGATGCAGCGCTTGATGTGGCCGATGGGCCGGATCGTTGGCTTCATGCTGATTGCGCCGTTGTTCAGCGCGATGACGATTCCAAGGCGGGTGCGAGTAGGTCTGGTGGTGGCGTTGGCGGTGTTGCTGGCGCCAGTGATCGAGCCACCGACAGCCAGCCCGTTCGAGGTTGCAGGTATTGCGGTGATGGCTCGTGAACTGATGATCGGCGGCATGATCGGGCTGATGCTGCGTCTGGTGATCGAAGCGGTCACCTTTGGTGGACAGGTCATCGGGTTGAGTATGGGCCTTGGCTTTGGTGAAGTGGTCGATCCGGTGTCCGGGGCACGCACGCCGCAACTCGGCCAGTTCTATGGCTTGCTGGCGACTTTGTTGTTCATCGCGATGGATGGCCATCTGGCGCTGATCGAGGCATTGGCAATGAGCTTCAGCATGGCCCCGATTGGCAATGATCAGCTCGCCGTCGGGATTTGGCGCGAAGTGGTGATGTACGGCGAAGTGCTGTTCTCGGGCGCGGTGCGGGTGGCCTTGCCTGCGGTCACCGCAATATTGGTGGTCAACCTGGGTTTTGGCGTGATGAGTCGCGCCGCGCCGGGCATGAACTTGTTCGCGGTGGGATTTCCCACGGCGCTGGCGATTGGTTTTCTGGTGATCTGGTTGAGTCTTGGCTCGGTATTGCCGGTGTTTCAGGGTTTGTTTACCGATGCCATGGCGCATCTTGGCGACTGGTTGTAGGCCATGGACGAAACCGAACAGCAAGATCGCACTGAAGAACCTACCGAACGCCGCCTCAGCGAGGCGCGTGATCGCGGTGAGGTGGTGCGCTCGCGTGATCTCGCTGGTGCCGTGGTCACCATTGGTGTGCTGCTGTCGCTGGTACTGGTTACTGCGCCATTGGCTTATGGCGCCAAGGCGCTGCTGCAAGTTGGGCTGGTGTACCGCCCGGAGCAACTCGTTTCTGATGACGTGATGAGCGACGCGCTCGCGTCAGCGGTTGTGCTCGGCTTGATCGTGCTTGCGGTACCGTTGCTGGTCAGCACGCTGGCCGCCATCGCCGGCAATCTGGCTGTGGGTGGCTGGATATTCAGCGCTGAAGCCCTCACCCCAAAACCCGAGCGCTTCAATCCGATCAGCGGTTTGAAGCGGCTGTTTTCGTTGCGTGGCGTGGTTGAGTTGGGCAAAGCATTCGCCAAGTTTCTAGTGGTTGCGGTGATTACCTGGTTCTTGCTCGGCTATCTCGCTTTGCGGTTCGAGGCGTTCGCGCTGGAGCCATCGGCACAGGGAATCATCCATGCCTTGTCGGTGATCGGCTGGTCGGGTGTGGCGCTGGCCAGCGGGCTGATCCTGATCGCTGCGGTGGATGTGCCGTGGCAGATGTTCGACTTCAAGAAACGCATGCGCATGACCAAAGTGGAACTCAAGCGCGAAAACAAGGAATCCGATGGCAACCCGGAAGTGCGCAGCAAGATCCGGCAATTGCAACAGGAGATGGCCAAGCGCCGGATGATGAGCGATGTGCCCAAGGCCGACGTGGTGATTACCAACCCAACCCACTTTGCCGTTGCGCTGCGTTACGACGATAAAAAAATGCGTGCGCCGGTGGTGGTTGCCAAGGGCGCGGATCTGATCGCCGCGCAGATTCGCGCGATTGCCAAAGAACATGACGTGATCACGGTGGAGTCGCCACCCTTGGCCCGCGCCCTGTATCGCCATGCCGACATCGGCCGTCCGATTCCGACCGCACTGTACGTGGCGGTTGCGCAAGTGCTTGCTTATGTCTTCCGGTTGCGCCGTGCTCTGCGTCAAGGCGAGCCGTTGCCCGATGCACCACAGCCACAAATAGACCCCGAACTGCTCGGGCCGCGTATCCGCCGTAAGGAGCATCGTTGAGCCATGGCCACTACCGCATTCATGGATTCGGTCAAATTGGTAGGACGGCGCGGATTGCTCGCTCCGTTCCTGGTGCTGGTCGCGCTGGCGATGATGATGCTGCCGCTACCGGCATTCGTCCTCGACCTGTTGTTCAGCTTCAACATCGCGTTGTCGCTGGTGATTTTGTTGGCGGTCATTTATGCACAGCGACCACTTGATCTGGCCGCATTTCCCACTGTGGTGCTGGCCGGCACCCTGTTGCGCCTGGCCTTGAATGTGGCATCCACCCGCGTGGTGCTGATCAATGGCCATGAAGGCCCCGGCGCCGCCGGCCAGGTGATCGAAGCCTTCGGATCATTCGTCATCGGTGGCAACTTCGCGGTTGGCCTGGTGGTGTTTTCGATCATCACCATCATCAACTTTGTGGTGGTCACCAAGGGTTCCACCCGCGTATCTGAAGTTACCGCACGCTTCACCCTCGATGCCATGCCCGGCAAGCAGATGGCGATCGATGCGGATCTCAATGCCGGACTGATTACCCAGGATCAGGCGCGCGAACGGCGTACCGAGGTGCGCGAGGAAGCGGACTTCTACGGCTCGATGGACGGCGCCAGCAAGTTCGTGCGCGGCGATGCGATTGCCGGCATCCTGATCTTGTTCATCAATATCCTCGGCGGCTTTGCCGTTGGCGTGTTTCAGCATGGCCTGAGCATGGCCGATGCCGCACGTATCTATGTGTTGCTGACCATCGGCGATGGTCTGGTCGCGCAGGTGCCAGCCCTGATGCTGTCGATTGCGGCAGCGGTGATTGTTACCCGCATGTCCAAGCGGCAAAACATGGGCGAGCAGTTGGTGGCGCAGGTGCTTGGCCAGCCCAAGGTGCTGGCGGTTGCGGCAGCGGTACTGGTGGCCATGGGTCTGATCCCGGGCATGCCGAACATGGCATTCCTGATGCTCGGCGCGGTCTGTGGCGCTGGTGCTCATCTGATGCATCGGCGCTTGAACCCGGTTGCTGAGAAAGCACCCGAGCAGCAGATGACATCCGACAAGTCGCCCAAGGTGGCCGAACAGGCCGAGCTGGGTTGGGAAGATGTCGCTGCGGTGGATGTGATCGGCCTGGAGGTGGGCTATCGGCTGATTCCTCTGGTTGATCGCAATCAGGGGGGCGAACTGATGAACCGTATTCGCGCGGTCCGCAAGAAGCTCTCGCAGGACCTCGGTTTTCTGGTGCCCGCCGTTCACATCCGCGATAACCTCGACATGTCGCCCAATGCGTATCGAATCAGCCTGATGGGGGTTCCGCTGGGTGAGTCAGAGGTATATCCCGACCGTTCGCTGGCGATCAACCCGGGGCGCGTGCAAGGTACGCTGGTGGGCATTCCAACCCGCGATCCGGCGTTTGGTCTGGAAGCGATCTGGATTGAATCGGGCGCACGCGATCACGCGCAGTCGTTGGGTTACACCATCGTCGATCCCGGTACCGTGATTGCAACGCACCTCAGTCACCTGTTGCAGTCGCACGCGCACGAATTGCTGGGCCA
This sequence comes from Gammaproteobacteria bacterium HGW-Gammaproteobacteria-2, assembly GCA_002840015.1. Lineage (GTDB taxonomy): Bacteria > Pseudomonadota > Gammaproteobacteria > Xanthomonadales > Xanthomonadaceae. The sequence continues at coordinate 58,529 of PGZE01000026.1, read as the reverse complement.
TGAAGAAGTGCAGCAGATGCTGGATCGCCTCGCACAAAGCGCGCCCAAGCTGGTTGAGGATCTCGTGCCCAAGCGCTTGCCGTTGGGGGTGGTGGTCAAGGTGTTGCAGAACCTGCTGGCCGAACGCGTACCGATCCGCAATATTCGCACCATCGTCGAGTCTTTGGCGGAGCATGCGGGAGGTAGCCAGGATCCTGCCGCTCTGACTTCTGCAGTGCGTACCGCGTTGGGCCGGCAAATTGTTCAGGAAATCAGTGGGATAAGTGCAGAGGTGCCGGTGTTGACGTTGGAGCCAAAGTTGGAACAGATCTTGCTTCAGTCAGTGCAGGGCAGTGGCCCGGCGGCGGCCATTGAACCCGCGCTGGCGGAACGCTTGCAGCGCAATGTCGCCGAGTTGGTACACAAACAGGAGTTGGCGGGAGAAGCCGCCGTGTTGTTGGTAGCACCGGCATTGCGGTCGTGGTTGGCACGTTTCATGCGGCCAGCGGCACCAGGCCTGCATGTGCTGGCTTACAACGAAGTGCCGGATAATCGCCGGGTGCGTCTGGTCGCAGCATTGGGTTCGTAGCGGGTCAGGTTCAATGCAATTGAGTTGGGCCAGTTGGAGGAAGTTTGCGTGGAGATCGGCATGAAAATAAAACGCTTTGTTGCCAACGACATGCGTCAGGCGATGCGTCAGGTGCGTGAGGATCAGGGCCCCGATGCGGTCATCCTGTCGACGCGTCGTACCGACGATGGCTTTGAGATCATTGCTGCCATCGACTATGACGAGTCTTTGGTGCGTGAAGCCGCTGCGCAGGCGGGGGATGCAGGTCGGCTGGATATCGAAAATGCACGACCAAAGTCAGCGCCGGTCGCAGCAATACCACGCACTACCAGCAAACCGCCATTGCCCGAATCGATCACCCGGATCAAGGATAACGCGGAACGCTTCACATCCTCGTCGGGCAGTTTCAACGAGAATAATGGCGTCGGCGAGCGTGACCGCAGCCATTTTAGTCAAGCATCAGGCATAGCCGCGATGGCGGGTACAACAACGCCTGCATACGAGGGCATGCAGCGCGAATTGGCGGATCTGCGCAGCATGCTGGAATCTCAATTCTCTGGAATGGCCTGGAAAGATTTTGGCAAAAGAAGCCCGATGCAGGCGCGCATGTTGCGCGAGTTTACCCGTATGGGTCTGGACGCTGACGTTGCCAGCGAAATTGTTTCGCAGTTACCGGTTGAGATGACTGCGGCGCAATCACGCTATTTACCCATGGGCCTGCTCGCTGACCGTCTCTCCATCATCGAGCCAGAACCGCTGGACAAAGGTGGCATGATTGCCTTGATTGGTCCTACCGGTGTCGGCAAAACCACAACCCTCGCCAAGCTTGCTGCGCGTCACGTATTGCGCAATGGCCTCAAACAGGTGGCGCTGGTGACAACCGATGATTTTCGTATTGGCGCGGAAGAGCAATTGTTTCACTACGGACGCCTGCTCGGCGTGCCGGTGTACGCGGCCAGCGGCGCCAAGGAACTCGCCAAATCGTTTGTCCGATCAACGGCTGGTATTGATCGATACCCCCGGGCTTTGTCAGGGTGATCCGCGCATGGACGCATTGGGCGACGCCCTGCTGCATGGCCCGGCGCAGGTTACGCCGCTGTTGGTGTTGGCAGCCAACGCCCAATCCGGGTCATTGGAACAGGCCGCGAAAGCCTACTCGCGCTTTCGCCCGGAGGGGTGTGTGCTGACCAAACTCGATGAAGCAGCAGTTCTTGGCGGTGCGTTGTCGGTGACCATCCGACAGCATCTGCGCATTGATTACATCACCGATGGCCAACGGGTGCCCGAGGACATCGCGCGCCCGCAGGCACAGCGGCTGGTGTGCCGAGCCTTGCGCATGCTCGATCATGATGCCATGGTCGATGATAGTGTGATGGCAGAGCGCTTTGGCAAGATCGCCGGCTCACTGGCCTGAGGATATCTGGTGAATCCGAAACCGCCCATGCAACCGACCGGTAACCAGGCCCATGGCCTGATCTCTCGTGCATTCGTCAAGCCGGTCAAGGTGATCGCCATCGCCAGTGGCAAAGGTGGTGTCGGCAAGACCAGCGTGTCGGTGAACCTGGCGATGACACTCGCCATGGGCGGCCAGGACGTGCTGTTGCTCGATGCCGATCTGGGTCTTGCCAATGTGGATGTGCAACTGGGTTTGCAGCCGAGTCGAAACCTGTCGCATCTGTTGGCAGGCGAATGCAGTGTGAGTGACTTGGTGTTGCCGGCACCACGCGGTCTCAAGGTAGTGCCCGCGACATCAGGCACCCGGCGCATGGCGCAATTGGGCATCACCGAATATTCCGCATTGATCCATGCGTTTTCCGATTATCGCGAGCCGGTGGATGTGATGGTGATCGACACCGCCGCCGGGATTTCCGACAGCGTGACGGTGCTGTCGCAGGCGGCGCAGGAGGTCGTGGTTGCGACGAGCCGGCATCGATTACCGATGCCTACGCATTGATCAAGGTGCTGAGCCGCGATTTCGGTATCGAGCGCTTCCGTGTCGTGGCCAACATGGTGCGCAATGACATGCACGGCAAGCGGCTGTTCGAGAATATCCTGCGGGTAACGGATCGCTTTCTCAAAGTGGTTCTGGATTATGCGGGCGCGATTCCCGATGACGAGTTTCTCAAGCGTGCGATCCGGCGGCAAAGCGCAGTGGTTGATGTTTTTCCGGGTGCGCGTTCATCACGGGCATTTCAACTGCTGGCCGATACCGCCAACGCATGGGTCAGTGAACCCAGTGGGCAAGGACACCTCGCGTTCTTTTCCGAGCGGCAGGTGACCGTTGGCAAGTTGGTCTCGGATACCTGACTATGAGTGCAGATGCCGGCTACCTGCAAGCACAGCGCGTACCCATCGAGGAGATGGTCAAGCTGCATTCGGTACTGGTGCGTCGTATCGCCTATCACCTGATGGCGCGACTGCCTTCCAGTGTTGAGGTTGGTGATCTGATTCAGTCCGGGATGGTGGGTTTGATTGAAGCTGCGCGCAATTATTCACCGGCGCGGAATGCCAACTTCGAGACCTATGCCGGTATCCGGATTCGTGGCGCCATGCTCGATGAATTGCGCAAATCCGACTGGACGCCGCGCTCGGTGCATCGCAAGTTTCGCGAGGTGTGCGAGGCGATTCGCGAAGTGGAAGCTGAAACCGGCGGTGATGCAGAAGATGCCGCAGTTGCCAAGCGCCTGGGTATCAGTATTGATGATTACCATAGCGTGCTTGCCGATGCTTCCAGTTGCCGGGTCCTCAGTTTGTCGGGTAGCTCCGATGATGGCCTGGATGCTCTGGATGTTGCCGATGAGCGCGATCCGGGGCCCGCAGCCATTTTCGATGACACGCACCAGCGTGCAGCATTGGTTGAGTCGATAGCGCAGTTGCCCGAACGCGAACAACTGGTGATGTCGTTGTATTACGAGCAAGAGTTGAATCTCAAGGAGATAGGCGAAGTGCTGGGGGTCAGCGAGTCACGGGTGTGTCAGATACATGGGCAGGCATTGGTACGCCTGCGCTCACGATTGCGGGATTGGCGTGGCAAGTAAGTCTCGGTAACGGTTCTTTGGAGAGTGTCTTGGACAGAAATATCAAAATTCGTCAAAAACCTGCTTCAGGAACTGGGTTACTCCAACATCCAGGAGGCAGACGATGGCAATACCGCGCTGCCGATGCTCAAAGCAGCCAAATTCGATTTCGTGGTCACCGACTGGAACATGCCAGGTATGACCGGCATCGACTTGCTGAAGGCCATACGCGCCGACCCCGCGTTGAAGACGATGCCGGTGTTGATGGTGACGGCCGAAAACAGCCGTGAGCAAATCATCGAGGCCGCACAAAGTGGAGTGAACGGCTACATCGTCAAGCCATTTACCGGCGCCACGCTCAAGGAAAAAATCGACCGCATCTTTGAACGTCTGGCATCAGGATCTTGAGGAATCGGAATGACTATCGATAACACGAGCAACATCGGGCCTGCTTTACCAGAGCGCATTCGCGCCTTGCTGCAATCGCGTGATGTCACCGAGATCGAAGATGCCATCACCCAAATGGTGCGTGAACGTGAGAACGCATTGTTCATAGCGCTTGGCCAACTGGCGCGTGACCTGCACGAGTCAGTTAAAAACGTGGCCAGTGCGCTGTCCGAGGAAAGTGGCGAGCCAGGCGGCATGCCCGAGGCCAGAAAACGGCTTGACGAAGCATTGGACTTGAGTGAGCGTGCAGCGCACCACAGTCTCGATATTGGTGATCGCCTGTTGGCGCATACCGAAAACCTCGCGGCACGTGCTGCGGCCAACGAGTCGGCAGCGAGTGGTGATGAAGCGGGCTTGCGCGCTGCAGTTCTCGCGTTTGCTCAGGTGAGTCGCAAAGACATCAGCGAATTGCGCGTTGCCCAGGGTTGGCAGGATCTGACTGGCCAGCGGATGAAACAGGTCTCGGGGTTTTTGTCGCGCATTGAAGTCAGTGTGCTGTCGCTGGTGCAGCTTGCCGGTTCTCTCAGCGTATCCGAGCCGCGTGAAGTGCCTGCAGCGCGCGGCGATGCGTCTACGCAGGAGCAGGTTGATGACCTGCTCGCACAATTTGGATTCTGAGCTGAGATGGACAGCGCCTTCGAAGCCGAGATTCTTGCCGACTTTCTGGTGGAAGCCGGCGAACTGGTTGCCGGGCTGGGCGACCAGTTGCTTGCGCTCGAAGATGCTCCTGATTCACCAGAATTGCTCAATGCCGTATTCCGGGCATTTCACACGGTCAAAGGCGGCGCGGGCTTTCTCGCCATCGATCCGATGGTGAAACTTTGCCATCGTGGCGAAGACCTGTTGAATGAAGCGCGCTCGGGACGTGTGCGCTTGCATGCCGATTACATTGATGCGTTGTTGAATACGCTCGATTGCCTGCAACAGATGATGGCATCTCTGCGCGCTGGCGCTGCCATCACACCGGCACCGTCAGCGCTACTGGACCGGCTGCTGATACCGGCAGCGCATGCCAAAACCTCAACTGATCCGGTTACTGTTTCGTCAAATCAGGGGCATTCGGCAGCGCCAGAAAAAGCCCGCACTAGTGATGCGGTAGAAGGTGAGTTTGAGGCGTTGCTCGCCATGGTTGGGGTTGACACGAAGCCTGTGGTTCAGGCCAACGGTGACCCGATTGACGATAGCGAGTTCGAGGCACTGCTTGATGAACTGTATGGGCCTGGCAAGGTGCCGGGTCAGGTAGAGCAGAGCCCAGGAGCTGATGCTGCCACAAACGCGGCACCGATGACCGATGATGAGTTTGAGGCGCTGCTGGATTCATATGAAGGTAATCGCGCGCACAGTGCCGCAACACTGCCTGCCGAGGTCGTATCGCCGACGGATGACGCGGTATCAATGTCCGGCGAATTGGTGGTGTGTGCAGGAAAACCGACAGATGGGGTTGCCGCGACGACGCGAAACGCAACGCCGCTGCCTGCCGATACCACCATCCGCGTCGATACTGGGCGTCTGGATGCATTGGTCAATTTGATCGGTGAATTGGTTCTGGTGCGCAATCGGCTGGCTGTGTTGTCGGCCGATTCAAGCGATGAGCGCACCGAGCGCGCGGTAGCCGAACTGCACCGGGTAGCGGACGACCTGCAACTTGCCGTGATGCGTACACGGATGCTGCCCATCGGCAAGTTGTTTGGCCGGTTTCCACGCATCGTGCGTGACATTTCGCGCCAACTTGGCAAGCGCATTGACCTGATTCTGGAAGGTGAAGATACCGACCTTGATCGCAATCTTGTCGATGCACTTGCCGATCCGATGGTGCATCTGGTGCGCAATGCGCTTGATCATGGCATTGAAACGCCTGAAGACAGATTGCGTGTGGGCAAGAGCGAAACTGGCACCTTGCGTCTGATAGCCGCGCAGGAAGGCGAGCGCATCGTGATTCGGGTGCGCGACGATGGTCGTGGTATGGACCCGGATGTGCTGCGCAAAAAGGCACTGGAAAAAGGGCTGTTGAATACCGATCAGGCGGAACGCTTGTCGCAGGCAGAATGTTTTGACCTGATTTTCCTTGCCGGTTTCAGCACCCGGCAAGAGGTGTCGGATATTTCAGGTCGTGGCGTTGGCATGGATGTGGTCAAAACCCGAGTTGCCGAGTTGGGCGGTACCTTGGCCATCGCATCGGAATTGGGGCGCGGCAGCGAAATACAGGTCAGCTTGCCACTCACTCTGGCGACGCTGCGCGCCTTGATGGTTCGCATCAACGGGCGTGTTTATGCAATCCCGATGATCAATGTGCTGGAAGTGTTTGAATTGGATCCGCGCACGGTCAGCCGGGTGGATGATCGTGATGTCATTGCGCACAGGAACCGGGCCTTGCCGCTACGCCAGCTTGGCGTCTGGCTTGATCCATCGCGCGACACGTCGCAGACGCGAGGACATGTCGTGGTTGTCCACGTTGGTCACCGCCAATTGGGTTGCGTGGTGGATCAGGTGATTGGTCGTGACGAAATGGTGGTCAAGCCGCTGGGCCGCCTGCTGCACGGAGTGCAAGGCGTATCAGGCGCAACCATCACCGGTGATGGTCGGGTGGCACTGGTGCTGAATGTGGCGCAATTGCCAGATGCTGTTGTCGCAGGCGACCTTGTCGCTGGGGTGCATTGAGCATGGATATCCTCACCGTCATCGCCATCATCATGGCGTTCGTTGTGGTGGTTATTGGCGCAATTCTGAAGCATGCCGGCGCCCTGTCGCTGATCAGCATGCCGGCTGCCATTGTGGTGTTGGTGGGTACCGCCACTGCGGTGGTAGTGCAGACGCCAAAGCCGGTGTTGCTGCATTTTCTGAAGATCATCCGTTGGGTGGTCTTCCCGCCGCAGGTGCAGACGTCGGGCATGCTGACCCGGATTATCGAATGGAGCGAAATCGCACGTCGGCAAGGCTTGCTTGGCCTGGAACCCGCCATCGAAGTGGAAGCCGATGTTTTTGCCAGGAAGGGCTTGCAGATGTTGGTGGATGGCACCGAGCCCGAGGCATTGCGCGGCATCCTGGAAGTCGAGAAGGATGCGCGTGAGCATGTCGACATGGAGGCGGCGAAAGTCATCGAGGCAGCCGGAATCTATGCGCCTACGCTGGGAATTGTCGGTGCCGTGCTCGGATTGATGGGCGTGATGCAAAATCTCGCCGACCCGAGTGCGCTTGGCCCGGGCATTGCCGGTGCGTTTGTCTCCACCATCTACGGTATCGCCAGCGCCAATCTGTTGTTCCTGCCGATGGCCAATAAACTGAAAAGCCTCATCCGCGCGCAATCCACCGCGCGCGAGATGATGATCGAGGGTCTGGTGTCGATCGCCGAAGGCGAGAATCCACGCAACATCGAGTCCAAACTCCAGGGCTTTTTGCACTGAGCGGGCCATGGCAAAAAAGCACAAACACGAAGAACACGTCAACCACGAAGCCTGGGCAATTCCTTACGGCGACCTGGTGACTTTGCTATTGGCGTTTTTCGTGGTGATGTACTCCATTTCGTCGGTCAATGAAGGCAAGTACCGTGTGCTGTCCGCATCGATGACTGCGGCATTTCATGGCAAGCCAAAATCAATGACGCCGATTCAGGTGGGTATGCAGCCGGTATCCGGGTCGCAGATGTCGCTGATGGATTCCGTGCAACCGGCAGCGCCCGCGACAGACCTGGTTCCGCGCTCGGCAACGCCGGGCATTCCGCAGATGTCACGCTCAGGCATGAACCCGGAGCGTGTTGCTACTGATGAGCGTGAAGCGCGCGGCCGCGCCATGCGTGAGTTGCGCGCACTGGCGAGCGCCATCGAAACAGCTATGGCTACACTGATTGAAGAAAAGCTGATCATGGTACGTCGCAATGAGCAATGGCTGGAAGTTGAAATCAGGACCGACATTCTGTTTCCCAGCGGCGTAGCTGACATCGCACCCAGCGCACAGGTAGTGCTTGACGAATTGGCCGCGATTTTCTCGCGATTCAACAATTCAATACGGGTGGAAGGTTACACCGATGATCGGCCGATCAACACGGTTGTATTTCCTTCCAATTGGGAGCTGTCGGCAGCGCGAGCTGCCAGCGTTGTACGGCGATTTGCCGAGCACGGGGTGGCACCGGATCGGCTCGGAATCATCGGCTGGGGTGAACAGCGCCCCGCTGCCAGCAATGACAGTGCCGAGGGTCGCAATCAGAATCGACGCGTTTTGATCGTGGTGCTGGGCAGTGATCGTCATGAGCGCACCATCAGTGATCTTGCGAATCATGTTGCAAACCCTTCGGATGCAATTTCTGGGGAGGATACTGCAAGCACGGGCAGCAGTTCCGGAACGGAAAATACGGGTGAGATGGAAGTATCTGACGATGCCCCTGCTGCAGCGACTGAAGAAACTGCGCAAGCTGCCGATAACCCGGTAGTGCAGCAGGAGAGTGGCACGTGAGCATGCAGATTTGGGCTGTTGCCAATCAGAAGGGTGGGGTGGGCAAAACTACCACCGCCGCAGCGCTGGCCGGCTTGCTTGCAGAGCAATCGGCGCGCACGTTGCTGGTAGACATGGACCCACACGGTTCGTTGACGACCTATCTGGGCTTTGATGCCGAGGCTGCCGGTTCCGGTGTGTATGAACTGTTCCGTGCAAAAGTAGGCGATGCGCCACTGACAGATGATAACGCGCTGATTCGCACGACCGCAGTCGATCAGCTCTGGTTGATGCCGTCCTCTCCGGCCATGGCGACACTGGATCGCCAATTGGGAGCGCGTGCAGGCATGGGCCTGGTGTTGACCGAAGCATTGCAGCGTCTGCACGGTCGGTTTGATCGCGTGGTAATCGATTGTCCGCCGATGCTTGGTGTTCTGATGATCAATGCATTGGTCGCCTGCGAGCGTCTGATCATACCGACGCAAACCGAGTTTCTGGCATTGGGTGGTTTGCAGCGCATGCTGCGTAGTCTGGCCATGGTGGAGCGCTCGCGCGGCATGCGCATCCCTTGCCTGATCGTGCCAACCTTGTTTGACAGCCGCACGCGCGCTTCGCAAACATGTCTGGATTCACTCAAGGCCGATTACCCGGATACGGTGTCGCGTATCGTGGTACCCACCGACACCCAGGTACGCGAAGCCAGTCGTGCCGGCCTGCCAGTGGGGTCGTGGCCGGCGGCGCGCCGAGCCGGTGAGGCATATCGTGAATTGCTGCGCGAGTTACTTGAGTTTGAACAAGCAGTGGCACAGGCAGGTGCAGCATGATTGGACGCGCTGCCAGTGCCGGCATGGCGCCGCGTGATGACGCGGTTGATCAATACATAGCGGCATTGCTTGATGTCACGCCGCAGCCCGAATCCGCGGATGGAGTGGTTGTGACGGATGGCGCGCAAGGCAAGGAACTGGCAACGCTCGCTTGCAGCGAGGAGCCGAAGCAACGCGTCGCCGATGCTGCGAACGCGTATTACCTGTGCAATGTTTCCGGCTTGCAGCTTGCGGTTGCCAAGAGCGCAGTGGATTGGGTCGGGCCGGTGCCTGAACCATTGGCGAGTTCACAGTTATCGCTGCCGTGGTTGTTGGGCAACAGCGATCACGATGGACGCGTTTGCCACGTGGTCGATCTTGCACGCATTATTGTGCCCGGTGATGCGGCACGTAATGCGCCCATGCTGGCTTTATCCCTTGCCGGTGACCGATGGCTGCTGGCGGTGGATAGTGTCGATGCAACGCAAGTGATTGCCACGCAGAGTGTGCGCTGGCGTGATAACCCGGCAAGCCGTCCGTGGTTGGCCGGCATGGCAAGCGAACCGTTGTGCGCCGTGCTGAATGTGAGGGGCCTGACTGAGTCGCTTTCCCGGGAGTTGCAACGTGACGCAAGATGAAACCATCGATGCGTTGCCGTCAACCGAGGGCAATAGCGAATCATGGATCGGCATTACCCTGGCCGGTCAGAGTTATGCGGCCCCAGTGTGCCGCGTGCAGGAAGTGATCCGACCGCAGGATATTGCCCCAGTGCCGGGCGCACCGGCTGCGATGCGCGGCCTGATGAACTTGCGCGGACGTTTGCTGCCGGTGCTTGATGGCCGAATGCGTCTCGCGCTTCGTGGCGATGTGTGCTGTGACGATGCCGCCGTTCGTGTGCTGGTACTTGATAGCGAGGGCGAAAAAACCGGATTGCTGGTTGACGCTGTCGGCGAGTTGATCCGGTTTGATGAAAACGCAATTGGTCCACCCCCATCTGGCCGAACGACGCGCGTCCATGATCCGGTACGCGGGGTAATCCGTAGCGCATCGGGCTTTACGGCGTTGCTGGATGTGACTCGCCTGTGTGATCCGGACGCGATTGTCGGTAATTTTCACAACGATGTTGGAGGACCCCCATGACTGCAGGTGCATTATTTTTGCTGGCAATTGCACTGATTGTCGGTCTGGTCAACCTGGCGCTGTTGATCGCGCTGTTTCGACAAAGAGCACAAACGCCGCCGCCGCAGGATCACACACCAAGTGATGCGTTTCGTCGCCAGCTTGAACATATGGAGCGCCGACTGGTTGAAATCGGCCAGGGCATTGAGCGCATGTCGCATTTGCGCATGTACGACACTGCTGGCAATGCCGGGCGTTCGTATGAACTGGCGCATCGCATGGCCAGCCGTGGCGCAAGTGTCGAGCAGGTATCGCTGGATTGCGGGCTGAGCTTTGAAGAAGCCGAGTTGATCGTGCGTCTTCACCGCGATAACGCCTGAAAACCAAGTCAGGTTGCGCGAAATGTTTTCAGCGGCCACCACCATCGCCGCTGCCGGGCGATGAGAGCGCGTAGAACTGTTGAATGACCACAGCAATTGCCGCGCATGCTGACGCATCGAGCTGTTCTGGTACGTTGGCCTGAGTAAGCCATTGCAGCAGCGCAGCATCGGAGGTGAGGGTTATGCCATGCTGCCCGGCTAATTGCTGCATATGCGGAACAAGCCCTTCTATCACCACGGAACGTGCATCCTCGCGGTGATCAGAAGGCAAGTGCAACAGGGCTTCGCGTGGGTTGCTCATAGCCGTCCTTATGCTGTTGCCGACACCAGACTGCCACTGACGCCCGGCGAGGCTGCAGGGTAGCCATAACGGCAAGCAACATGCTCAACGACCAGTCCGCGCCGGTGCAATTGGTCAGCGACGCTGGTGAGCGAAGATTCAATACGCCGTGCGACGGCAGCGATTTCGGCCCAGAATTGCACCCGCACCCGATTTTCGACGATGCGGATATCTGCACCGATGGCCCCCAATGACGGTAAGTCGATAGCGGTTTGTATCAACCAGCCCGGACCATTGCCCGTGCCGGAAGCCGTTGGAAACAGCCGCACTTGCAGCACATCAAGCCCTCCACGGCCGTGCATGGGTATCTCGAATAGCCACGTAGGTGACACTGCGGCGGCCTGTAGCTGCGTGATCGTTTGTCGAGCAATCACCCCTTGCGCAGCATGATGAAGCCGCCCCCAATCTGACGCATTACCACGCCATGGAACGCGTGCTGCCCGCGGTTGTCGTGGCAGATCGCGGCCTGGCTGTGGCGGCTGCAAATCACTGCGGCTGTCGGCAGGCGCAGCCGCTGGATAGTTCGACAACGCTGCAGTCAGCCGCAGCAGTGACGCTTTCCAGTCGCCACTCAGTGACAGGTTGCGGTTGTCCTGTATTGCTCGCAGCAATCGGGATTCCATTGCTATTCCGGAAGATTCCAAGGTTTGTCGCACCGATGCGGCATCGGAGAAATTCGCCGGTGATGCCATGGCAATGTTTAGCTGCGCAAGCGCTGCTTTAATGGTTGGCGATAGCGATGTATCGGCAACGCTGATTACGGCATGTAGCTCGGCCAACAAGCCCGGCAGGCCGGATTGGCGAGGGATCAGCGCGAGCAGTGCGCGTGTCCGTGCCGCATCGTCATCGTCGCTCTCGTCGCGTACCAGTTCCAGCTCAGGCCTTACGCCGGCACGGGTAACGCGCACCTGGAATGCACGCGGAAGCACCGTGCCCGGTGGAACGTCGGCCAGCAACTCTTCATCGTCAATGCGCAGCGCAACGCGACCGTCGGGATGGCGCCCCAGCATATGCGCTGGGTGTATCGAGCCTACCGTCCAGGACACCGGATGACTCGGCGCAGGAGCCGGCGATACGGGAGCAAGGCGGCTGGCAGGTTCAATGTTCACCAACGTACTCCCTTGATAAGTGCTGGTAATTGCCGCAACGTGTCCAACCCAGCGGGTATGCCAAATGCGTGACATACAGCCAGGCGCATCTGGTGTCCGGCTGTCAGCAACGGTGGCAGATCATCCCTCGCACAACATAATCGGCGTTGCGCAGAGAAACTTTAGCGACCACGTCACACTTTCCGTGCATGCAGGGTTTGCGACGCAGTGCCCATTATCAGCACTAAAGTCTGGTCACGGAGCGCCGATAAAGTGGTGAGTGCGGAGTCATGTGACACGCCACCACGGGAGCCGCCAATGGCCAGAATGAGAAGTCGCAAACCACAGCCTTCAACAGTGGAAGCGCATCGCGTTGTTGCATTGGGTGCCGAGTTGCGTATCGGCAATGCCAACGCACTTCAAGCAATGCTGCGTGAGGCGCTGGCGTCGGGCGACGAAATCATTCTCGATGCCACTGACGTGCGCTCTGCCGACTCGGCTGGCCTGCAACTGTTGTATGCGTTTGTACGTGACAGTAAAGCGCGTGGAATAACCGTTTCGTGGCAAATGTCGGAAACAATTCTTTGCCGCGATGCTGGCTTGCTTGGTTTGGACAAGGCATTGGGCTTGAACGGCTCGCATTGAACGATGATTTATAAACACTCAGAATTGATGGCGACACAGGCGAGGACGCACGCATGAGCAAAAAGATATTGGTGGTCGATGATTCCGCATCCATGCGGGGCATGGTGAGCTTTACCCTCAAGGGCGCCGGCTTTGAGGTCAAGGAAGCCGAGGATGGTGTGGCGGGGGTGGATGCAGCCAAAGCGGAGCCCTTCGATGCGGTGTTGGCCGATGTCAACATGCCGCGTATGGATGGCATCAGCATGGTGCGCGAGATCCGCAAGCTTCCGGGTTTCAGCGGTGTGCCGATTCTGATGCTGACTACCGAGTCAAATCCGGAAAAAAAACAGGAAGGCAAGGCTGCCGGTGCAACCGGTTGGCTGGTAAAGCCGTTCGACCCCGATCAGTTGCTTGCCACCGTTCGCCGCGTATTGGGCTGAAGTCATGAGCCAGGTCGATCTCAGTCAATTTCATCAGACATTCTTCGATGAAAGCCTGGAAGGGCTGGATGCGATGGAGTCGGCCCTGCTCAAGCTCGACACCGGATCGGCAGACAGCGAACTGGTCAACACCATCTTTCGCGCGGCGCACTCCATCAAGGGCGGTTCGGCTACTTTTGGATTCCAGGAAATTGCAGCATTCACCCACGTCGCCGAAGAGCTGCTTGATGGTGTGCGTTCCGGCAAACGCGCGGTGACAGTGGAGGTGGTCGAATTGCTGCTGCGTTGCGTTGATGCCTTGCGCGGCATGCTCGAGCGCGCCAAAAAAGGCGTTGCATCCGCAAATCAGTCTACCAACGCATTATTGGATGAGCTGCGGCAACAACTATCAGCGGTTGCCGGAAATGTGCTGCCGTCAGATCAGCGTGTCGATGTACCGCCTGCGTCTGATGAAACCAGTGACTGGGTGATTGGGTTTCGCGCAAAACCCGGACTGTTGCGCTCGGGCAACGACCCATTGCGGATGTTCCGCGAACTCGCGGATCTGGGCGAGTTGGATGTTTGCGCACATGTGGATGGCGTGCCGGCCTTGGACGTTCTCGACCCCGAGCAATGCTATATCGCATGGGATTTAAACCTTGCTGGCAAAGTCAAACGGCAGCAGATTGACGCGGTATTTGACTGGGCTGAGGGCGACTGTGAACTGACCATTGCGCGCCAGTCGAGCGCAATTCCAAGCAATTCTGCTATTGAGCGTTCGACGCCAACGGCAAGTGCAGGGGGCTCCACAAGCGCGGGTTCAGACCCGGTTCCGATTGTCCGGGGCAGCGAAAAACCGACAGCGCTGCGGGTCGAGAATGCGCCCAGTGCTGCGGCCGCCGAGTCAGGATCGATCCGGGTCAGTATCGACAAGGTGGATGCCCTGATCAATATGGTTGGCGAACTGGTAATCACGCAGTCGATGCTCGGGCAGTTGGGCGAACATTTTGATCTGTCGCATCTTGAGGCATTGCGGGCAGGGTTGAATCTGGAGCGCAACACCCGCGAATTGCAGGAAAGCGTCATGCGCATTCGCATGTTGCCGATCAGTGTGGTGTTCCAGCGCTTCCCGCGACTGGTGCGCGACATCTCGCGCAAGCTGGGCAAGCAGGTGAACCTGGAACTGCACGGCGAGCAGACCGAGCTCGACAAGACGGTGCTGGAAAAAATCGGCGATCCGTTGGTGCATCTCGTGCGAAATGCGGTAGATCACGGTCTTGAGACACCGGACCGGCGAGTGGCAGCCGGCAAGAATCCGACCGGTACCCTGCGTCTGGATGCGTTTCACCAGGGCGGAAACATCACCGTCGAAGTCAGCGATGATGGCGCCGGATTGAATCGCGATGCCATTGCACGCAAGGCCATTGAACGTGGCCTGATTACGTCTGTGGATGGCTTGACGGATGATGAAGTCGCCGAGCTGATTTTTCAGCCAGGGTTTTCGACAGCTGAGGCAACGACCGATCTGTCCGGGCGCGGCGTCGGCATGGATGTGGTGCGTCGCAACGTCAATGAGCTGGGCGGCACGGTGGGTGTGCAGACCAAGGCCGGTGCAGGTTCGGTGTTCACTATCACCTTGCCACTTACCCTGGCCATCATCGACGGCCTTACCGCAGCGGTGGGTGGTGAAAGCTATATCGTGCCATTGGTTTCGGTGGTCGAGTCGTTGCAAATCAAGCGCGAGCAGATCACCCGGCTTGGCGCTGGGCGTGAAGTCTTCCGCTTTCGCGAAGAAGTGTTGCCGATCATACCTTTGCATGCCGCGTTTGGCTGTCAAGGGGCAGTCAGTGACCCTTGCGATGGCATCGTGATCGTGGTTGAAGGCGACGGCGCACGAGCCGGTTTACTGGTCGATGCATTGCTCGGCCAACAGCAAGCCGTAATCAAGTCTTTGGAAACCAATTACAAACGGGTTCAAGGATTGTCGGGGGCAACGATTCTTGGCGATGGTTCGATCGCCATGATTGTTGATGTTTCGGGTCTGGTGCGGCTTGCGCATCGCAAGCTGGTCGCGTGAGCGATTTAAGGAGAGCGTGATGAAACAGATGCAGGCAAGGGCGGCGACCGCGCAGCTCAAAGCGGTCAATCAATACCTCACGTTTGCATTGGCCGGCGAGGACTACGGGGTCGATATTCTGGCGGTGCGGGAAATCCGTGGCTGGTCCAAGGTTACGCGGATTCCGCAATCGCCACCGTTCATTCTTGGCGTGCTGAATCTGCGCGGCGCCATCGTGCCGATCATGGATCTGCGTTCGCGCTTCAATCTGCCCGAGCAGGAACGCGACGATTTGACGGTAACTATCATCGTCGCCTTGGAAGGCCGTCATTTTGGCATGGTGGTTGATGCGGTATCCGACGTGCTGGATGTGGATCCCGAGCAGGTGCGCGCGGTGCCCGACTTCGGGCAGGCGGTGGGTGCCGATTATCTGGCTGGATTAGTGGCATCGGGCGAGCGCATGGTGTTGTTGCTGCAGGTCGACAAGTTGCTTCGCATCGAGGAATGGCAACAGCTCGAAAAAGCGTTGCCGGTGCTTGAGCATTCGGCAACTGAGCTTGAGAGCGCAAATTAAGTTATCAGGAGAATCGTCGTGTTCAAATTGCTGAAGCTGGGTTCGCTCACCATCAAGCGTCGGATGCTGCTGCGGCTGGCATCAGTCGTGTTTTTCCTGTTGCTGGTAGGTGGTGTGGGCTTGTGGGGATTGGGTCAGACAAGTACGGCATTGCGTGTTTTCTTCGATGTGGAATTGCTGGGAACCTCATCGTTGGCACGGATCAGTGCCGACATGAATCTGGTTGGTGTTGATCTGCGCCGTGCGGCGCTCTCCGAAAGTGCATCAGTCGTCGCCGAGACGCTGCCGCGGGTCAAGGCGACGATGGAAAGTGTGAGCGAGAGCATTGCCGATCTGCAAGCTGCCGTTACCGACCCGGCAGTCATGACCGAGCTCGAACGCTTCATGCAGGCGCGCGAGGCATTGCGACTCGCCTATATCGACATGGCGGAGTACCTGGCAGACGAGGATTATGAAGGTGCTCTGGCTCTGGAGACGATGAAGGTGATGCCGGCATTCGACCCGACTCAGCGTGCGATAAGCGATTTGCTGACCGTATCAACCGAAGTTGCTTTTGCCAAAATTGAAACGCAAATGGCGGCCAGTCGCATGGTGTTTCTGGCGGTTTCGGGACTGATTTTGCTCAGTGTGTTGTTGTCGTTGGGCTTCGATCTGGTCTTCATCAAGACCCTGACCCAGCGGATGAATACCGCGTTAGGGGTGGCGAATCGTATCGCCCACGGTGAACTGGGTACCCAGATTCATGCCGACCAAACGTCCAATAACGAAGTTGATCTGCTACTGACGGCGTTGCGCGAGATGGATTCCAAGTTGACTGCTATCGTGACCGAGGTCAGCGCCGGCTCGGAATCGGTGCGCAACGCATCGCATGAAATCGCAGCCGGTAACGACGACCTTTCGGGTCGCACCCAGCAACAGGCCTCTTTCCTTGAGGAAACTGCGGCGAACATGGAAGAGATGACCGCCACTGTCCGCCAGAATGCCGAGAACGCCAGTCAGGCCAATCAGCTTGCCCGTGGCGCACGCGAGCAGGCCGAGCGCGGTGGTGAAGTAGTTTCGCGGGCGGTGAATGCAATGGCCGAGATCAACACCAGCAGCCGACGTATCGCCGACATCATTGGGGTAATCGACGAGATTGCGTTTCAGACCAACCTGCTTGCGCTCAACGCGGCAGTGGAAGCGGCGCGTGCAGGTGAGCAGGGCCGCGGGTTTGCCGTGGTAGCCAGCGAGGTGCGCAATCTTGCGCAGCGAAGCGCGGGTGCAGCCAAGGAAATCAAGGGACTGATCAGCGACAGCGTCGAAAAAGTTGGTGTGGGCACTGCGCTGGTCGATGAGTCGGGACGGACGCTTGCACAGATCGTGGAATCGGTTAACAAAGTCACCGATATCGTTGGTGAAATTGCCGCCGCCAACCATGAGCAGACCGCAGGTATCGACCAGGTCAATCGCGCGGTGATGTCGATGGATGAGATGACACAGCAAAATGCAGCGCTGGTGGAAGAAGCGGCCGCCGCCAGCCGGGCCATGCAGGATCAGGCGGAAACCTTGTCGCAGCAAATCGGTTTCTTTCACACACAAGGGCAGGGCTCCGGCGGCGCAACGGCCTCCGTCAGCGCAACAGCCAGATCGGCAACACCGTCGGTAAAGTCGAAGCCGGCTGCAACACGAGTTGACCCTGCGTTGAAGACGACGGTGTCGGCAGCAAACGGATCGGCAACTGCTTCGGTCGAAGGCAAGGCGGATGGTAATGCAGACAAAGCCGAAGCCAAACCCTCCAAACCCGCACGGTCCGCGGCCAAGCCGCCTGCTGCCAGTCATGATGATGACGGTTGGGCCGAGTTCTAAGACGATGCCAACGACTGATATGCGTGCTTCCGTAGATGCGGTGTCGCCGCGAGCGGCGAGTGTGGACGCTTCGATCTCACTGGGCGATGAGGACTTTTCCTTTATCTCTGCCTTTGTTTTCGAGCGCTGCGGCATCGTGCTCGGTGCCAATAAACGGCAACTGGTGTATGGCCGTTTGTTGCGCCGTTTGCGTGAGCTTGGGTTGAGCAGTTTTGCCGAATACTGTCAACGATTGCGCTCGCAACCCGAAGACGAGTTGGACCCGCTCGCCAGCGCGATCAGCACCAATGTCACCAGTTTTTTTCGCGAAAATCATCATTTCGACTATTTGGCGCAGGAGGTGTTGCCAGCCCTCGCGGGTGCGGCCAATCCCAGGATACGCATCTGGTCTGCGGGCTGCTCCAGTGGCGAGGAGCCGTATTCGATTGCGATGGTGATGGCTGAAGCGCTGGGCAACCGGGCACAGAGCATTTCACGCGTCCTTGCAACCGATTTGTCGCTGCGTGCGCTGTCTGTGGCACAACAGGGGATGTATCCATTGGATCGATTGCAAGGGGTGAGCGAACAACGCCGAAAACGCTGGTTTCTTTCGGGGCGTGGTGGCAACGATGGTCAGGTGATGGTCGCGCAGAGCGTGCGCGATCTTATTACATTCAAACAACTAAACCTTCTCCACGATTGGCCGATAAAGGGGCCACTGGATGCAATATTTTGTCGCAATGTGGTGATCTATTTTGACAACCCGACCAAGCAACGTTTGTTTGCCCGCTACGCGCAACTGTTGGCGCCGGGTGGCTTTCTGTTTCTTGGTCATTCGGAATCGCTGCATGGCATGAGCGATGCGTTTGATCTGGTGGGACGGACGATCTACAGGAAGCGTGTATGACCAAGCCGCCTGCGCTCGCTTCGGTCAATTCCTGGTCAGGGCGCTCAACCAGCGTGCTTCCGGGCTTTGATCCAACACGGGTGCAGCTAGGATTTGCGCATGTCAATCGCTACTTTGATCCATTGCTTAATCATGTGGTGGTCAAGATTCTGCCTGGCGAGTTTTATGTGACGACGCAGGGCGAGGCGGTGGTGACGGTGCTGGGTTCGTGTGTATCGGCGTGTATCCGTGACAGGCGCAAGGGGATTGGCGGAATGAATCATTTCATGTTGCCTGAATCGTTTGCCAGCGAGGCGGCACACGCAAATGGACGCGCCGAGCGCTACGGCAACATTGCCATGGAGCAATTGATCAACAGCTTGCTCAAAGCAGGTGCGGATCGCAACGAGCTTGAAGTGAAAGTTTTTGGCGGTGGGCGGGTGTTGGCGCAAATGACTGACGTGGGAAAACGCAATATCGAGTTTGTGCGTCACTACCTTCAGGTCGAAAATCTGGTGGTCACAGCTGAGGACCTTGGCGATATTTATCCTCGCCATGTGCAGTATTTTCCAATGTCCGGGAGAGTGCGTGTGCGGCAGTTGCGCAGCATGCATAACGATACCGTTGCGGTGCGCGAGCGTGGCTACTTGAACAAACTCAAAGCCGATCCGATTGCCGGTGAAGTGGAGCTTTTCTAAGGAGTGTGAGGTGAGCTCAAAGATACGCGTGTTGGTGATCGACGATTCTGCGTTGGTGCGCAAGATGCTCAGCGCCATGCTGTCGTCGGACCCTGGGATCGAGGTGGTGGGTACCGCCGCCGATCCGTTGATCGCGCGCGAAAAAATAAAGGAACTGAACCCGGACGTGCTGACGCTGGATGTCGAAATGCCGCATATGGATGGAGTAACCTTTCTCGAACATCTGATGCGTCTACGCCCGATGCCGGTAGTGATGGTGTCAACACTCACGGGTGATGGTGCTGAAATCACTTTGCGCGCGCTGGAGATTGGTGCCGTCGATTTTGTTTCCAAACCGGGCACCGATTTGACCGGACGTTTTGACGCTTACAGCGATGAGATCATCGCCAAGGTCAAATCTGCGGCGCGCAGCAAGCCGCGCATGCGTGCATCGGTGGCTGCTGTGGCGGCCAAGTTGTCGCCGGATGCGATACTGCCGCCGCCGGATAACAGGCGGTTATTGCCAGCTGCTGGCACGGTGATTGCGATTGGATCTTCAGCGGGTGGCACCGAGGCGGTGCGCGTGTTGTTGTCGGCGATGCCTCCCGATGCACCACCTGTTGTGATCACCCAGCACATCCCGGCGCAGTTCAGTGGCCCATGGGCGGCGCGACTGGATGCCGCGTCACCGATGCGTGTTGCCGAAGCCCGTGATGGCCAGGTGATTCTACCGGGGCATGCCTATGTCGCTCCCGGTAGCGTTCACCTTTTGGTAGTGCGCGATGGCGCGCGATTCATCTGCCGCCTGCACGATGGCCCCCCCGTCAGCCGCCACAAGCCCAGCGTTGACGTGCTGTTCCGCTCGGTCGCCCGTGCTGTGGGAAATGGTGCGATTGGCGTGATTTGTACTGGCATGGGCGATGACGGGAGCCAGGGCCTGCTTGAAATGCGCGAAGCGGGTGCGCACACCATTGGCCAGGACGAAGCAACCTGCGTTGTGTGGGGAATGCCGCATGCAGCAATGCTGGCGGGTGGCGTAGTTGAAGAATTGCCGTTGGAAGCCATTGCGCCGAGGTTGGTTGCATTGTCTTGCGCTGCACGACGTACTTGAGTGGTACTTGATTGCCTTCAAGGCAGAGGTAGGTAGGATCATGAAGCAGAAGACAAACAACACGATGTGGATTGGTATGGCCGCAGGCATCGTAGCGTTTACCGCTATCTTCCTGCTGGAATCCACTTTTGGCTCTGCGCTGGTTGTCGCGGCCATGACCTGCATCTGGATGGTGCTGCATCAGCGGCAGGCGGCGTTGCTTGGCACCCGAGATGCATGTTCGAACGAAAGCGAAACTTTGATGTCACCGGCATTGAATGAGGTGCATGCCACCGTGCTGGAGGAACTTGGCCACAGCCTCAAGGAGGTCATGCAGGCAATCGATATCATTCGTGATGCGGGCCTGGAGCTTGGCCACGGATTCGAAGGTCTGAATGCAAAAACAACGCAGCAACGTGCTTTGATGGCCGAATTGATTGATGCCAGCGGCGGCAATGGTGGCATCACCCACGCGCAATTCACCCAGCGCACGGCAGATCTGCTGGAGCATTTTGTCGGTCTGATCTTGCAGCTTTCCAGCGAAAGTCTGCGTATCGTCTATCGCATCGATGAAATGAGCGAAGAGATGGATGCGGTGTTTGCGCTGTTGCGCAACGTCGATACGATAGCGGAAGAAACCAATCTGTTGGCTCTCAATGCAGCCATCGAGGCAGCGCGTGCCGGTGAGGCCGGACGAGGCTTTGCAGTTGTGGCCGGCGAGATACGTAATCTTGCCAAACATTCCAACCAGTTCAACGAAAAAATCGGTACCCATGTCGAGCGTGCACGCAATGCGATGCAGCAACTGCATCAGTTGGTTGGTCGGCTGGCATCGCAGGATATGAGCGTGGCGCTCTCCGCAAAAGGTGATATCGACTCGATGATGGCGCATGTCAATCGTAGCGAGCGACGTGTCTCCGAGGTGGCCGGCAAGGTGGCTACGATCAATCGCGAGCTGGCAGCGGATGTTGCCACGACGGTGCGATCGCTCCAGTTTGAAGACATACTCAGCCAATTGCTGGCACAGACACGACAGGGCCTGGTTGATCTGCAGGGGATCACTAGCGAAAGCATCCGCGAGCTTCATGAGATGGCCAGGCCCGATTCCGGCCAACAACGCTTGGAACAGCTCGAGCGCATGCGCCAGCGTTTGAGTTTGCGTCGTGAGCAATCGCTGGCAAGGCGCAAGGGGCCTGCATTGCAAACCTCCATCGCAGCGGGTGAAGTGGAGCTTTTCTGATTATCAATCTGGCGTTGCCGTTGTCTGGCTGGGCCGCTATCGGGATCAAGGTCATGAGCGTAAGCCACGAATACGATAAAGAACGCGATTGCCTCACGCTGAGGCTGGAGGATGGTTTTGATTTCTCTATCCACCGCGCATTTCGCGATGCGTACATCAATCAGGATATCGATCCACGCAGTTATGTCGTGGATACCGGCAGCACCGAGCGCATCGACAGCTCGGCGTTGGGCATGTTGATGCTGTTGTGCGAGCGGGCACGTGCCCATCAGGCATCGATCCACCTGGTCAACTGCAGCCCGGCATTACGCAACATCCTGCGGGTGGCAGGTTTCGAGAAGCAGATCACGATCAATTAAGGCGGTGCGACCTTGAATTCCAGAGCGCTGTTGGCTGGGAATATCGATAGCGCTGTCCTGCGTGAATCACGATGGGGCTGAGTATCGGCGTGTACGGCTCGCGTACAAGCTTTTTGGCTCACAACAGATAGCGTATGCCAGCATTGGAATGGCCCTGTGCGGGCGATGTATTGCGAAATACATCGCAGGTCAGGTCGGCCTAATGGGGCTGGGCAGCGCACTGTGATATTCGGAATGGCCTACCAGCTTTTGGTATTGTTGATGCTGATGCCAAAATATTTGATCTTGTCGTCGTAGCGGAACAGCGGGCCAAGGTCAAAATTTGCGCTGGCACCTGGAGCAATGTTGTTGGAGCCTGCAGGCCAGCCTGTTTCCGAGCGCACGATTTCGCCGCCGTCATTTTTTGCGTCGACTCTGAGTTCGGCGGCAGCCGGTTCGGCGCATGTATTGACCAGAACCCCTTTCAGCGAGTACACCTTGCGCCCGCCAGCGCGAGTTTTTTCGCTGGGTTCAAAGCTCTCGATCTTGAAAGCATCCGGGCCGCACGCGGCCATGGCGTCGCCTGAGACGTGAGCGAGGCATGCGGCAAAGGATACGGTCAAAACGATCATCTTGGTGTTCATGTTAGGTCCCCGTGTTTGATGGGCATCACTGCTGTCGCTTCACGTACAGCAAACGCACAAAAAATGATGCGTTACGATCCGATATCGACCATGCACGGAAGTTCTTGAGTCTGTTTCATCCGATATGTTTCAATTTGTGACAATCATCACGCACCAGTGTCGGATGGGGCAGGCGTCAACACGGGTTGCAGCATGAGTGAGGCATTGCTATGAGTGATGAAGCAAGCGATGACGTGATGCTGATCGATGACCCACGCGTGCCCGAGTGGGTTCGTGCGAGGGGCCGGCGTTTTCGCCAGCCAGCCGCATTTACCGAGGCGCTGGATACGGATGAATACGCATTGTTCGCGTCGGATGGCGAATTGATCGATTTGATATATCGGGACAATGAGTGACCCGTGTCGGTTTCGGCGTGCGTCGCGATTCGGCTTGAATGCGTGTTCGGAGCATCAAGCAGGTAGGCTCTGAGTCGATCAGGGCAAGACTAGGGCTTGCGCGATAAATGCAGGGCCGCTATCATTCCCTGCTCACCCTGCAACGGGGTGTGTTTTTTTCGGCCAGGTAGCTCAGTCGGTAGAGCAGGGGATTGAAAATCCCCGTGTCGGCGGTTCGATTCCGTCCCTGGCCACCACCTGAAAGCCGCCACCAGCTTAGTTATCAGCGGTTTTTGAACGCCTCGACACCGCCGGGAAAATCGGCCGATTTTCGGCAAGTCACGGCCACAAGTCACTGTTTCCGGCAAAGACCGCGCCACTGCGCCTTCGTAGCGGCTCGGCACGAAAAAAAAAGCCCGGTAAGGCACCGGGCTTCCGAAGACAGCGCGCCACGGGTGCGCCAGTTCACTCGGTCAAACACTTCGCAAGTGCATCGGCATCGGCTCGCGTTTGAGTCTGCGGCCATCAATCAGGGCAACACGCATTATCCGCGTGCCGGGCGGGAAGCCTCGCCGGATCAGGTAGTCGGCTTCCGTTTCGTCAGGCAGGAATGCGGCAGGGCCAAGCGGCAACGCAACGGCGATTCGCTCAGGTGGCTGTGCAGCTTTGTGCGCGGCTTCCAGTGCTTCAACGCGGGCAGCGATTTTCATAACTTGGAACCTCGCTCAAGTTTTGCAACACGCTCGGCTAACTCGGTCGATTCGATCAGCCGTCCTTGACTCACCAGCGCAGCCAACAGACGTTCGCCGGTATCAGGCGGCAACGTGCCGGCCCCTACGGCAGACAGGACAGCGCGGCCCTGTTCGGCAAGGCTTCCATGCAGATCAACCGCCACGGTGCCAGCAACAGGCCGCAGCGGCGGCAGGCAGCGATCCAGCAACAGCTTCAGCGCCTGTACGTCACCGTCGCGTGCTTTGTCCAATGCCAGGCCGATCAACTCGCCCGCATCGATGCCATCACGCAATTTTGCGGCACGGTTTGGAATGCCGACTGGCCGGCCCTTCGGGTTTCCTGATTGTCCGGGTTTGAACTTCGCCATTTCCTGTTCCCATCCAGCAGCCTTCAGGCTGCGCCAGTCATCACGGCGGCGGCATTGGCGGCCTTTGCAGCGAGCTCCAAAGCCGTTGCCGAGCGGCCACGATCCAGCTCATCCTTAATCAACTTTTCACCGATCAAGAGCATCTCAGCAGCAGCCTGTGCCGCCTCCGCTTCCGCAACCGCATCAGGCGCAACAATCTCGTGGATTTTTGCCCGTGCAAGGTCAAGCATCTGCGGCGATACCTGGGTGAGGAACCCGGGAACTTCGACAACGGCTCGCAACGTGGGCAAGTCGGCATTTTTTGTCGCCTCAGCCATAAACGCGACGCGTTCGTGAAGGTCTAGACCACGCACATGTGCGCGAATCTCAGGCGCAAGATGACGTTCTTCGATCGGCACACGCTCGGCAGCCTTTAGTTTTTCCATAGCGGTTAATGCAGCCGATGCCGCAGCGCGGGCACCTGCGGCTAATTGCGCTGGTTGGCCGCTAAGCCGTCGGGTGGTCAACGTCGCCACGCGTGCAAGCTGGCCGGCCTCGGTCATGGTGCGGTCTTGCGCCAACACCTCCATGTCACGGCGTAGGTTTGTCAGCGCCTGCGATGCCGCGCCGATTGTGCTGGCTGCGGATCGGGTGCTTGTGAAGCTTGGCAGCTCAAGGATGCGAGCACCAAGGGCTGAAAGCGGATTGCTAAAGTCGGTCATGACGTTACCTAGGCGATCGGATTACCGCCATTTTCCGTGACTTGTGGCTGTGACTCAAGCGACAACGAAAGACAAATGCGCGCAATAACAGATATTTAGATGTATTTGCAGGGGATAGATAGTCCCTTACGATAGATTGCAGCGACTTCGCCATCACGGTTTCGTTGTTGCTCTGGCTTCGTTGCTGGATACGCTTTCGCCTTTCGTTAGTCAGCCGTCGTGATCCGTGTTTGCGTGGTGTTGCAATTTTTTGATCGTGATATTTTTTTGCCGCCGATGGACGATGGCGCGCAGCGCAATCGCCTAGTCAGTATTTGAACCACGTAGAGCACGTAGAAGCGTAGAAGCGTAGAAGCGCATCGAAAGCATTGAAGTGCTGATAATGTTAAATGGCGTTCATCTGCGACAGCTTCGCCATGCGGGCCAACCCTTCCAGGTTCTGCGGTGTCGGTGCAATCAGTCGCGGGCAATACAGCGTTCGCACCGTCGGTTCGTCATCCCCACGTATCACGAATTGCCCGGTCTCCTCGCCATCGATCGCAGCCAGCGTCAAGGGCAAGGTTTGTTCCCACGCGGCAGCATCCGCCTGTGCAGCACGGTGCATGCTCCGTGCAACGTCCGGCACCACGCCATGAACACGCAAAGCCTCGCGGTGGCGCTCGCCAAACGCGAACAGCGGATACGCCAACGCCCGTCCTCGATATACGTTCGCCAGTCTCACCAGATAGCCGCGCTCCAGCAGCCATTCCAGCGACCGCCACAAGTGTTCGATCTTGCGGAAAGCGTCGGTGCAGGCATGTGGCGCTATGGGGTCGCCCTCGGATGCGAGCCACCAGCCATCTTCGTGCGCGTCAACTTCCGATGCGCAGAATGGAAACATTTCGGGATCGCAGCCACCGCAGCCGGCATAGTCCGCAGCGTGGTATGCCATCAACAGCAAACGCAGCGCCTCGGCACCGCACGGGTGCTCAAGGAATGGCGCGAGTGATGGTTCGCCCGGCGTGACAAACAACGTCGGCAGATAGGCACACTCTCCCGGCTCGGTACCGACTGAATACAGAGTTCGGCTCGTGCGTGGTGATGTGGACAACGGCACCACAAGCCCGCGTTCCACAAGCTCGGCAAGCCGTTTGCTGGCACGGCTGCGCCCGAAGCCGCACGCGGTCGCAATTGCCTTCGCGCCGGCCTCGCACTGGCTCTGTTTCGGCCCAAATGCAAACCGGCGCATCACCAGCCACGGGGCCAATAATTCAGCATCGCCAGCGGCATCAATCAGCATGGGCACGCGGTCAAGGGCTACCCTGAAATACCCTTGTTTGCTATGCTGTACGTGTCCGCCAAGACAAGCATCAGCGCCGGTTCCGGGTTCACCCGTGCCGGCGTTTTTGTGTGTGCTCATTCATCACCCGAAACCCTTTCAGCTAGCAGCCGTTCGCGCAGCCGCAAAACATGCCGGCGTGCGCCGTCCAGGTTCGATGCGACCTGTTCGCAGCCTTCAATAGTCGGGTGCGCATGCAAGGCATCAAGCTGCGCCTGAAGCCCGTCGCCAATGTTCAGCAGGCAATCGGCAAGTTCGGCAGCGGTCGGCCCGTAGAGCCGCGCCAGTGAAGCGACCGTGGCATTCACGCCGCACCGCCTCGGCCAGTTTCAGCGCGGCGCAGTGCGAGCCATTGCTCAACATCGCAGCGAGAATAAACACAGCGGTTTGCGAGCCGAAACCGGCGCGGCCCTCGGCCTGCGGCAGTCCAGCGATCAAGTGAGCGTGGCGTTACACCGAGCGCGTGCGCTACTTCGCAGCGGTTCATCAAATCGGTTACTGGAATCGTTTTAGCGGCCATTGCGAACACCTGTTGTGTGGAAGGTGTTCGCATTGTCGCGGGGTGTCATTTCCCGTGAAAAGCCCCGACATACTCGGGACAATCAGGGATCGGGTACCGTGATTGTCATCGTGGGGCCGGGGCCAAAAACCGTCCATGCTTGGCGATCTGATTTAAGCCGGTTCCACAGGTTAGACACCGTCTTTTGACTCAGGCTGAATTGACTTGCCACATTGCCCGCCGCCTGCCACGGCCCCATGCCGTCGCGAATCAAATCACGCATGGCGATCAAAATGGCCACATCACGGCGCTGGTTTCGCCAACGTCGATTGCCGTCTGGTATCGCGGTGAATGTAGCCTTTCCGGCAGGGACACCGCTCAAGATCGCCGCCAGCATATTGGCGATGATTACGCGGGCCTGATCCGTCAGCGGAAACTCTGTGCGCGTCACGTCAAGGGCATGTACCAGCATCGTCAAAAGCATGTGCGCGGAATCGGTATTGCCTGCCTCGGCTTGATGATAGGCTCGGATTAGCAACTGGTTGAAGTTTTCTGCATTCATGACTTGCGCGCCCGTTTGATCGGCGTGACGGTTGCCGGCGCAGCGGTCAGCAGGCTGCGCAATGTTTCCAGTGCGGCGCGTACCTCGTCGCTGAAGTCATGGCGCACATAGTGCCGTTGTTGAATGCCGCCTAGCCCGTGCGATTGCAGGTGTGCGCGAATGTCTTGCCCGACACCTGCGGCAGCTAACCGGGTTTCAACGGTGCGGCGCAGATCGCCCGGTGTGAAGGTGCTTACGGCCTCGCCGGCTTCGACCATTTCCGCCGCGACTGCGCGCACGCGGTGCTGAATCACGGCATACGCTGCGCCTGATTCGCCACGGTTGGCCGTGAACACATACGGGCCAAACTCGCCGCCGTGCATGCGCTCCAATTCGGTCGCCGCTTCGGGTAACAGCGGCACCGGATGCCGTCGCGGTTCGGATCGCCGGCCCTTGCCATCGCGCAGAATCAGGACACCGTCGATTACGTCATCAGCCGTCGCACGGGCAAGCTGTTCAAGTCGCTGTGCGCCTGTCAGCAGGTGAAACCGCAGCATTGCACCGTCGGGTTCTGGCAGCGAGTGCAACCGCTTCCAGTAGGCGCGCAGTTCATCAATCGACAATGCCCGATCACGGACTTTATTTGCGCCGTCGATAGTCGCCAATGCCGCCAGCGGATCCAGTTCAACACCCAACGCCCGGAATGCCTCGGGCGCGCTTGCATTGGTGTGCGATCCGGCTGCGCGGTGAAACGCGGCACGCAATGCGGCGCGTAGCTTGGCGGCTTGCCTGCGCTTGCCTGCGGAAACCAACGGGTGCAGCAGGGTGACCGCGTCGCGTGCGTTGAAGTCAGCAGCCGGCTTTGTCCACAGTGGCGAGCCGGATATATGACGGGTAACCATGAGCCGCACTTGATGTGCAGACTGCTTCCCGGCTGTGCTCAGTGCGTCGCAGTAGGCTGTGAGCAAGCGGCCCAGCGTTTGATGTGCCACCGCTTCACGCTCGGCCTCTTCGGCCTTTCGTTCGGCACGTATCCTTTGCCGCTCGCCAAGCGGATCAATGCCGCTATCAAACGCCAATTTCAGGCGCTGCGCTTCCCGTCGTGCCTTTTCCACCGGCCACGCGGGCCAGCCACGTTCAAGCGTAATCAGTCGGGCCTTGCCTTCGGCGTGGTATCGCAGCACCCATGCTTTGCGACCAGTCGGATAAACACGCAGCGCGAACCCTGCGGGTGCCTTCGGGTGTCCGTCAAAGTGGAGCACTGCACGGGTGCCGGGTGTGAGCCGTTGAATCGACTTTTCATCCAAAGCTGGCATGTTCGACATTGCATAGTCCCCTATAAAAAAAGTCACGGTGACAAGTCACTGTTTGGGTGTGACTCAAGAGTGACTCAAGAGTGACTCTATTGTCCCCTAGAGTACAGGCAATGTCTACAATGCAGTTTTAGTATCAATGACTTGTGATCGATTTTCCTTTTTAAAACAGGGGACTAAAACGGCCTGAAAAAGGATTGAAAATCCCCGTGTCGGCGGTTCGATTCCGTCCCTGGCCACCATCGATGCATCGACACGTAATCTTTTCTGGTTTAGCGGTGTTGTTCGAACCGCCGGGTCGGTCGCTTTGCGACAGCGCTGCGCTACGCCTAATACTCGCTGCACTCGCTCGCTCGGCGGCCGTACGACACATCCATGCGTCGCGTCCTGCGGACTCGCTGCGCTTGACGACTGCACGACGTTTCCTTCGGGGAAACATCAATGTTCAGAAAATTGCGGTGACGTGTCATGGCCTACGCTGAAAACGGTTCGGGCACGACACGGGGCGAGGTTTTGGGCGAGTCGCAGTCGGACGGCTTTTGACCGTGCTGGCGCTGGTTTGCCGGGATTGGCGGTGGATTGCTGCGGGATTTGCGCCCCTGAAAACACAAAACCCCGCATGGGAGCGGGATTTTGGAGGGTGTTGACCCTAAAGCTGGTGCCCAGGAGAGGACTCGAACCTCCACGGTTTTACCCGCTAGTACCTGAAACTAGTGCGTCTACCAATTCCGCCACCTGGGCTCATCCCGCACATGTCGGGAAGCCGCAAACAATAAGGTGATCCAGCATAAAAGTCAATGCGTCTACGGCCGTTTGATAGGTGCTGGTGTACGATACCCGGATGACAAAACCACCTCGCAAGAAAACCGGCGGCAAAGCCGCCAAGAAAGCCCCAGCATGGTTGCCGCAACCGGCGCCGGCAGTCAAATTGCCGCGCCGTGGCGCAAATAAACCTGCTCCCGCACGAGCGGGGCATCCGGGCAAGTCGCCCGATCCGCACGCCCAACGTGAAGCGATGCGTTACGAACGGCCCATTGCGTCGCGCGAAGCGATTGTCGAGGTGCTTGCCGATGATCCGATGCGCGCCGATCAGTTGGCGGAACGCCTGGAGTTGACCGCGCCGGATCGATTCGAGGCATTGACCCGCCGGCTTGCTGCGATGGTGCGCGATGGCCAGTTGTTGATGAACCGGCGCGGTGCCTATGCGGTGGCTGAGAAGCTTGATCTGGTGCCAGGCACGGTAATTGCCAATCCGGAAGGTTTCGGTTTTTTGCGCCCGGATTCGGGCGCTGGTGATGACATCTTCCTGCCGCCGTCCGAGCTGCGTAAGGCCATGCATGGTGATCGGGTGCTGGTCAGCATCACACGTATCGACCGCCGTGGTCGCCGCGAAGGCAACATCGCTGAGGTGCTTGAGCGTCGCCAGACGCGGGTGATGGGGCGCTTTGAAGAGCGCGACGGTGTCGGCTCGGTGTCGCCAGATGATCGCCGCATACTGCACGACATCATCATACCGGCTGAGGCCCGCAACGCCGCCCGCAATGGCCAACTGGTGGTGTGTGAGATCACCGAACCGCCGCGCCGTGGCCGGCCACCGTTTGGTCGGGTATTGGTGGTGCTGGGCGACAAACTGACGCCATCGCAGGCGGTGCAGGCGGCATTGCATGCACACAATATTCCGCACGAGTTTTCGCAACCGGTGCTGGAGCAGGCTGCGGCTGTTGCATTGCAGGTAGAGGCTGTGGATAGTGCCGGTCGTGTCGATCTGCGTTCCTTGCCGCTGGTCACCATTGATGGCGAGGATGCCCGCGATTTTGATGATGCGGTTTTCTGTGAGCCGGGCAAGGATGGTTTCCGGTTGATCGTGGCCATTGCTGACGTGTCTCATTATGTGCGTCCCGGCACGCCACTCGACGAAGAAGCGCAGCAGCGCGCCACCTCAGTGTATTTCCCCGGGTTCGTGGTGCCGATGCTGCCGGAAACGCTGTCCAACGGCATTTGTTCACTGAACCCGAAAATCGATCGGCTGTGCTTCGTCTGCGATATGCAGGTCGATCGCGAGGGCCAGATTACCGGTTCGCGGTTTTATGAAGCGGTGATGCGCTCGCATGCGCGCCTGACCTACACCCAGGTGGCACAGGCGCTGGAGGGCGACAGCCCAGATGCGACTGCGGCGGTCGGTACGTTGATGCCGCAGTTGCGTCATTTGCATCAGTTGTACAAGGCGTTGGCGCAGGCGCGGCAAAAGCGTGGTGCCATCGAGTTTGAAACGTCGGAGGTGCGTTTTGTGCTCGGCGCCAGCGGCGAGGTGGTACAGGCCGGCATGTTGCCGCGCAATGATGCCCATCGCCTGATCGAAGAATGCATGATCTCGGCAAATGTCGAGGCGGCCCGGTTTTTGCTCAAACACGCAATTCCAGCGCCGTACCGGGTGCATGATCGACCGCCGGAATCCAAATATGCTGAATTGCAGGAGTTTCTGGCCGAGTTCGCGCTCAAGTTGCCGCCGTGGGCCAAGGTGCGGCCGATGGATTACACCATCCTTCTGCGCAAGGTGCGCGCCCGTGTCGATGCCGGGCTGATCGAGTCGGTGCTGCTGCGCTCGCAAAGCCTCGCGGTTTATACCCCGGAAAATATCGGCCACTTCGGGTTGGCGCTGGATGCCTATGCACACTTCACTTCACCGATTCGGCGCTATGCCGATTTGCTTACGCATCGTGCGATCAAGCACGCGTTGGCGAAGGGTGTGGCACATGATTTTGGTTATGCCGCGCACGAGATTGCGCACCTGTCGTTGCAATGCTCCGAGCGTGGCCGGCGTGCCGACGACGCAACCCGCGAGGTGGATGAACGCTATCGTGCGGCATGGATGGAGCAGCACGTCGGTGCCGAGTTTGATGGTGTCATATCCGGCGTTACCAGCTTCGGGTTGTTTGTCGAATTGACCGAGTCGAAGGTGAATGGACTGGTGCATGTCACCCAGTTGCCAAACGACTATTATCATTTTGATCCGGTGCGCAAGCAGATGACCGGCGAGCGTACGGGTGCAGCTTATCGCCTGGGTGATGCGGTCCGCATCCTGGTGCTGCGTGCCAGTGTGGAGGATCGCAAGATTGATTTTCGGCTAGTGTCGCCGGCGGGCACAGTTGTCGCGGAAGGCAAGCGCAAGGGACGGGCACGATGAGTACAGGTAGCCCCTGGATTGCCGGCATCAATGCGGTTGCCTCGGCGTTGGAGCACGATGCCGAGCACGTGAAGGAAGTGCTGATTGAAGCGGGCGGGCGTAATCCGCGCCTGACCGAGATCGAGCAGACGGCGCGCGCCAAGGAAATCCCGGTACGGCGGGTCAACGAACAGGCGCTTAGCGGTGTCGCTGGGAAGGTGCGTCATCAAGGCGCGGCAGCACGCTACGCCGGTGCGCCGACGCTGGATGAAGCGCAGCTGGCGGCGTTGATCGAGGGCGCTGATCGCGCGCTGGTGTTGGTATTGGACGGCGTGCAGGACCCGCACAATTTTGGTGCGTGCTTGCGTAGTGCTGCCGCTGCCGGCGTGACGGTGGTGGTGGTGCCGCGTGATCGTGCGGCGGGCGTCACTGCGACCGTCCGCAAGACATCGGCCGGTGCCGCTGATCGCTTGCCGATTGCGCAGGTGACCAATCTGGCACGCACCCTGCGCAAGCTGCGTGATCAGGGCGTCTGGATTTACGGGTTGGATGGCAGCGCCGGCACCCCGATTTACGACACCGATTTATCCGGGCGCGTGGCGCTGGTGGTGGGTGGTGAGGCCGAGGGCATGCGCCGCCTCACGCGCGAGCATTGCGATGGCTTGGTCAGCATTCCGATGCCAGGCGAGATTGAAAGCCTGAATGTCTCGGTGGCGGCCGGCATAGCTGTGTTTGAAGCAGTAAGACAACGGCGAGGTGGCGCGTGACTCTGGCCTGGTTTGATGTGCTCGGCCTGCTCGGCGTACTGGCAGTGCTGGGCGCTTATAGCGGACTGATGGCGCGACGCTTGCGCGGTGATCGCCTGTGGTTTCCACTCATCAATTTGCTTGGTGCAGCCGCGATCACTACGTCCTTGCTCTACGACCAAGG
This sequence comes from Gammaproteobacteria bacterium HGW-Gammaproteobacteria-2, assembly GCA_002840015.1. Classification (GTDB taxonomy): domain Bacteria; phylum Pseudomonadota; class Gammaproteobacteria; order Xanthomonadales; family Xanthomonadaceae. The sequence continues at coordinate 26,053 of PGZE01000026.1, read as the reverse complement.
GCTGAATGTGCCGGCATTGATCATGCAGATTGCGTGGCTGGCGATCAGCGGCTATGGCGTTTATCGCAGCGTGCTCGGTACGGGCTCGCCGGATGATCGACGGTAGGCGGTTTTACGCACTGTCGCATGAGCCGATCCGCAGATGTCGTGTCTTTGCGCACTGTGGCGTTCGTTCGCCCACAGGGTGGGCTCCCACAAAAGCAAAGCATTGGTTTTTGTACAGGGAGCTCAACCCTGTGAGCGATCGAGCGAAGCGCCGGGGCGCAGCCGATCATGCAGGCTTGGTCGCCTGCGCTCGCGTCTGCATCGACATCTGCTGCCAGCGATTGATGATCTGGCAAAACAGTTGCGTGGTGCGTTCAGTATCGTAAACCGCTGAATGCGCTTCGCTATCGTTCCAGTCCAGTCCAGCGGCAATTACCGCTTTGCTCAGCACGGTCTGGCCGAAGGCCATGCCGGCCAGCGACACAGTGTCGAAGGTGCTGAACGGATGGAACGGGTTGCGCTTGTAGCCGGTGCGGCGCACCGCTGCGTTGACAAAACCCAAGTCAAAGGCGGCATTGTGACCGACCAATATAGCGCGCTGGCAGCCGTGACGGCGGGCGGCAGCGCGGATCGGCACAAAGATGCGATCAAGCGCAGCGCGTTCTTCAAGCGCGGCCCGGAACGGGTGATCGACCACAATTCCGGTAATTTCCAGTGATCGCGGATCGATTTCCGAGCCGGCAAACGGCTCGACATGGGTTGAAATCAGCTCGCCAGGACGCAGGTAACCCTGCGCATCAACTTCAACCAATTGCGCGGCAATTTCCAGCAGCGCGTGGCGTTCGCATTCAAATCCGCCGGTTTCAACATCGACGACCACGGGCAAAAACCCGCGAAAGCGATTGCCGAGCCGGTCAGTGGGGGTGGGCGCGTCCATGCGCCACAGGATATCAGTCAGCGGATGGGCCTACGCGTTGCACGCGCAGTCAAACGCGTAACAGCCGTGATGCAATCGCTGCCAACACACCAACACCAGCCAGCACGAAGCCCAGAGTCGGGATCATCATCGCCAGTGGCAGTCCAAGCGCAACCAGCGCAATGCCCCATGCCAGTGCATCGCCGCGATCAGCCGCAGGGCCGACGCCAGCTGCGCGCACCAACAGGGTGTCGAGGCTGAGCTTGCCCGGACCTTTCAGGATCAGTGGCAGCAACATGATCATGAACAGCAACGGTAGCTTGAAGTTGCCAAAGTCGCCCTTCGCTGTGATGGCGTAACCCTTCCACAACTCGCTCAAGCTATCCCACGAGTTGGGCCAGTGTACCGCTACGGTGGCGACCACGGTGACGATGAACAGCGAAAACGCAGTGAAGCGGGTAAACAGGCCCAGCAACAGCATTACCGCGAAAATCAGTTCGCTCCATGTCGCCAAAAACCAGTTGGCATCTACCGGAAGCAGGTTGAAAGGCCAGGGAAAACCGACTTGCCAGCTCGCCCACGGCACATCGGCAAACCAATTTTGGCCATTGAGTTTTTCCATGCCCGATTCCCAGAACTCCCATGCCAGAATCACGCGAAGCCCCAGTGGTGCCAGCCATTCACCAATGCCATTGAGGCGTTCACGTAGTCCTTGTGCGAGCTCTATCAACATTGCTTTCATTGTCACTCCTTGGCTTTGGGGCGGGTGCCCAGAATTGCGCCGCCACTGTGTAGTTGCGACAACATGTGTAAACCTTGTTGCACGAAGGCTTCCTGATCGGGAGCGCCAGCTTCGACTGCAAGCGCGGTCAGATGTTCCAGGCCGGTTTGCGCGGGAAACTCCTCCAGATGTTGCAGCAGTCGGAATGTCAGCGCATTGATCTGGCTGAAGTGTACCCGCTGATCATTGCCGCGTCGCACCAGAAGGAAGGTTGGTTGTTCGGGGGGCTGATCGGGCAAATGATTCGGGCCCAGTTGGTGTACTGGCCACAGGTAGGCAAGTGCCCAGGCCAACGGCGACGCAACGGGTATGCCACGGCCCAGGTCGCCACTCGGATCATGGGCTATGTCTTCAATGCGGGTAGCTTCGATTTCCAGTGCCAGCTCAACCCACTCGTAATGGGCCAGCTCAAGCAGATAGGGCGGGTCGCCAGCGCCAGTCTGCTGACGTGTCTCCAGAAAGCGCAAGAACTCGCGGCCGATCTCGGGAAATAATGGAGTCTTGCTGCGGTGATCGCGCAAAAATGCGCGGATCAGGGCGTGCCACTGCGTATCGCCCAGAATGCGGCGTATGACCGGAAAGTTGCTCGCCAGCAGATCTTCAAGGTTGTTGTAAAACAACTCGCGATAGATCTGCAAGCGCCGCTCCTCGACATCCGGCGGTGGCGGATTGTTTTCGGGGTCACGGATATGACGGCTCAGGCGGAACTGCTGGTCGTGTAGTGACAGCGATGGCTCAGCCATGGGAGTGCCGTGCCGTTGTGGCTGTGCAACGCGCCTGCGCGGCGCGAATTTGTGCCAGTTCGCCCAGTAATTCGTCCAATGGCGGGAAGTTGAAGTCGCGCTCCAGCAGCGTAGGGCGAATGCCGTAAAGTTGATAGGCTTCATCAAGCAATTTCCACACCGCGCCCTTTACAGTGGCTCCGTGAGTATCGACCTTCAGGTCCGGTGCCTCGTCGTAATGGCCTGCGATATGGATGTAGGAAATGCGTTCACCGGGTACGCGCGCGAGAAAATCGCTGGCGTCGTAGCCGTGGTTGATGCTGTTGACGTAGATGTTGTTGACATCGAGCAGCAGGTCGCAATCGGCTTCCACCAGAACGGCGTTGAGAAAGTCGATTTCAGCCATCGCCTGGTAAGGCGCGGCGTAATAGGAAACGTTTTCCACGGCGATGCGTCGGCCCAGAATGTCCTGGGTCTGGCGAATCCGGGAGGAAACGTTTTTCACCGCTTGTTCGGTGAACGGGATGGGCATCAGGTCGTATAGCTGGCCATCGTCGCTGCAATAACTCAGGTGTTCGCTGTAGATCGGCGCCCTGTGCTGGTCGAGAAATCGGCGCAGGCGAACGAGAAAGGTCTCGTCCAAGGCTTCGGTGCCGCCCAGTGACAGCGACAAGCCATGACAAATCAGCGGGGTTTTGTTGCTGAGCTCGGTCAATGCATCGCCAAGGCGACCACCAACGCCAAGCCAGTTTTCCGGTGCGCACTCAAGGAAGTCAAAACTTCCCGGGGCTGCCGACCGCAGCGGGCCCAGAAGGGCCCGCCGCAAGCGTTTTCAGGCAGGGATTGGATGCCCATGTGAGAACTCACCGGTCACGTGTGCGCAGCTTACTTGTTGCCGCCGCACTTGCCTTCGCCGCACTTGCCTTCGGCGCCCTTGTCGGCGTGCTCGCCTTCAGCAGCCGCCTTGTCGGCGCCGCACTTGCCTTCGCCGCACTTGCCCTCGGCCTTCTCAGCCTTGGTGTCGCCTTCAGCGGCCTTGTCTGCACCGCACTTGCCTTCACCACATTTGCCTTCGGCTTTTTCGGCCTTGGCGGCGTCGTCACCAGCAGCGGACATATAGCCGTGCGACAGATCGCTCATTGCAAAAGCCGATTGCGACAGAGCGAAGGTGCTGAGGAACGCGGCGCTGATGGCCAGGGATACGGGTTTGATGGTCTTCATGGGTTTTCTCTCCTCGTCAGAAACAAGCGGGCGGTAGTGCCCGCGCTCATATTACGACCGCAAAGCTTCAGTAAAGTTCCACAGTCGTACGTTCGTTGGCTGCCGCCAATTGACGGTCAGTCCAGGTATTCACGAGCCAGAACACGGGCCCGATGCAGGCGCGCCTTGACTGCCTCGCGGGTCAGGCCGAGTTTTTCGGCCAGTTCTGCAATGGTCATTCCTTCCATGTCACGCAACAAGAGTATCTGGCGATAGTGAACAGGAAGTGATTCCAGACAATACGATAAATCTCGAACCAAGTCAGGCCGTGCCGGGTTGGTCTGCGGCAATATCTCCAGCGGGATCGGTTCGCCGGCAAGGTGGCGCATGCCGCGCTTCATCCGATTGCATTCGCGCTTTACAATGCGAAACAGCCAGGAGTTGAAGGCTTCCACGGCGCGCAGGCGGGTGATGTGGTGTGAAGCCGAGAGCAGGGATTCTTGTACTGCGTCTTCGACATCATTGATGATGCAATGATGCTCTGCGTAGCGGCGCAGATCGCGGCGTGAACTGGCAAGTACCCGCTCAAGCGCTTCGCGATCGCCATCGCGTGCAGCAAGTAGATCTGGATTGATCAGGGCAACCTGCATGGGTAGAACCTCGTTTTGTGCTGATGATTGCGTGCCGTTTGTTGGCAGCACGTTTTTTTGCGCTCACCGTTAAAGAGCGGTGCAAGAGCACAGACGGTGCGTTATGGTTGCGACCGCATTCAGTTTGCGTTCATTGTTTTTCGAGCCGGCGAGCCTGTACACAATCGCAATCAAGTCTGCCGATCAACGCGATGTAATCACGCCGAAGCGGCATCCGCGATCAGGCGGGATGCCGCAGTCGCATGCCGGGCAGCAAAGCTGCCTGGGCGCATGGTGTTACGTCTGCTGAATGGGTCGGGCCGCTCTTGCGCGTAGATGCGTTTCGTGCAGCCAAACCGATCAATCACGAAGTTCCGAGTTGCGCTCAGCCCAGCAAATGCGCGACGCCGGCGCGTTCTTCTTCGAGTTCGGCGAGGGTCTTGTGCATGCGCTCGCGGCTGAAGTCATCGATCGGCAGGTCGCGGACCAGTTCGTAATGGCCGGCTTTGGTTACCACCGGTACGCCGTAGATCACGCCTTCCGGGATGCCGTAGCTGCCGTCGGACGGCACGCCCATGGTCACCCATTCGCCGTTGCTGCCAAGCAGCCAGTCGTGGATGTGGTCGATGGCGGCATTGGCGGCTGAGGCGGCGGAGGACAGCCCGCGCGCTTCGATGACGGCGGCGCCGCGCTTGCCGACAGTGGGGATGAAGCTGTCGCGGTTCCAGGCATCGTCGTTGATCGTGTCTTTCAGCGGCTTGCCGTTGACGGTGGCGAAGCGGTAATCGGGATACATGGTCGGGCTGTGGTTGCCCCATACGATCAGTCGCTGGATGTCGCCCACCGGCACGCTGGCCTTGTGCGCGAGTTGGCTGAGGGCGCGGTTGTGATCCAGTCGCAGCATGGCAGTGAAGTTGCGCGGATCGAGATCGGGCGCCGACTTCATCGCGATATACGCGTTGGTGTTGGCCGGGTTGCCCACCACCAGCACCTTCACATTACGGCTGGCGACGGCATTCAGCGCCTTGCCCTGCACGGTGAAGATTTCGGCATTCTTCAGCAGCAGGTCCTTGCGCTCCATGCCCGGGCCACGCGGCATCGCGCCGACCAGCAGGGCGACATCGGCATCCTTGAATGCGACCATCGGGTCGGCAGTGCCGACCATGCCGGCCAGCAGCGGGAAGGCGCAGTCGTCCAGCTCCATCATCACGCCCTTGAGCGCAGCCTGGGCCTTGTCCATCGGCAGTTCCAGCAATTGCAGGATCACCGGTTGGTCCTTGCCCAGCATTTCGCCGGAGGCGATGCGAAACAGCAGCGAGTAACCGATCTGGCCGGCGGCTCCGGTAATGGCGACGCGAATGGGGGTTTTCATGACGGTGGACTCCTGTCGATGGGGGTGCGATGGATGCGTTGCGCGGTGGGTCGGGTGGGTCGGGCGAGCTCTTGCCGGTCGCCCACAGGGTGGGCTCCTGCATTCGAACGATCAGTGCGTCACGAAAGTTCGGCAAAGAACTCCTGGATACGCTGCATACCCGGCGCCAGTTGTGGGGTTGGGCAGGTGTAACTGATGCGCAGTGCGCGCGGTTCACCGAATGCCGAGCCGGGCACGCAGGCCACGCCTTTGGCTTCCAGCAGCGCCGCGCAAAACTCGACATCGTTGCTGATGCGCTTGCCGTTGTGCGATTTGCCGAAGGCGCAGGAGATGTCCGGGAACACGTAGAACGCGCCCTGCGGTTTCGGGCAGACCACACCGGGAATGGCGTTGAGTGCGGCCAGCACCTGGTCGCGCTTGTGCGCGAACTCTGCGCAACGCGCGGTGGGCACGTCCTGCGGGCCGGTCAGGGCGGCGATGGCGGCGGCGGTGACGATCTCGGAGACGTTGGTGATGTGGTTCGAGTTGAGCGTGGTAACGGCCTTGGCCACCGCTTCCGGGCCGGCCATGAAACCCATGCGCCAGCCGGGCATGCCGTAGGTTTTGGACAGCGAATCGAGGAAGATCAGGCGATCGCGCAGCGCCGGCTGGTAGTGCAGGAAATTACGGTATTCAAGGCCATCGAAAATCATCTTGTTGTAGATGTCGTCGGTGATGATCCAGGTGTGCGGGTGGCGCACCAATACGTCGGCCAGCGCACTGAGTTCATCGCCGGTATAGACCATGCCGGTGGGGTTGGACGGGTTGTTGAACAGGAACACTTTGGGTTTGCTGGCCAGCGCGGTGTCGAGCTGGGCCGGGGTGAGCTTGTAATTTTGCTCCGGACCACACGGCAGCAATTGCACCTTGGCGCCGACGATTTCGGCGATGTCGACGTAGCTGGTCCAGTACGGGGTCGGGAAGGCGATGGTGTCGCCTTCGTCGAGCAGCGCTTCGTAAAGGTTGTACAGCACATGCTTGGCGCCGACGCCGGTGGAGCAGTTGGCGCGGGTGTAGCCGTCCAGGCCAAGGCCGTGCAGGTGGGCGAGGAAGGCATCAAGCAGGGCGTCTGGGCCACGGTTGCTGCCGTACTGGCCGCTGTCGTGCTGTAGTGCCTCGCGGGCGGCGGCATAGACGTGCGCGCCGGGCAGAAAATTGGGAACCCCAATCGAGAAACTGATGATGTCGCGGCCTTCAGCTTTCAGGCGCTTGGCGTTGTCGGCAATCACCATGATCGCGCTGGGCTTTGCGCGGCTCATGCGCTGGGCAAGCTGGGGCATTTCAGTCCTCGTTTGGGGTGGCGGTGGAGAACACCGATTCTATCATTCAACGGGCTGGCTAATGCCGCAAGTGGGGTGGCAGAGCCGTGTGGCGGGCACGCGTTCGATGGCCATGCGTTGGCGGCAACGCCGACCGAATTATGGCCGGCGGCCTGTCCGGGTTTGAAAATGCAATGGGACTACGAACCAAATACGATATCTGAGCGAGGTCAAGATATCGGATAAGGGGCGCGCCGACTCAGCCCAGGCGCGTTTTGAGCAGGCCGAGCAATTCTGCTGCGGGGCCGCCTGCCAACGAACGGCCATCAGTTGATACGGCCGAAATTTCCGTGGTGTTGGCTTGTGCGCGCAGGCGTATCAGGAAGGTCTGGCCCTTGTAGGCCACTTCGGTGGTGCCCAAGGCTTCCGAGCGGGTGCCGACGGTGACGCCGTCCATCCGATCCAGTGCCAGTCCAACGCGGCGCCAGGCGCTGTCGAGGGTGTCGGCAAGTACAAATTGACCCTCGTTGACCAATGCTTGCGGAACCGAGCTGATGCTTGCGCCCGCGTTTGCCGGGGCGTTGGACGCTCTCTTGACTGTCGGGATTTGCATCGTGGGGTCGGTCTTGGGCTGATCCAGATCCGGCGGGATTTCCAATGGGCGGTTTTCCGGCGCGTTTTTGTAGGGGTCTTTCTTGCTGCGAAACCAGCCGCAGCCCGAGGTGGAGACCAGCGTTACGGCGATGAGTCCAATCAGAGCGTAGCGGATGCCGGTGTCTCGGGTGATCATGTGGCTCTCCTTCAAATCGCGGTTTTGGCAGTCAGCGCAGCAGCTTCAGTTTCAAGCTGCTGGCACAGAGCCGTAATGTCTTTGGATTGCGACGCATATGCTGCAGACAGCTGCAGCAATGGCAGACGTAATCCGGTACCCAGACCCATTTGGGCGAGAATCGCCTTGACTGGGGTCGGGTTGGGTTCACAAGCGAGGAAACGGTACAGGGGTCCGAGTCGGGAATCCAGACTGGCGGCTGAACCGGGGTCGCTGGCGGCTAATGCACACAGGCGGGTAAAGCTGGCTGGCACCACGTTGGAGGCAACCGAAATCACCCCGTCGGCGCCGCGGGCAATCGCGTCGGCACAGCTCGGGTCATCGCCGCTGAGCAATGCAAAGCCGGTCTGGCGCAGCGGCAGCAAGGCAGTGATGCGCGCGGGCGTGGAAACCGCTTCCTTGATGCCGATGATGGCAGGGTGCGTGTTCAGGCGGGCGCTGGTTTCCGGCAGCAGGTCGCAGCCGGTGCGCGAGGGCACGTTGTACAGCACGATCGGCAGGCCGGCGTTTTCCGCCACTGCAAGATAGTGCTGATAAAGGCCTTCCTGAGTGGGGCGGACATAGGCTGGGGTCACCACAAGCGCTGCTGCTGCGCCCAATTCGCGCACGTGCTGGCTCAAACGGATGGTTTTGGCGGTACTCGACAGGCCGGTGCCGGCGAGTACTGGCATGTGAGCTGCGAGCCGTTCCACCGCCAAACGCAGCAGGGCGTCGTATTCCTCGGGCTCAAGCGCTGCCGCTTCGCCGGTAGAACCAGCCACCACCACGCCACCCACACCGCCAGCAAGCTGCTGGTCGAGCAGGCGCGCGAAAGCGTCGAGATCCAGTGCCCCGGCGGCGTTAAACGGGGTGGCCAGTGCCGTGATGCATCCCTGGAGTTGCAAGAACGAAATCCCCTGTGGCGCTACGGTCGGAGTGATGCAGGCGGTGTGGCAGTGATGAATCGTCAGGTGCGCAACACTGCGATGTTACTTGCGGCCGGCGAGTGCTGGCAAGTATGCTCGCAGCACGTTATTGCCGTGCCGGCGTGAGCCAGTATCATGGCATTCCTTGTTTTATCTGGAACCCCCTCTTGAGCGACCAGCCTGCACGCCCCGCCACCAACGAAAACAATCTGCTGATCAGTGCTTACACCGCGCACCCGGAGTCGCCGTTGCTGGCGATATCTCGGCGTATCAACGACAGCGGCTGCAATTTGATCGAGGCTCGTCTGGCCACCATCGGTGCCGATGTGTCGGTGCTGGCGCTGGCACAAGGCCCGTGGGATGCGGTTGCCAAGCTGGAGGCGATGCTGACCCGGCTGGAACGCGAGGATGGCCTGCGCCTGACCTGGTACCGCACCGGCACCAAGGCGCTGCAGAGCGAGCTGTTGCCATACGTGATCGAAGTGGTGGCGGCCGACAAGCCCGGCATCCTGTTCCAGCTTTCGGATTTCTTTGATCGCCAGGGCATCAGCGTGGAAAACCTGCAAAGCATGCGCTACCGCGCGATGCAGACCGGTGCCGAGATGTTTTCAGCGCAGATCACCGTGGGTATTCCGTCGTCGATGCATATTGCCGCACTGCGCGATGATTTTCTGGAGTTCTGTGATCATCTCAACCTGGATGCCATCATGGACCCGATGAAGTTCTGAGCCGACCAAGGAACCGCGATGCTGGATACGGGCGACACCATCCCCGATCTACCGCTGGCATTGTCCGGTGGTGAAGTGAGCAGCCTTGGCGCATACGCCGGGCGCTGGCTGGTGCTGTATTTCTACCCCAAGGATTCCACCCCGGGCTGCACCACCGAGGGCCAGGATTTCAACACTTTGCTGCCGAAGTTTCGCAAGCACGATGCCGAAGTGCTGGGTGTCTCGCGCGATTCGGTCAAATCGCATGACAATTTCTGCGCCAAACAGGGTTTTCGCTTTTCGCTGGTCAGCGACAAGGACGAGGCGCTGTGCCAGGCGTTCGCGGTGATCAAGGAAAAGAACATGTATGGCCGCAAGGTGCTCGGCATCGAGCGCAGCACCTTTTTGATCGATCCACGCGGTCGGATTGCCCACGGCTGGCGCGGTGTGAAGGTGCCCGGCCATGCGCAAGCCGTGCTGGATCAACTCAAAACCGCATCCAGCACCGGCCGATGATCTGCACCCCCTTTGTTCAATACCACCGCTGCCGGTGTTTGCTGGCGGCGGGCTTCTGCCTGTCCAACTCGCCTGAGGGTTTATGACCGACGCCAAGCGCATCTACGTTCTCGACACCAATGTGTTGATGCACGATCCGACCGCATTGTTCCGGTTTGAAGAACACGATGTGTTTTTGCCGATGATGGTGCTCGAAGAACTCGACGCCGCGAAAAAAGGCATGTCCGAGGTCAGCCGCAATGTGCGTCAGGCCAGCCGCCTGCTGAACGATCTGCTGGAAGCCAACGGCGCCGACAAGGTGGCAACCGGGCTGCGGTTGGTGCGCCCGCAATCGCTACAACTTGATGTGTCGCGCACGCCGGGCAAGCTGCTGTTCCAGAGCCATCCCAGCAACGGTAATCAGCGCTTTGGCACGGTGCTGCCGGACAACCAGATTCTGGCCTCGATACTTTCCTTGCGCGAAGAACATCCGGGTACCGAAGTCATCCTGGTGTCCAAGGACATCAATCTGCGGATCAAGGCTGCAATCGTCGGGGTGAGCGCCGAGGATTACGAGAACGACCGCGCGCTGGATGATTTCAGCCTGCTCTACACCGGCGCGACGGCGCTGCCGGAGGATTTCTGGGATCGCCACGAAGCCGATCTGCGCTCGTGGACCGACAAAGGCCGCACCTATTACGAACTGACCTGCGAACCCGGCGAACAGTGGCAGCCCAGTCAGTTTTTGTACCTGCCCGGCGATGACGAGGTCGAGCTGAAAGTGGTGCGCATCAATGGCGCGCGCGCGGTATTGCAGATTGTCGATGATTATCGCCACAGCCAGCACGCGGTGTGGGGCGTCAACGCGCGCAACCGTGAACAGAACTTCGCGCTCAACGCGTTGATGGACCCGGAGATCGATTTTGTCACCCTGCTCGGTACCGCCGGCACCGGCAAGACCTTGCTGGCATTGGCTGCGGGGCTGGCGCAAACCATGGACCAGCAGCGTTACCGCGAGATCATCATGACCCGCGCCACGGTTTCGGTGGGCGAGGACATCGGCTTCCTGCCAGGTACTGAAGAAGAAAAAATGACGCCGTGGATGGGTGCGCTGACCGATAACCTGGAGGTGCTAACCCACACCCAGGAAGGCGGCAGTTGGGGCCGCGCCGCCACCAACGACCTGCTCGCCAGCCGGATCAAGATCCGCGCGATGAACTTCATGCGCGGCCGCACCTTCCTCAGCCGCTGGCTGATCATCGACGAGGCGCAGAACCTCACGCCCAAGCAGATGAAGACGCTGATCACCCGCGCCGGCCCCGGCACCAAGATCATCTGCCTGGGCAATGTCGAGCAGATCGATACCCCGTACCTCACCGAAACCACCTCGGGCCTGACCTACGCGGTCGATCGCTTCAAGGCGTGGCCACACAGCGCACATATCACGTTGCGTCGTGGCGAGCGTTCGCGGCTGGCCGATTTCGCGTCGGAAGTGTTGTAGGTGCCCACACTGCTTTTCCACGGCATCGTGATGATGAATCCCGTAGGGGCGCAATTCATTGCGCCCCACGACCCGGTTGCGATGAACCAGGGCGCGATGAATCGCGCCCCTACGGTAGGGATTGGTCGATGACCATCGATCCGCGTCCGTTGTGCGCGCTCACCATCGCCGGTTCTGATTCCGGTGGTGGCGCTGGCATTCAGGCGGATCTGAAAACCTTTGCCGCGCATGGCGTGCATGGCTTATGCGCAATTGCAGCGCTGACCGCGCAGAACACCCGTGGCGTGAGCGCCGTGCATGTGCCGCCAGCCGGTTTTCTGCGCGCGCAGATCGATGCCTGCTTCGATGATTTTCGGGTCGGTGTGATCAAGATCGGGATGCTGGCCAACGCCGAATTGATCGATGCCGTGATCGACGCCATTGAAGCCCACGAGCCGGCGTTCGTGGTGCTCGATCCGGTGATGGTGGCCACTTCCGGTGCGCGCCTGCTCGATGCCGACGCACTGGACGCACTGCGCCGCCTGATTGCGCATGCCAGCCTGATCACGCCCAATATCCCCGAAGCCGAGTGGCTGTTGGCTGAAACGATTGCCGATGATGCTGCGGCTGAGCGGGCAATGGATGCGTTGCTGGCATTGGGTGCCGGCGCGGTATTGCTCAAGGGCGCGCATCTGCCGGCGGGCGATCCGGGCGACGCGCATGCTGCCGAAGTCACTGATCGCTTCAGCGATGGTCGTGAGCGCATCGCGTTCCGCAATCCGCGCTTGCCGATCGAAGGCCACGGCAGCGGTTGCACGCTGGCTTCAGCGATTGCCGCGCAGTGCGTGCTCGGGAAAACCCTGCCGCAGGCCTGTGCCGATGCGATTACCTACGTTGCTGGTGCATTGGCACACAGCACCCGGCCAGGGCGCGGCGATGCGCGGGTGTTGGCGCATTTTTGGCGCATGGCTTGCGCCCCACGGTGACTTGGTTCGGGTGAGTTAATCGCGCATGTTTTCGAACTGCAACGGCAGCTCGAATTCGCCGCCCTTGAGCAACGCCATCGCCGCTTGCAGGTCGTCGCGCTTCTTGCCGCTGATGCGCAGCTTGTCGCCGTTTATCTGCGCCTCGACCTTGATTTTCGCCAGCTTGATTGCGGCGATGATCTGCTTGGCAATCTTCTGCTCGATCCCCTGCTTGACGGTAATCTTTTGTCGCGCTTGCGCCAGATTGATTTCCGGCTCGCCGACATCGAGGCAACGGATGTCGATACCGCGCGCCACCATGCGGCCACGCAGAATGTCCAGCATCTGCTTGAGCTGGAAATCACTCGGCGCGATCTGCGTTACCACCCCGTCATTCAACTCAAAACGGGCATCGCTGCCCTTGAAATCAAAGCGGTTGCCGAGCTCGCGGTTGGCGGTATCCACCGCATTGGTCAGCTCGTGCTTGTCAACTTCGGAAACCACATCAAATGAGGGCATGGTAGTGACGGCGGTTGGAGGGTGAAGACGTCAGTTTAGCGCAGCCAACACAGCGCGCCGCTCTTGCGCTATCGTAATCACTGGTATTTTTCATTGATGATGGTGTCATGGCAGGCAAAACACCCGGTATCGACGAGGCCAAGCTTGATCGCATCGTGGCCCAGGCGAGGCGTGACGCCGAGCAGCGCGACAAGGGCTACCGTGAGCGCGCGTTGAAAATGTACCCGTGGATATGTGGCCGTTGCGCGCGTGAGTTCACCCGCGCCAACTTGCAGGAATTGACCGTACACCATCGCAACCACGATCACGATTTCAACCCGCCCGATGGCAGCAACTGGGAACTGTTGTGCGTGTATTGCCACGACAACGAGCATTCGCGCTATGTCGATTACACTGGCGAAAGCGCTGCCAATGCCGAGGCGAAGGTCGAGGGTGCGAAGGCCAACCCGTTTGCCGGGTTGGCCGGGCTGCTCAAGGACAAGCGTTGAGGGCGCAATTGAGCGCGCTTAAATCTCCGGCGCGATCTGCTTTTTGATTGCTTCCAGCAGTCTGCGGTGTTCTTCGTTGCTGTCGCCACCGCCGTATACCATTGCGCCCGAGGTGTAAGTAGTGCCAAAGCTTGCTGCGGCGACGTAGACCTGTGCGATGGCGTTGGCCAATTGAGCCTCGTCCATCGGTGGCAGCGGGTGGATGAATACGCTCCACACGATGCCGTTGGCAACTGCGTAGCGGGCGTCCAGAACGGCATCAAAATTGGCTTGTAACATGCGTTGCACGATCTCGCCGTCGAGCGCATCGGTGCGCGCAATCGGGGTCATGATGCGCATGCGTCCGGCGTTCTCGTCGCCGACCAGGATCAGGGTGCGATCTTGCACGCGAAACTGGGTGGCGCTGCCATTGGCTTTTGCTTCCGGGTCGATACGCAGTACCAGTTCCACCAGCCCGGCCAGTGTCATGTCGCCGGGTAGGCGTTCCACTTGCGGTGCGGCGGGCGCCTCCTGGCTTGGTTGAGCCGGGCCATCCAATGACTGTGCCGCTGCCGTGCCTGCCCATGGCAGCAGAGCAGGCGACAATAAAAACGCGAAAATGATGCGTACAGGTGTCATTGGCGCCTCGGCAAGGGTAGGTTCGGGGTTTACTGTACCCACAGGCACGGTTACAGCGCCAGCATTTGGAGTGGTGCTTGACGCCAGCCTGTGCTGCGGTCAGTCTCGCAGATCGTCCTTGATTGAGGTTGCCATGTCCGTCACACGTATTGTATTACTGGTTATCTGGCTGCTGGCTCTTGCCGCCGTGCTGTTCCCGATCGTGCATCCGCTGGCCACCGTTGGCCGCTGGCTGTTCTGGGTGCTGCTGGGTGCGCATGTGATTGAATGTGTCGTGTTCTGGCCGCGTTTGCGCAAGGCACCCGGTTCGCGTTTTGGCCATGTGTTGAACACGCTGTTGTTTGGCATCGTGCATGTGAAGTCGCTGCCGCGCAGCTGATGCTTAAAGTCTTTCGCCGGAATCGGCCGTCATCGGTGCTGCGACCTTGCCGGAAAGGCTTGTCGTGCGGCGCAGGTAACCCCACCACAATAATCCGGCGCAGACGCTGAATGCTGCGGTGGTGGCGGCCAGCAGCACCGCGTTGGCACCGATCACGGCAGCGAGCACGCCGGCGATAAATGCGTTCAAGCCCAGGCTGATGAAGGCCTGCAGCGAGGATGCGGCACCGCGTTGGCGTGGATACATGTCGAGGATCAGCAGGGTGATGATCGGGAATGCCAGCGCCACGCCGAAGGCGTTGAGCATCAACGGCAGCACCGCCCACGGCAATGTCGGGGTGCTGGTCAGCAGGTTGTAGAGCAGATTGACCAGAGTTGCGCTGGTACACACGATGAAGCCGGTATTTGCCAGTGCAGTGCCGCTGACCCGCCCGGCGAGGCGGCCACTGGTAAACGCGCCCAGCATCATGCCGCTGATCATGGGCGCAAAGAACCAGCCAAACTGCTGCGCGTTCAAATGCAGGATATTGAACACAAAGGCAGGCGCCGAGCTGATGTAGAGAAACAGCGCGCCGAAGTTGCAGCTGCCGATCAGGCTGAGTTGCACAAATGTGTGGTTGCGCAGCATGGCGACATTGCCATGCCACAGATCGCTGGCGCGCATCGATTTGCGCGCGCTGTGCGGGTGGGTTTCCGGCAGCGCCAGCAGCACCGCCAGCAGCACCAGCGCACCGAATGCGGCAAGAAACCAGAAGATGGCACGCCAGTCGGCCCAGCCCAGCAGCCAGCCACCGATCACCGGCGCAATCGCTGGCGCCAGCCCGAAAATCATCGACACCTGGCTCATCAGCCGCTGCGCATCGTGGCCATCGAACACATCACGTACCACCGCGCGTCCGACAATCATGCCCACGCCGGCCGACAGTCCCTGGATCAGACGAAAAAACAGCAGCCAGCCCATTCCCGGTGCCAGTGCGCAACCCACCGATGCCACGGTGAATACAGCCAGCCCGCCGATGATTACCCGGCGCCGCCCAATGGCATCGGACAGCGGCCCGTGCAGCAAGCTCATCACCGCGTACGCGAACAGGTACACGCTGATGGTTTGCTGCATCGCCACCTTGCCGACCCCGAACTCTGCGGCAATATCCGGGAATGCCGGGAACATGGTGTCGATCGAAAACGCGCCAAACATCGCCAGCGCCCCGAGCAGGGGCGCAAGACGGCGTGGCGGCAGGGCGATTCGAGAGTTCATGCGGGTACCGCAAATGGGTCAACAGGATAACAGCGCAAGATGAGATGCTGGTGTAAGTCGGGTGAAACGCTGTGATCCACGCAGGATGGGACCACGGGACCACGGGACCACGGGACCACGGGACTCGGGATTCGGGACTCGGGACTCGGGACTCGGGACTCGGGACTCGGTCGCTCACAGGGTGAACTCCTACAAATGCGTGGAGGTCTACCTTGTGTTGCACGCCGGTGCGAGCCAGTGCTTCTGTGGGAGCCGGCCTGCCGGCGAACGAACTGGCGAAAGCGCTTCGCGCGCAGAGCCTGCCCCAGACTGGATCTGGGGCGCGCTCCCACGAAAGCGGTGATCGCTCCCTGTAGAGCCCACCCTGTGGGCGACCGTTATCGCAAGGGTGCGGGGGGATGAAACGGGAAAGTCAATGCGCAGCACAGGGACGCGCGGGCCGAGTGCGCGCGCGCCATAAAGCACGTGCGCCCGGCGCAAGGCGTTTTCGGCCCTTTTCCACTGTGTGAGGGCCTCGCCGGTCGCAGGCCGGAGAAACGCTTTAAAGCTTGCGCATCGCAACATTGCGCGAGCATACCAAGAGGCCGAACATCCCGAACCCGTTCTTGTATCGACGCCATATTGCTTTTGTCGCGGGCCATTGTGCGAAAATGATCGGCTTGCATCGCATGTTCTTCACAATTCTCAACTCCCGGACTCCCAATGACTGTGATCGCCGACGAACGCTTTGTTCCCGGTCAGCGCTGGTATTCCAGCGCCGAGCCCGAACTGGGCCTTGGCACCGTTTTGCGTGTGCAGGCGCGTAATGTGCAAATCGTATTTGATGGTGCCGACACATTGCGGCAATACGCCATGCACAGCGCGCCTTTGCTGCGCGCGGCATTTCGCATTGGCGAGCGGATCTGCGTCGATGGCCGTGAATGGCGAGTCGATGCCATTGACGAAGTCGATGGTCTGCTGCGTTATACATGCGGCGAGCAGGCGTTCGTCGAAGGCCAGCTCGATGCCGGGCAACCGGTATCGCAGGCCGACAGCCGCTTATTGTCGGGTCGTATCGATCGCAGTGGTCGCTTCGATTTTCGTGCTGAGCTGCTGACTCGCCGCGCAAAGGCGCGCAGTCACCCGGGCTGGGGCATACTCGGCGCGCGGATCGACCTGATCGCGCATCAGTTGCGTGTTGCCGCGCTGGCTGATGAGCGCAATCCAGTGCGGTTGTTGTTGGCTGATGAGGTGGGCCTGGGCAAGACCATCGAGGCATGCCTGATTACTGCTCGCTTGATTGCCACCGAGCGCGTGGGGCGGGTGTTGGTTCTGGTGCCCGAGTCGTTGGTGCATCAGTGGTTCATCGAGTTGCTGCGTCGCTTCAATCTGCGCTTTGCCATTTACGACGAGGAGCGTTGCGAGGCGATTGTCGATGCCAATCCGGCGGCCAATCCGTTCGAGGATTCGCAGTGGGTGATTGCCAGCAGCGTCTGGCTTGCCGGTAATGCGAAGCGACGCGCGCAGTTGCTGGCGGCCGGCTGGGATCTGGTGTTGATTGATGAAGCGCATCATCTGCAATGGCATCCCGATGACGTCAGCGTGCAATACCAGTTGGCCGAGCAGTTGGCTGCCAGTGCCGCCCATCTGTTGCTGCTTTCGGCCACCCCCGAGCAACTCGGCATGGCCGGGCACTTCGCGCGTCTGCGCCTGCTCGATCCGGCGCGCTATCCCGATCTTGATGCGTTCCTGGAGCAGGTCGAGCACTACCAGGAGCTGTCGCAGATTGTCGAGCAACTCGATCAGGGCACCGCGGTGACTGCGCAGCAGCGTGCTGCGTTGCAGCGCGTGTTTGTCAACGACGCCGATACCCTGGCGCGGCATCTGGATGGCGTTGCCGTTGGCGATGCGACCGCGCGTGAGGCGTTGATTGCCGATCTGATTGATCGTCACGGCACTGGCCAGGTGATGCTGCGCAACCGGCGCGTTGCGGTAGGTGGGTTCCCCAAGCGCATCGGCCATCTTGATCGCCTGCCACCCAGCGAGGACCCAACACATAGCGGTACGTTGCTGGCCGAGTTTCTCGCTGATGCCGGCGATGCTGACAATGCGGAACATCACTGCGAACCACAACACGACTATCTGCGCGACCCTCGGCTTGACTGGCTGCTCGCGGTACTGGAGCGCATCGCGCCAGGCAAGGCGTTGCTGCTGTGCCATTCACGGGCCAAGGTGCAGGCGCTGGAAGAAGCACTGCGCCTGCGCTCGGGGATCACAGTGGCGCGTTTCCATGAAGACATGAGCCTATTGCAGCGCGACCGCAATGCGGCCTGGTTTGCCGACCCCGAAGGTGCGCCGTTGCTGATTGCCAGCGAAGTGGGCGCCGAGGGCCGCAACTTCCAGTTTGCGCAACACTTGATCCTGTGGGACCTGCCAATCGATCCCGACCAGCTTGAACAGCGTATCGGCCGGCTCGATCGCATCGGACAGCGCGGTGATGTGAACATCCACGCCAACGCAATCATCGGCAGCGCGCAGGACATGCTGCTGCGCTGGTACGACGAGGGTTTGAATGCTTTTACCAGCGTAGTCGCCGATGGCCGCAGCCTGCTGCGTCAATTCCGTACCGAGCTGCTTGCGCTGGCGCACGACCCGTCGCCGACGGCAGTGGACGATCTGATTGCGCGCAGTCGCAGTGTGCACAGCGAGCTGGCGGCGCGCATTGCCGAGGGCCGTGATCGTTTGCTCGAACTGGCCAGCCAGCGTGGCGATGATGACTTGCGCGATGCCTTGCGTGATGCCGACGATGAGGATGCGCACGACGATTTTCCGTTGCGCCTGCTTGAGCAGCTTGGTGTACAGCATGAAGACATTGGCGCCGGTTTGTTCACTCTCGATCCCGAATATCTGGCGGTCGATGGCCTGGACGAACTCAAGGAAGGCCCGAGCCAGGTGTGTCTGTCGCGCGAGCTTGCACTAGCGCGTGACGACCTGCTTTATCTGCGTGCCGACCACCCTCTGGTCATGGCCGCAGGTGATCTAGTGCTGGCCAGCGACGCCGGCAATGCGGCGTTCGTGGTCGATGAATTGCCAGCGCGCAGCGCAATCCTGGAAGCGGTGTTCGTGCTGGAATGCGTCGCTGCCCCAGGGCTGGATGCCGAACGCTATCTGCCGGCATTGCCGATTCGGGTGGCGGTGGACACGCGACTGCAATCGCGACCGGATTTTCGTCTCAGTCCGCGTGCTCAGCAGCGTGCAGCAGATCGAGATTACGATCTTTCTGGCCAGCGCCGCCTGCTTGGCAAGTTGTTGCCGCCGATGCTGGAGGCCGCGCGCGAGATCGCCGAGGCCCAGGTCAGTGACTGCATCGCCTCGGCAGTGCAACAGGCGCGTAACGCACTGGATGCCCGTATCGAGCGTCTACGTGCTTTGGCCAAGCATAATCCGGCGATCGACCCGGCCCAGGTCAGTCGGCTCGAGGCCAGCCGCGAACAGCTGGCCAGCACGCTGTCACAGGCGCGGCCGCGGCTGGATGCGCTGCGCTTGGTGGGCAGCCCGGATTTCGTCAGTCTGCGTGCGTGATGCAGACGGGACTCGGGGCTGGAGAAAAGCATAAAGCGAATTGGATACGCAAAGAACGCAAAAGGACGCAAATAACAGCGTTATATGGGCGGCTGCCAGGTTTCGCAGCACTCGCTTCATCCTGCTGCTGGCTCGGCATCGTAATTTTCTTTGCGGACTAGCCGCTCTTGCTCTTGCTCTTGCTCTTGCCCGAGTTCCGATCTGTTCATCCTATGCACATGATCCGTGTACCATCAGAGTGATCGTTTCGCCGTGAAAAAATCCGACTTCCATTACGACTTGCCGGTTGAGCTGATTGCGCAGCAACCCCTGCCGGAACGTTCCGCCAGCCGCTTGTTGCGGGTGCCACCGGCGCCGGGCGAGTTCGAAGATCGCTCGATGCGCGAGTTGCCGGAGCTGCTGGCGCCCGGTGATCTGCTGGTGTTCAACGATACTCGGGTGATTCCGGCGCGGCTGTTTGGCTATAAAGATACCGGTGGCCGGGTCGAGATTCTGATCGAGCGAATTCACGATGAGCGTGAGGCCAAAGCGCAACTCGGTTTCAGCAAGGCTCCCAAACCCGGTAGCCGGATCGTGCTCGATGCCGGCGGTGAACTGGAGGTGGTCGGACGCGAGGATGCGTTCTATCGGCTGCGCTTGCAATCGCACGAAACGTTTGAGCAATTGCTGACGCGTGCCGGGCGTTTGCCGCTGCCACCGTACATTACCCGCGAACCGGGTCGCGACGACAGCGAGCGTTATCAGACCGTATTTGCCCGTGCTGCCGGTGCAGTGGCGGCGCCGACTGCCGGCCTGCATTTCGATGAGCCATTGCTGGCGGCGTTGCGTGAGCGCGGCGTGCAGTTCGGCCATGTCACCTTGCACGTTGGCGCCGGAACGTTTCAGCCGATGCGGGTGGAATCGCTGCACGAGCATCGCATGCACAGCGAATGGCTGAATGTCGGCGCGCAGTTGTGCGAGCAGATCGTGCAGACGCGTGCAGCCGGTGGGCGGGTGGTCGCGGTAGGCACCACGGTGGTACGGGCGCTGGAAACCGCGTTGCACGAAGGTGTTGTGCAGCCGTATGCCGGCGATACCAACATCTTTTTGTTTCCGGGCAAGTGCATCACTTCGGTTGATGCCTTGCTGACCAATTTTCACCTGCCCGAATCGACACTGTTGATGCTGGTGTCGGCTTTTTCCGGCCGCGAGCGAATTTTTGCGGCGTATCGTCACGCTATCGAACAGCGTTACCGGTTCTTTTCCTACGGTGACGCGATGTTGTTGTATCCGCAGTAGGCGAAGACACTCGCGGGTTGATGCTATGGGCCTGCGATGCTCGCCGTGCTTTACGGCGCCTAAGCGAACTTGGGCCGCACATTCGGCAACTGCTCCTGCGTTGCTCTCGGCCGCTGTTCCAGACGCGGCTCTACCTTCTGCATCCATGCAGTCGTCCTGCATCCGCTCGACAGCATAGTCCGTGAAGTGGCCGCTGTTGTGAAACAGCTGAATCCCGAGTCCCAGCACCACAGCGAATCGCGATTGCGCTGCGGATTTGCGACAATGGTGGTTTTCACCCATCGACAGCCTGTGGCCAGATCCCGAAAAGTCCCGCAACACGAGTTCACCGCCGATGTCACCGGGCTCAGCCACGAGGGTCGTGGCGTTGCCCGCGTTGATGGCAAGGTGGTGTTTGTCAGTGGCGCGCTGCCGGGTGAGAGCGTGCTGGCCCAGCTCACCGGCCGCAACCGTCATTTCGATGAAGCGCGTACCCTGCAAGTGCTCAGTGCCTCGCCGGATCGCGTCGTGCCGCGCTGCGCCCACTTTGAGCAGTGCTCGGGCTGCGTGTTGCAGCATCTTGATGAAGCGCGGCAGATCGAACTCAAGCAAACCGTATTGCTGGAAAACCTGCAACGCATCGGTCATGTCGCAGCGGAGCGGGTGCTGGAGCCGTTGCGTGATGTGGCCTGGGGTTATCGCCGCAAGGGCCGGTTCTCGGTGCGATACGTCGAAAAGAAGGGCAAGATCCTGGTCGGGTTTCGCGAGGTCGATCCGCGCTTCGTCGCGGATCTCGTCCACTGCGATACCGTGGTACCGGCGATCGGCGAGCGCATCCCGGCAATCGCGGCGGTGGTCGATTCGCTGGACGCCAAGCGCAGCATTCCACAGATCGAGTTCATTGCCGGCGATGAAGCGGTGGCGCTGGTGTTTCGCCATCTTGAACCGTTATCGCCGGCCGATCATGAGCGACTCACCGTGTTTGCGCAGGCAACCGGTTTGGCGGTGCTGCTGCAATCGGGCGGGCCGAATACGGTGCAACCGCTGTGGCCGACGCAGTTGGAATTGTCGTTTGCCATTCCAGCGGCCGATATCCGCCTGCAATTCCAGCCACTGGATTTCATCCAGGTCAATGCCGGTTTGAATCAGCGCATGATCGCCAGCGCTGCGGACTTGCTGCAACCGTCTGCCGAGGATCGTATCCTCGATCTGTTTTGCGGGCTGGGTAATTTCACCCTGCCGCTGGCGCGCCGCGCCGGCCATGTGGTGGGCGTGGAAGGCGAGGCCGGGCTGGTGACGCGCGCACGCGAAAACGCGCTGCGCAATGGCATAGGCAATGCCGAGTTCTTTGCCGCTGATCTGGCCAGCGACCTGGCCGGCGAGCCATGGTTGCGCGAGGGCTTCAACAAGCTGCTGCTCGACCCGCCGCGCGCCGGTGCGGCTCAGGTGCTGGCGCAATTGCCGCTCAAGGGAATAACCCGGATTGTCTACGTCAGTTGCCACCCGGCATCGTTGGCGCGCGATGCCGGTTTTCTGGTCAACGAGCGCGGTTACACGCTCAAGGCCGCCGGGGTGATGGACATGTTTCCACACACCGCACATGTCGAAAGCATTGCGTTGTTCGAGAGGGCGGCTGATGGGCATTGAGATCGAGCGCAAGTTTTTGCTGGCCAATGATGCCTGGCGTGCGCAGGTGCAGCGCACGGTGGCAATGGCGCAGGGCTACATCAACGACATGCAGGCGCTGCGAGACGGCCGGCAAAATGCCTCAGTGCGGGTACGCATCGCCGGCGACGAGGCATTCATCAACCTCAAGTCGCGTGCGCTGGGCCACACCCGCCAGGAGTTTGATTACCCGATCCCGCTGGCCGATGCGCGGGCACTGCTGACCTTGTGCGTGGGCGGGCGGATCGAAAAAAACCGGCATTACGTGGACGTTGATGGCCATGTGTTCGAGATCGACGAGTTTTTCGGCGACAACGCCGGCCTGATTGTGGCCGAGCTGGAATTGCACCACGCCGATGCCGCCTACCCACGGCCTGCCTGGCTTGGGCAGGAGGTGACCGACGCACTGCGCTATTACAATCTGGCGCTCGCCGAGCGCCCCTTCGCGCAGTGGAGCGAGCAGGAGAAAAACGGATGCTGGTAATCGGAATAACCGGTCACGCACTGAGTGATGCCGAGCGCGCCTGGTTGCGCGATAGCAGCGTCGCCGGGGTGATCTTGTTTTCCCGCAATTTTGCCTCGCACGAGCAGGTGACTGAGTTGTGTGCGGACATCCGTGCCAGCGTGCTGCGGCCGCTGCTGATTTGCGTCGATCAGGAAGGCGGGCCGGTGCAGCGCTTTCGCGAGGGCTTCAGCGCGTTGCCGGCGCTGGCCCATTTTGGTGTGCGTTATGCGCGTGACCCGGATGCCGCGCTGGCGCTGGCGCATGAGCATGCGTGGCTGATGGCGAGCGAGGTTCGCGCCTGTGGTGTGGATTTGAGCTTCGCGCCGGTGATCGATCTGGGCCGTGGCAATCGCGCCATCGGCGAGCGTGCGTTTGCGGCTCAGCCCGAGGTGGTGGCGGCATTCACCCGCGCCTACGTTGCCGGTATGCACGAGGCCGGCATGGCGGCCACGCTCAAGCACTTCCCGGGGCATGGGTCGGTGCTGGAAGACACCCATGTCGATGCTGCCGTCGATCCGCGCCCATTGGCGCAACTGCGCGCCGAGGATTTGCTGCCGTTTGCCGCCGGCATCGCTGCCGGTGCCGATGCGGTGATGATGGCGCACGTCAGCTATCCGGCGGTGGATGCGCAGGCTGCCGGCTATTCTTCGCGCTGGATCGGTGAGATTCTGCGCAAGGAAATGGGTTTCCGTGGCGTGGTGTTCAGCGACGATATCGGCATGGCGGCCGCCGAATCGGCGGGCGGTGTGAAAGCGCGCATCGACGCGCACCTGGACGCCGGTTGTGATCTGGTGCTGGTATGCGCACCGGCGCTGGTGGAAGATGCACTGGCGGCGATGGCGGATCGTCCGCTGAGCAATACTGCGGCGATCAGCGCCTTGCTGGGTCGTGGCGCCTGTGGCTGGGAACAATTGCTGGCGATGCCACGCCGCATCGATGCCGACCGTGCGCTGTCCGCGCTGGCGGCTGTATCTACTTTAAGCTGATGGAGTTCACGTGAATCAACATCCCTTGTCCGAAGCCCTGGCCAACGCCGATCTGATCCATGATCGTGCGGCGCTGGAAACCGCAATTGCCAGCATGGCCGTGGCCATCCGCAAGGACTACAGCGAGCAACCTCCAGTATTCCTGACGGTGATGAATGGCGGCATGTTCTTTGGCGCGCTATTGGGGCTGGAGTTGGGCATCGACATCCGCTTCGACTACCTGCACGCCACCCGTTACCGGGGCCAGACCGACGGTGGCACGCTGACCTGGCTGCGGCGGCCGCGGATCGATCTCGTTGGCCAGCGCGTTTTGCTGGTCGATGACATCCTCGACGAAGGCCCGACCCTGGATGAAGTACGGCGTTGGTGTCTGGAACAAGGCGCAGCCGAAGTGCGCGTCGCGGTGCTGACCTGGAAACGCCATGACCGTGGCCTGCCGAGCATGCTGCCCGATTACTGGGGTCTGGAAGTGCCCGATCGCTATGTGTTCGGCTTTGGCATGGATTACTACGAGCAGGGCCGCAACCTGCCGGCGATCTACGCGCTGCGTGATTGAGTGAGCATGGTGAGCATGGCCGTACCACGATTCGATGACATCGCTCTGGCAGTGATCGGCGGTACCGGGGTCTATGCCCTGGAAGCGTTGAGCGAGGCCCGCGAACTGGTCATCGATACCCCGTATGGCGCGCCCTCGGCGCCAGCCCGGGTTGGCCTGCTGGCCGGCAAGCGCGTGGCGTTTCTTGCCCGTCATGGCGAGGGCCACCATCTGCCGCCGCATCGCATCAACTACCGCGCCAATGTCTGGGCACTGCATGCCATCGGCGCGCAGCGGCTACTGGCGATCAATGCCGTTGGTGGCATCAGCGCGCAATACGGGCCAGCCATGCTCGGCGTCCCCGACCAGCTGATCGACTACAGCTGGGGCCGCATCGGCACCTTTTGCGAAGAAGCTGATACCCCGGTGCAGCATGTCGATATGGGCGAGCCGTACACCCCGGCACTGCGTGCGCAATTGCTCGCTGGCGCAGATCGCGCCGGAATCAAAGTGGTCGATGGTGGTTGCTACGGCGTCACCCAGGGGCCGCGCCTGGAAACAAATGCCGAGATTGCCCGGATGCGCCGCGATGGTTGCGATCTGGTCGGCATGACCGGCATGCCCGAAGCCGCACTCGCGCGTGAACTGGGATTGCAATACGCCTGCCTGGCGCTGGTCGCCAACTGGGCAGCCGGCTGCGACCCGGTGCCGCATGAAATCACCATGGCTGAGGTACACGCCAACATGGAACAGGCATCGCGGCATTTGCCGGCAATCAACAGGGTGGGCTTGTATGTTCAAACCGGCGTACTTTAGGCGGTGAGAGCCGGGTGCGGTAGACCGAGCGATTGGTGTGAGTCCTTTGCAGGACGAGTAGGAGCCAGGATCACCGCACCCGTTTGCTCTCGCCCAGAGCCCGGACAGTTGGCTGCACTGGTAAGTGCGGATTCCATCGCAAGCGTGGGCGTGTGGCGAGGGCGCTCTCACCGTGTTCAGTCTACTCCGGAGGGTGCCATGTCGTATGCCATAGGTGTCGATGTCAGTAAAGCCACGTTGGAAGTGCTTGCCGAACCGTCTGCGCCGTCGCGGACGTTTGCCAATGCCAAGGCCGGGATCGTTGAATTGATCGCTTGGTTGGTTCCGATGAAGCCATCGCGGGTGGTGTTTGAAGCCAGCGGCGGGTATGAAAAAGACCTGCTGTTTGCACTGGTTGCGGCCGGCCTGCCGGCAAGCCGCGTCAACGCGCAACAGGTGCGTCATTTCGCCAAGGCACTGGGTCAGCGCGCCAAGACCGACCCGATCGATGCAGCTGTCTTGCAGCGATTCGGCGAGTTGTTTCAACCTGCCCTGTGTGTCGTGCCCAGCGCCGCTCAAGCCCGCTTGCGCGATCTGACCCAGCGCCGTGTGCAACTGGTCAACTTGCGCGTCGCCGAGATCAACCGCAGCTACCAGGCCAGCACCCCATTGGCCGCCAGTCATCGGCGCGTCCGTGCGGCGCTGACGCGTGAGATCACCCGCATCGAGCGTGACATCCAGCGTTGCCTGGCAGCTGCGGACGCCGACGCCATCAAGGCGACGGTGGACCTGCTGGCCCAAACCCCGGGGATCGCTACCGTCATCTCGGCCACCGTGGCGGCCAACCTGCCCGAGTTGGGCCATTGTTCGCGGCGCGCCATCTGCGCTTTGGCCGGCGTCGCGCCCATCGCTGACGACAGTGGCAAACATCATGGGCAACGCCATATCGCCGGCGGCCGTGCGGTAGTGAGGACCGCTCTCTATCAGGCTGTCCTCTCGGGGCTCCGGCATAACCCGCCCCTCAAGGCGCTCTATGCGCGCCTCAAGGCCAAAGGCAAGCCCAGCAAGGTTGCCATGACCGCCTGCATGCGCCACCTGCTGTGCATGCTCAACGCCATGGTCCGCGATCAACAACCGTGGAGGCCCGCCCCGCTGCCCGCCTGAACACCTCTCAAACGCACCAACTGGCAACACAGTTGCTCCTACA
>PGZE01000025.1 GCA_002840015.1 Gammaproteobacteria bacterium HGW-Gammaproteobacteria-2 | reverse complement strand
TGCCGCTGAGCAGCTTCAGGCCGCCGTGGCCATCGAACGGCGCGCTGACCGGGCGCAGCACGCTGTCATCGCCAGTGCTGGCCGGTGCCTCGCGCCAGCTTAGTTTGCCGTCGTGCAGCCACGGGCTTTGGCAGTAGGCGTGCAGCCCCTGCTTGCTGTTGGCAACGGTGATGATGTCGGCGTGCAGCAGGCCGGCGGCAATCAACTCGCGGGTGACGAACGGCAAACCGCCAGCGGCATCGAAGTGATTTACGTCGGCGGCACCATTGGGATAGATGCGGGTCAGCAGCGGCGTGATCGCCGCCAGTTCATCGTAGTCGGTCCAGTCGATCTGGATACCGGCCGCGCGCGCCACTGCAACCCAATGAATGGTGTGGTTGGTCGAGCCACCGGTCGCCATCAGCATGACGATGGCATTGACGATGGCGCGCTCATCGATCAACTGCCCGATCGGGCGATAGTCTGCGCCCAGTGCGGTGATATCGGCGGCGCGTTCGACTGCGGCGGCAGTGAGTGCTTCGCGCAACGGCGTGTCGGGTGCCACGAACGACGAACCGGGCAATTGCAAACCCATCGCTTCGAGCAGTGACTGGTTGGAATTGGCGGTGCCATAAAAGGTGCAGGTGCCCGGCGCGTGATACGACTTCGCCTCGGCTTCCAGCAGTTCAGCGCGGCTGGCTTCACCGGCTGCATAACGCTCACGCACCGCCGCCTTTTCGGCATTGGGGATGCCGCTGGGCATCGGCCCGGACGGCACGAACAACACCGGTAGATGACCAAATGCCAAGGTGCCGATCAGCAGGCCGGGAACGATCTTGTCGCAGATGCCGAGGCACAGCACCGCATCGAACATGTCGTGACTGAGTGCAATCGCGGTGGCTTCGGCAATCACGTCGCGGCTGAACAGCGACAGGTCCATTCCGGGCCGGCCCTGCGTCACCCCGTCGCACATCGCCGGTACGCCGCCAGCCATCTGCGCGGTGGCACCGATGGCGCGCGCATGTTCGCGAATCTTTTGCGGATAGTTTTCGTACGGCTGATGCGCCGAGAGCATGTCGTTGTATGCACTGACAATGCCAATGTTGGGGCTGATGCCGGAGCGCAATTTGGCTTTGTCATCCGTGCCGCAGGCGGCAAAACCGTGCGCCAGATTGCCGCAGCCCAGCGCGCCGCGTGCCGGGCCATTGCCGCGTGCGGCATCGATATGGGCCAGATAGGCGGCGCGCGATGTGCGGCTACGCTCGCGGATGCGCTCGGTAATGGCAGCAAGTTGGGGATGAATGCTCATGTCATGGACTCCAATGTACGTGCAGTGGAACAGCGCCTTCGGCAGCCGCTGCCACAACAGGGGTGTGACTGACCTCACCGGTGGCCAGCGCGTGCTCGAACACCTCGCGTTTGCGCTGGCCACGGATCAGCAGCAAACGCGCATGCGCCGCGCGCCAACCCGACGGCGTCAGGGTGATGCGCTGGCTGTAGTCGCCGGCCACCGGGCAACCGCTGGCGTCAAACGCGATGTAAGCCGCACTGGCATGCAGCGCTGCATCCAGACCAATCGCACCGGGGAACAACGAGGCGGTATGGCCATCCTCACCCATGCCAAACACCACCACGCTGGGCACCAGGCCCATCACGGCGAGGCGGGCATTGGCCTGCTCGACACAGTCCGGCAAACTCAGCCCGGATTCAACCAACGGCCAGATCGTTGCGGCGGCGGCCGGGCCTTGCGCGAATACTGCGGCGAGCAAGCGGCCATTGCTGCCTGGGCTATCGGGTGGTACGAAACGCTCATCGACCAGGGCCACGATCACCCGCGACCAATCCAGTACTTGCGCGGCCAAGGCGCGATACACCGGCTCCGGGGTACTGCCGCCGGACAACAACAGCAATGCCTGCGGCTGGGTTTGCAGATCGCGGTGCAATTGCTGCGCGATCTGTGTTGCGGCAGCGTCGGCCCACGCTGCGACATCGTCATGGCCATGCCACGCCGGCGATAGTGAACGGGTGGTGTGTACCGTGCTCATGCCAGCCCGCGCTTGCGCATATGCCGCTGCGCCACTGCCGCCGCACCGAGCAGGCCCGGTTGCGGGTGGATGATGGCTTTGGTTGGCACCCGCTGC
Source organism: Gammaproteobacteria bacterium HGW-Gammaproteobacteria-2 (assembly GCA_002840015.1). Taxonomy (GTDB): domain Bacteria; phylum Pseudomonadota; class Gammaproteobacteria; order Xanthomonadales; family Xanthomonadaceae. The sequence continues at coordinate 31,735 of PGZE01000025.1, read as the reverse complement.
ATCGCGCTCTGGAAGCGGCCCTTGTCCTCGAAGCGCTCGCGGAAGGCCGGGCCTTGCAGCCACGGCAGCAGATGTGGCACCAGGCCACCGGCCAGATACACGCCATCCCAGGCACCAAAACCGAGCACCGAATCGCCGGCCACCGCACCAAACACGCGGATGAAGGTTTCCAGCGTTTTCACGCACAGCGGATCGCTGCCGTCGCGGGCGTAAGCGCTGATCTGCTCCGGGCTCAAATCCTCGGCCGGTTCGCCGGCCATTGCCGCCAATGCCTGATGGATATTGCGCAGGCCCGCACCGCACACCAGACGCTCGTTGGATACGCGCACAAAATAGGTGTGCAACTGCGCCAGCAGCGCGGCTTCTTCTTCGCTGCGCGGAGCAAAACCGATGTGCCCGCCTTCGGTTTCCAGCACGTGATAATGATCGCCAAATTGCATCAGTGCGGCCCAGCCGAGGCCGGTGCCCGGCCCCAGCACCGCCCACACCTTGTCGCAGCGGCCCGAGTCGGTAGTACCTTCCGGGCCGATGGTAATCAGGCTTTCCGGCCCGAGCAGCGGCACCCCCATCGCCAGCGCGTAAAAATCGTTGATTACGCGCAACGCGTCGAGGCCCAGATCGGCCTGTGTCTGTTGCAGGCTGACATGCCAGTGGTGGTTGGTCATGCGCACGCTGTCGCCATCCACCCGCCCGGCCACCGCGAAGAATGCGCGCTGCGCGCTGGCGCCGATGTCGCTCAAATAACGTTGCGCCGCTGCCGCCAGCGAATCAAAATCGCGCACCCGGTAATCACGGATGGAATCGCTGAGCAACGGCATCGGCGCATGCGTATCGGCCAGTGCGAAGCGCGCATTGGTGCCGCCGATATCGGCCAGCAGCGCTGGCGTGTGTGCGCTCACGCGCCGCCACCATTGCGGCCGCGGCGGCGACCACCGATGCTGCCCTCGGGCGCGATGCTGACAGCGGCTTCCGGCCCCCACGAGCCGGCCATGTACGGTTGCAACGGCGTGCCCGCCTGCTTCCAGGCATCGGCCACGCTGTCGATCCAGGTCCACGCCGCTTCCACCTCATCGTTGCGCACGAACAAGGCCGGGTTGCCGTGGAAGGCATCCAGCAGCAGGCGCTCGTAGGCAATGCGGCGGCGCAGGTTGATCGGCATGGACAGATCCAGCGGCAGCGGCTGCAATTCCAGCGCACCCCATTCCGGCGCGGCGAGGCTGCTCATCAGGGTCAGTTCGATGTTTTCCTCGGGCTGCAAACGGAACACCAGCCGGTTGGGCGTGGATTTTTCGCGGCTGGGTTGCTCGAAAATCCAGTGCGAAGTGTCGCGGAAGGTGATCACCACTTCCGAACAGCGATCGGCCATGCGCTTGCCGGTGCGCAGCCGGAACGGCACTCCGGCCCAGCGCCAGTTGTCGATGTGCGCGACCAGCGCGACATAGGTTTCGCAGTCTTCTGCTTCCGGCGTTGGCGCCTTGAAGCCGACCACCGGCTTGCCACCGACCACGCCGGCCTGATACACACCGCGCACGCTGTCGAGATTGACGCGCTCGGCGGTCATCGGCCGCAGTGCGCGCAGCACCTTGAGCTTTTCATTGCGCACCGAATCGGCATCGAGTGCCGACGGCGGCTCCATCGCGATCAGGCACAGCAGTTGCAGAATGTGGTTTTGTACCATGTCGCGCAGCGCGCCGTAATTGGCGTAGTAGCCCTCACGGCCATCCACGCCATCGGTCTCGGCCACCATGATGTCAACCGATGCAATCCAGCGGTGATGCCATACCGCTTCGAGCAAGGCATTGCCAAAACGCAGGGCCAGCAGGTTCTGCACCGGCGCCTTGCCCAAATAATGATCGATGCGGAACACGCGGTCTTCGCTGACGCATTCGCTGACCGCTGCCATGATCTTGCGGGCACTGGCCAGATCGCGGCCGATCGGTTTTTCCAGCACCAGCCGCGATGGCGCGTCGAGCAAGCCAGCGGCCTTCAGGCCCTGGGTGATCGGCACGTACAAGCTCGGCGGCGTGGAAAGGTAACTCACGCAGTCGCGGCCGCTCAAAAATGCCAGCCGCTCGGCCACCAGTTTTGGGTCGGCCAGATCGACATTGAAGTATTCGCAGCGCGACAGCATTTCCGCGATGTCAGCCGCCGGTGCGCCACTTTTTGCCAACCGCTCACCGAGGCTGGCGCGAAAACCCTCGGTGCCCAGATCCTGACGGGCAATCGCGTAGACACGAAACCCCGGCGGCAACAGGCGATCACGCAGTAGATTCAGCAACGACTGAAACAAATAGCGCTGGGCCAGATCACCGGTGGCGCCGAACAACAGCAAAGTCTCGTGCACGGATTTCCCTCTCGATTGGATTGACGCGAATTGTGATTATCACTTGGATTATCGCGCACTATCGGCCCGCTGCGGCCGTGCATTCGTATGCGTGGTTGTCATGCCGGATCATTTATTGTCGCAGCCAGTTACCCATCGCCCCCTGCAACACCGCGCTGCCGTCGGCGTCGAGTGCCAGCACGGTGCTGGCGATGGCTTCATCCTCACGGCGAAACAGATCATCACCGAGCGCGATCAGCACGCGCGCCGATTCACCGGGGCGCTGCGTGTGCAGCCGGCCTTCACGCAACACGATGCGCAGGGTTTGCTGTTGCCAATCGGGACGGGCAAAGCGGGTGCTGGCGAGCTGATATTCGCCGGTCAACGCCTGCATGTTTTTGAGTGGCAGCACGCGCTCGGGTGCTGCGGCAACCGGCGGCAGCGGCGCTACCAGCCAATCGGCCAACGCCGCAGTGATCGCGGCATGGGCGCGGCGATTGAAAGCGGTGATGACCACGAAGTAACCACGGCCGGATTCACGGCTGTAGCCAAAGCGCGACAGATAACCATCACCATCGCCGCCGTGCGTATACAACACATGGCCGTGATGCGCAGTGGCCTCGATGCCGAGGCCATAACCCAGGGGCAGCCCATGGCGCGCCGCCAGCGTGGTGCGTGGCTGTTCCATGCGCGCGATCTGCGCCGGGTCGAGCACACGCACGCCATCGCGGCTGCCGCGATTGAGCATGAAGCGCACGAAGCGGCCCATGTCGGCCGCGGTGATGTTCAAGCCACCGGCCGGGCGATAGGCAATGTGCCAGTACGGGATCGGGGTTCGGCCATCGCTGTCGTAACCCTGCGCCAGATGCTGGCGGGTGGCGGCATCGCGCAAGAAACTGGCCGAATGCAATTGCAACGGCGAAAAAACATGGCGCTGGGTGAAGGCTTCAAACGACACGCCACTGGCCTGTTCCAGCACGTATCCAGCCACACCCGGCCCGGTGTTGGAATAGCTGGCATGCATGCCCGGCGGCCACTGGCTGATCCGGGAAGCGGGGTTGAGCGCCAACGCCTGCGGCAACGTCAGCGGCGTCGGGTCGGCGCTGTCGAACTCGGCGCGGCCCATGTCGAACCAGCCGGCGCTGTGTTCGAGCAACATTGCCAGCGTGAGCGGCCGCGTTGCCCGCCAGCGGTTTTGCCACGGCGGGTTGGCAAGGGTTTGCTGTAGCGGTTGATCGAGCGCCACGATTCCCTGCCGCGCCGCGATCTGTATCGCCAACGCGGTGAACACCTTGGATACCGAGCCGACCTTGTAGCGGGTGTCGGCATCAACCGGGGTCGCGCTGTGCCAGTCGGTAACGCCGACACTGCGCTGCGCCAACACACCATCGCCATCGACCAGCACCACCGCAGCGGCGGCAATGCCGTGCGCGCGGCGAATGGCATCGATGCGATCGAGCAGCGCGGCGTGGCCATCGGCAGCGGCCAACGGGCTGGTCGCCAGCAGCAGGCAAGCTACGGCGAAGCCATGCACACGCTGAATCAGGGCGTATCTCGAAAAACCGGTTCGACTGGACACAACGACAACTCCATCGGTTGCGTGGGCTAAACACAATGCTGTTCCGTTTGTCGTCAACGCGCCTCATGCTCGTCATTCCAGCGCAAGCTGAAATCCATTGTGCTTTTGATCGGTAATGAAGGATCAACATGGACCCCAGCTTGCGCTGGGGTGACGAATTGGAAGCTGATTGATTAATTGAGCGGTATTGTGCCTAAACACGAACAGCCCGACTTGTAATGACAACAAACTCCGGGCATCGTTCGCACACCGCCATACGCATCGGTATGCCATGTCCGCCTCACCGTACCCGCACCTGCTCGCCCCGCTCGATCTTGGCTTCACCACCCTGCGCAACCGGGTGCTGATGGGCTCGATGCACACCGGCCTGGAAGATCATGCCAAGGATTTTCCGAAACTGGCGGCGTATTTCGCCGAGCGTGCGCGCGGCGGCGTCGGGCTGATAGTCACCGGCGGCATCTCGCCGAATCTGGTCGGCTGGCTGAAACCGTTCTCCGGCAAGTTGAGCTGGCCGTGGGAAGTGCGCCGGCATCGCCTGGTAACTGATGCTGTGCATGCCGATAGCGGCAAGATCTGCATGCAGATACTGCACGCGGGTCGCTACGGCTATCACCCGTTCAGCGTGTCATCGAGCAAACGCAAGGCACCGATCAACCCGTTCACTCCGCGTGCGCTATCCGCACGTGGCGTCGAGCGGCAGATTGCCGCGTTCGCCCACAGCGCCAGGCTGGCGCGCGAGGCCGGCTACGACGGCGTCGAGGTGATGGGCTCGGAAGGCTATCTGATCAACCAATTCTTGTCGCCACGGGTGAACCAGCGCAGTGATGCCTGGGGCGGCAGTGCCGAACACCGCATGCGCTTCGCGGTGGAGATCGTGCGCCGCGTACGCGAAGCCTGCGGCCCGGACTTCATCGTGATCTATCGCCTGTCGATGCTCGAACTGGTGCCGGAAGGCTCGGACTGGGACGAGATCGTGGCCCAGGCCAAGGCGGTCGAAAACGCCGGCGCCACGATCATCAACACCGGCATCGGCTGGCACGAAGCACGGGTGCCGACCATCGCCACCTCGGTGCCGCGCGCGGCGTTTGCCGGCGTCACCGGCAAACTCAAAGCGCATGTGCGCCTGCCGCTGATCGCCACCAACCGCATCAACATGCCCGATGTGGCCGAGCGCATCCTCGCCGCAGGCCAGGCCGACATGGTGTCGATGGCGCGGCCACTGCTGGCCGATCCGGAGTGGGTGAACAAGGCCAGCGCCGGCCGCAGCGATCGCATCAACACCTGCATCGCCTGCAATCAGGCCTGCCTCGATCATGTGTTCGAAAACCGCAAGGCCAGTTGTCTGGTCAACCCGCGCGCCTGCGCCGAGACCGAGCTCAACTTCACGCCCACCGCAACACCCAAGCGCGTCGCCGTGGTCGGCGCCGGCCCGGCCGGGCTTGCCTGTGCCACCCTCGCCGCAGAGCGCGGGCACCAGGTCACCCTGTTTGATGCCGCCAGCGAAATCGGCGGCCAGTTCAACCTCGCCAAACGCATCCCCGGCAAGGAGGAGTTCCACGAAACCCTGCGCTACTTCAGCACCCGTCTGCGCGATACCGGCGTTGATTTGCGGCTCGGCAAAACCGTCGCCGCGACAGACCTCGCCGACTTCGATGAAGTGGTCATTGCCACTGGCATCACCGCGCGCAAGGCCAGCTTCCCCGGCGCAGATCATGCCAAGGCACTGAGCTATCTCGATGTGCTCAGCGGCAAGGTCACGCCAGGCCAGCGCGTTGCCATCATCGGAGCCGGCGGCATCGGCTTTGATCTCGGGGAATATCTTGTCCACCACGGCGAATCGCCCACCCTCGACACCGAGCGCTGGATGGCCGAATGGGGCGTTGCCGCCAATTTCGAAGGCCGTGGTGGCCTCACTCCGGCCAGGCCCGAGGCACCCGCCCGCCAAGTGTGGCTGCTGCAACGCAGCCCCGGTCGGCCTGGCGCCAAACTCGGCAAGACCACTGGCTGGATACACCGCGCCACGCTCAAGGCCAAAGGCGTGCAGATGCTTGGCGGGGTGGAGTACCTCGGCCTCGACGATGCCGGCCTGCGCATCCGTGTGGATGGCAAGGAACAAACCCTGGCAGTCGATCACGTCGTCATCTGCGCCGGTCAGCAACCGCGCCGCGACCTCGCCGACGCACTCACCGCCGCTGGCCGCAAGCCGCACCTGATCGGCGGCGCGCATACTGCCAGTGAACTTGATGCCAAGCGCGCCATCAACCAGGCTGCGCAGTTGGCGGCGGTGTTGTAGGCGAGTGTGCCGGATTGGCGGATCAACGTTGGATGCTGATATGTACAAATACTTGCCTGCCAAAAAACGCATCGAGGTCACGGTTGGCGAGTCGGTGCGAATCATCCGTGAGTTGCAGGGGCTCAGCCAGACGCAACTGTCTGCGTTGTGTGGAATCCCGCAGACAACCATCTCCAGCATCGAAAATGGGCGCGTCAATCTGGGTGTCGAGCGCGCCAAGGTGTTGGGTGCCGCACTGCAATGCCACCCCGCTGTGCTGGTATTCCCGGGCTGGCAGATCGAGTCCGCCGCTTGACCCGTTGCTTCGCGCAGGGGGCTCAAGAATCAGGGACACGCAAGTTTCCTGTCACCCTCGAATTCATAGGATGCGCAAACGCCGAACAGATGGAAAGTCGGGAGAACAATGCGGTTGAACCGACGGAATAAGGGGGTCGAAACCCGGTCGAAACCCGGACGGACGAAACCCTGACACCCGGAATCGCTGCCCCATCTCATAGAGTTGGGATATCCATATTTTCGGGGCGGTGCGGATGGTGACGTGCATCCGGTGATCCGTCAGAACGACTGCGAGACGCTACCTCAAATCCACTCTCACGTGATTAGTTATATCTATCACACCAATTCAATCAATCAACTTCAACAATGCCAATCCGCGCGCTACAGTGAAATCTTGTTCACAACCTGCGGAGGCGTGACATGAAAAATCCCAAAGTGCTGATAATGGCTGTCCTGCTGGGGCTGGTCGCTGCAGGATAGTTGCGTCCAGCGTTGGGAAAATGGCCGCGAAAGCGGCCAGAAATGAGTGAAAAACCGCCTCAGGAAGCGCATTTTGACTGAACGGAAAATCTTGTCATCATCGATCCGGCACTATCGATCCGGCAGGCACATGTCGGCTCTGGATGGCGTCCATTCGACGGCCATTCGACGCGTTGTTCAGAGCATACTTATAGCGTATCTTGATCACGCATCTTGATCACGTTGCAATTTGCAGTCGCGTGATGTAGGCTGCTGCCAGTACGGTGTCTGCTGTGTGGGTTTGATTTTTCGTGCAATATAATCCGATGGAGAAGCGTTATGAGGAAGCATGGTCTTTTGTTCTTGTCGGCATTGCTGCTTTGGGCGCAATTTATGGCCCCCGATATGGCGTATGCGTACAAGGTGAAAAATCTTTGTATTGTGAATTGTGGGGTTCCAATTGGTTTTATTAATGCAAGCCTTGCAGTTGTAATTCTGCCGTCGAGCTCCTCGATGGGTAGCACGCAGCTCAAATGGACCTGGGATTTTGAACCGAGGAAGCCGTGGTTCAAATTGGGATGCGTTTATGTTCACGTGAATGATCAAATGAACGCGAATGTTGTGCAGTGCGAGCACCCCGGCAATACGTATACAACGAACATTTCTTGGATTACCGCGGGGAATATGTATACATTTATACTGTCTCCCTACGTCGGGGATACCGTGCCGGTTGATTCGCTTATTCAAATCGTGGCGGCACCGGGCAAGCAAACCAGTGTGGATGTTACGGGCGTACTCCCGTAAAAATTGCTTCGCTTTGCTCGCAATGCGCAATGGCTGTGTGCAGCCGTTTTCGATATTCTCCCTAGTAGCCTGTCGGACTTGACTGATTGTAGGGAGGGAAAGCCTGGTATTGAGGGAAGACCTGTTTGAGGCGAGCAGTAGGGCTTTCGAAAAGGATCGGATCATCAGTCCCAACTTCGGCTTTTCCGCAGTAGATCAGCGTCAAGTACTACAGGCTGCTAGAGATGCTCTGATCAATGCTGTTCTAGTTATTTCAGCGAAAGCTGGAATCCATTGCAAACAGTAACATGGACACCAGCTTTCGCTGTGGTGACGACTTGTTCAGAGTGTCCCTTAGTGGCACTCTGATTTACCCGGATCTTTGGTGCTAGATGGAAGACGCGTGGGCTGACTATTCAAGATGAACTTGCTTAGACGATCCCTAGTGAACGCAGGTTAGGAAAGAGTAATGGCTCCGCCGATTTCTATTTTTATCGTCACCTTGAATGAAGCCGATCGAATCGGACGGACGATCCGTGCAGTTAAAGATATTTGCACTGAAATCGTAGTGGTTGATTGTGGGTCTAATGATGGCACCCCGCAGTTGGCACGCTCCCTCGGGGCACGAGTAATTCATAATGAGTGGCCGGGGTATGGAGCACAAAAAAATTTCGCTGAGGCCCAATGTCGGAACGACTGGGTGTTCAATCTGGACGCGGATGAGGTTGTAACTCCTGAACTTTCGAACGAAATCCGGGCTATTTTTGAAAATGGCGATCCGCATTCGGATGCTTATACCGTGCGCATCATCGAAGTGTATCCCGGCGATGACAGACCTCGTGCATTGGCTTACAGCTTGAGTCGTGTTCGTCTGTATAAGCGAGAGAAAGGGGAGTTTTCATTGTCTCCGGTTCACGATGTCGTAGAACTTCAGCCCGGAGTTTCTCAAGCACAACTTAAACATTGCATTTATCATTACTCTTTGCGAAGCATAGGTCGGGAGATTTCAAAATTTAATTCATATACCGATGCGCAGGTTGCAGACATGGAGCGGAGGAGCGTCAAGTTTTCCATTCTACGCATATATCTAGAATTTCCTCTTGCCTTTCTTAAAGCATTCATAGGGCGCAAGCACTTCATTGGTGGGCATTATGGCTTTCTTGTCGCAATGAATTACGCTATTTTCCGACATCTGCGCGTGGCAAAACACTACGAAACGCGTCGTGCGGCGTTGTTGGAGCAGAGAAAGTAGACTCCGAATTCATGCGCTCACAGCGAGAATGGATCACCGCGCTCAAGTGGACTGCCCGGTCGATCTCGTCTTCGGCTCGCACTCCGAGCTGCGTGCCGTAGCCGAGGCCTATGCCGCCAATGACGCACGCGAAACTTTCGTGCGCGACTTCATCAAGGCGTGGACCAAGGTTATGAACCTCGACCGCACTTGATGCTGTGGATGCACCCGGCAGACGGCGGCGCTTGCGGTCGTCGCCGTCTGTGTTTGCTGTATTCATTTCAGCGATGACGGCTGGATTATTGCGTCAAGCAGGCGCGCACTTGCTGTGCGATCGCAGGCAGTTCAATCAGTGGCGTGATCGGCCACGGCGTGGTGTCGTCGGCATCGCTACGGATGCGGCCACGCGTATGCAATGCGTGCAGGAATCGGGCATGGCGGCCACGCGCCAGCGCCATGCCCGGCACCCACACCGGTACCTCAGTGGCGCAGGCCTCGGAAATCATGTTGACCGAGTCGGGTGAGACGATGATGCGGTCGGCCCAGGCGAGAAGGCCGGGATAGGGGTTGTTGCCATCACCCTCGTTGAGCCAGCGCAGGCCGGGCGTCTGCGGCAGCATGGCCTTGGCAGCAGTGCGCAGCCATGCCGGTGTTCGCCGCGACGTGCTGACCAGCACGCTGCCATCGGCAGCGCGCAAGCGGTCGAGCAAAGCCAGTACGCCATGCCACCAATTGCCATCAAGAGCGGCCGTGGCAATCGGCCCACCAAGCAATACCGCAGTGCGTGGGCCGGGCAGGGCACCCAGGTCGGGATGCGCGAGCCGCGCCGTCGCCAACCATGCAGCGTCTACCGGGTGCAGGCTGCACAGCGGCGAAATCACGTTGTTGCCGGTCAGTGCGTCGTGCGCCGGCGCGATGACGGCATCCCAATGGCGGCTGTCGATACGCGGGTCGAGAATCTGTACGGCTTTGCTGCCGGTTGCGCGAAATAGGCGGCTGGCCAGCGCGCCCTGGCGGCCGCAGCCGATGACAAAAGCCGGTGGCTGCGCAAGTGCTTGCGCGAATGCTTTGCCAAATGCGTGTTGCGCCAATGGCAGGCGACGCGGTGCCAACCAGCGCCACGGTGCCAGCGCTTGTAAATCCCATTGTCGCGGGCTTGCAAAGCCAAGCGCCTGTGCCAAGGCCATTGCCTGCCGCACATTGCCGGCAGCGCCATCGGTGGTTATCCAGCAATCGCTCATGCGCGCAGTTTAGCTGGCAACCTTGGCTCGGCGCATAAGGCTCACACCCCAGTGCTCCCAGCGGTAAGCGCAACCTGTGAGCGACCTGCCTGCCAGCAGGCAGGCCGAGCGCAGCGTCGGGGCGAAGCCCCGCGTAACCGCGAAGCGGTCAATGACAGGACTGGCGAAGCCAGTGTTGCGAGACAATCGATACATGGCGCAACACCGCAATATAGCGGTCGCCCACAGGGTGGGCTCCTACAGGGGTGCTTCAAGGCGTTGGTGAGAGTGCGCCTCAGATCAAATCTGGGGCAGGCTCTGTGCGCGAAACTCTTTCGCCAGTTCGTTCGCCGGCAGGCCGGCTCCCACAGAAGCATTGGCTCGTACGGCGTGCAACACAGTTGCACACAGGTGCGCGCAGCTGCCTTGTTGTAACGCTTCGCCTTGTTTTGCCGGGTGGATGGATCAGACCGTTTCATTGGTGGCTACCGACACCTTGCGCGCTGTGCTTTAGACTGCGTGCTTGGTTACACCGACTGGAGCATGCAATGCACACACCGATCAATGAGCAGGCACTGGCGCAATTGTTTGCCGATGCCCGCACCCACAACGCCTGGCAGCAGCGCGAAGTCAGCGAGGCGCAGCTGCAGGCGATTTATGACGCAATGAAATGGGCGCCCACCAGCGCCAATTGTTCACCGGCACGGATCGTGTTCGTCAAATCCGCCGACGGCAAACAAAAGCTGGCACCGGCGCTGGCTGAAGGCAATCTGGCCAAGACATTGGCGGCACCGGTGACTGCCATCATCGGCAGTGATTACGCCTTTCACGAAAAGCTGCCGTACCTGTTTCCGCATGCCGATGCCAAAAGCTGGTTTGACGGCAATCAGCCACTGATCGATACCACCGCATTTCGCAATTCGTCGCTGCAAGGCGCTTACCTGATGCTGGCAGCACGGGCGCTGGGTCTGGATTGCGGGCCGATGTCGGGTTTCGACAATGCCAAGGTGGATGCCGCGTTTTTTGCCGGAACCGATATTCGTTCCAATTTTCTGATCAACCTCGGTTACGGTGATCCGTCGGCGCTGTTCCCGCGCTCACCGCGACTGAGTTTTGCTGAAGCCTGCCAGATCGTTTGACCCACGCACCCCACCACACAACTGCAAGGAAACCGTCATGACATTCCGCCCTATCGCTGCACTGCTGCTTGCCACCACCTTCGCCAGCCCGGTTTTCGCGGCGCCGCAGGTGTATCAGTTCGACAAGGCCCACACCAATATTATTTTCTTCATCAACCATCTTGGTTTTTCCAACATGGAGGGTGAGTTCAAGAAGTTTGATGGCACGCTGAACTTCGATCCGGAAAACATCGCCGGCTCGTCGGTGCAGGTGAGCATTCAGGTGGATGGAGTAGCAACGGATGTGCCTGCGCTTGATGAGCACCTGCAAAAAGCCGACTTCTTCAATGCGGCGCAGTTTCCGACCATGGACTTCGCCAGCACAGCGGTGAGCATTACCGGCGAGAACCAGTTCAAGGTAACCGGCAACCTGACCCTGCTTGGTGTCACACAGCCGGTGACGCTCGATGTGGTGCTCAACAAAGCTGGCCCGCATCCCTTTTCCAAGGCGCCGGCAGCCGGTTTCAGTGCCACCACCACGATCAAGCGCTCGGATTTCGGCATGACCGCGATGACTGGCATGCTGGGTGAAGAGGTGTCGATCCGCATTGAAACCGAGGCGCAGGTAGCAAAGTAAATCCTGATTTGCGCTGACGGCTCAACCGTTGTGGGAGCGTGCCTGCACGCGAATCTGTTCGCGGGTCGATTCGCCGGCAGGCCGGCTCCCACAAAGGCAGGTCACCACTCCGCTGGAGCCCACCCTGTGGGCGACCTGCCAGTACCGCGCGCGCGGCGTTACAATGGCGACCCCGGATCGTGAAACTGGCTGCCTCATGCCCAACACCGCCAACGCATCGCCTCAAGCCGCCAACGCCGAACGCCAATACACGGTGTCGCGCAAGGATTTGCCACTGAGCTGTCCGACACCGGCAATGAGCCTGTGGAACTCGCATCCGCGCGTGTATTTGCCGATCGAGGCCAGCGGAACCGCCGTTTGTCCGTATTGCGGCGCGCAATATCAACTCATCGACTGATGCACCGCTCTGTCGGCGCGCGGGCTGATAGCGCATGCGGCCACTGACCGTGGTGCAATTGCTGCCGGCGTTGGAGGCCGGTGGCGTCGAGCGTTCAACCCTTGAGATTGCGTCGGCATTACGTACGCGCGGTCATCGCGCCGTAGTGATTTCGGCAGGTGGCCGTTTGTTGCCTGAGTTGCTGGCGTTGGGCGGCGAGCACATCAGCCTGGATATCGGCCGCAAGTCGTTGCGAACCCTGCGGCTGATCGCGCCCTTGCGTGAACAGTTGCAGCGCATTGCGCCGGATATCGTTCATGTGCGCTCGCGGCTACCCGCCTGGCTGCTGCATTTCGCGTTGCGCGGATATGCCGGATCACCCCCGCACCGCGTAAGTACCGTGCATGGCCTCAATTCAGCCAATCGCTACAGCCGCATCATGACCCGCGCCGAGCGCGTCATCTGTGTGTCGCAGACGGTTCGTGATTATGTGCTGCACTACTACCCACGCACCGACCCTGCCCGGTTGCAAGTGATCGAGCGCGGTATCGATCCTGCCCACTATCCGCGTGGATTCAGCCCGTCAGCGGCGTGGCGACAGCAATTCGCGGAGGAATTCCCGGCGCTGCAAAGTGGTCGTTTGCTGCTGTTGCCCGGGCGTGGCACGCGGCTCAAGGGGCACCACCAGGCCATCGCCTTGCTCGCGGCATTGCGTGATGCCGGCGAAAATGTGCGTTTGTTGCTGGTCGGTGCGCAACAACCCGGGCGTGAGGCGTACGTGGCGGAACTCCAGGCACTGGCCGCGCAGCTTGGCGTTACGGAGCAACTGGCCATCACCCCGCAACGCAACGACCTGCGCGAGTTGTACGCGGTCAGCGCGTTGGTGCTGCAATTGTCGAACAAGCCCGAGTCATTCGGCCGCACCGTGCTTGAAGCGCTGTCGATGGGTGTCCCGGTACTGGGTTGGGCGCATGGTGGTGTCGGCGAGTTGTTGCACCAGTTGTATCCGGTGGGCGCGGTGCAGTTGGGCGACGGCAATGCGCTGATGCGTTCGGCCTTGCAATTGCTCGACCTGCAACCGCCGCTGCCCGAGACGATTCCGTTCACCTTGGCTGCAATGCAAGCTGCCACAATTGCCTTATATGAACATCTTGCAGCCTGATCCTCTGCCAACAAGCCCGCCTTATGGCACGCGCGCCGCAGCCTGGGCGCTGATCGCGTTTGTGGCGTTCTGGCCGAAGTTCGGCGTGTCCGAATTGATTGCCTTGCTCTCCGGGGTTGCTGTTTTGGCTGCAACCGTCAACGGCTGCGTGCGCTTGCGCCGGGCGCAATGGCTGATGCTTGCGTTGCTGTTTTTCAGCTTCTGGTTACCAGAGCTGTTGTCAGCGCCCGATGCGTTGGCGCGCAATGAAGCCTGGCGCGAAGTGGCGCTGGATCTGCGCTATGCGCCGTTTTTGATGCTTGTCATATTCGCCGCTGGCAACACAGCAAGCCGCACTTTGTTGTATCGCGGTCTGGGTGTGATTGTGACCGTGTGGTTAGTTGATGCGCTGGTGCAGGCGGCCACCGGCTGGAGCTTTGGCGGGCCGGCTGAAGCGGAGCGTTTGAGCGGCATTTTCGGTGCCGATAATCTCAAGTTGGGCTGGGTGCTGGCAGTGCTGTCGCCGTTTGTATTGCAATGGGCCGCGCGACGTGGCGATGGCGTATGGTTGCTTGCTGTGGCTGCGCTGAGCCTGGTCGTATTGCTGGCCGGTGCGCGCGCGGCGTGGTTGGTGCTGGCGCTGGTGCTTGCCGGTTCGGCATGGCTGCAGTTCGCTGGTCGCAAGCGGCTGTTGCTGGCGACCGCCGCATTGGTGCTGGCGGCGTTGGCACTGGCCTGGGTTGGTTCAGAACGTTTCGGGCAGCGGATAGAACGCACTGCTGCGGTGCTGTCCGGTGACAGCGAAGGCCTTGATGTTGCCTTGTCCTATCGCCTGCCGATCTGGCGTGCTGCTGGCCGGATGATCGTAGCGCATCCAATCAACGGTATTGGCGTACGTGGGTTTCGCGAGGCGTACCCGCAATTTGTGGCCGACGACGATCACTGGCTGCAGGGTGAAAACACCGGCGCCTTCCATGCCCATCAATGGCTGCTGGAAGTGCTGGCGGAAACCGGGGTGCTGGGCATGGCCTGCTGGCTGATCGGCCTTGGCCTGCTGGCCTGGCAGTGGTGTCGCGCCAGCGCAGCGATTCGTGCGCGTGCGCGTGCGCCGGCACTGGCGGTGCTGGCAGCGCTGTTTCCGTTCAATACCCATCTTGCTCTGTATTCCAGTTTTTGGAGCGGCGTGCTGTTGCTGCTGCTCGGGCTGCTTGCCGGCACGCTGGTGGCCGTTGACGAGGAGCCGGTGAAATGACGCGGCAGCCGATTTCAGCGGTGGTCACAACGCTCAACAATGCCGCCACGCTGGCACGCTGGAAGCCTGCCTCGCCAGCCTCGTGTTTTGCGATGAGATCGTGGTACTCGACTCGGGTTCCAGCGATGTGACCGCGCAAATTGCGCAGCGTTTTGCTGCGCGCTGGCAGGTGCAGGCGTTTCAGGGTTATGGGCCGCAAAAGCAGGCGGCGGTGAATCTGGCGCAGCATGACTGGGTGTTGCTGCTCGATGCCGATGAGCAACTCACGGAGTTGGGTCGGGAGCGGATCGAGCATGAACTGGCCGCGCCACGGGCATTGGGTTATCGCTTGCCGCAGCAGGAATGGTTGTTCTGGCGCTGGGTGCATCCGCGCTCGCGAGCCAACTGGCATCTGCGTTTGTTCCGGCGCAGCCACGGTGGCCTGAATGCGGTGCCGGTGCATGCCGCGCCGGAAGTGCAGGGCCGCGTCATCGACTTACCGGCACCATTTCGCCACTACGGCGAGGCCGATATCGCAAGTCGCGCCGAGAAAGTGAACCGCTATTCCAGCGGCATGGTGGCGCACAAGCGCAGCCGGCGCATTCGCCTGCTCGGTCTGCGCATACTGATCCAGCCGACGCTGGCATTTCTCAAGCTGTACCTGCTCAAGCGCTATTTTCTCAATGGCTGGGCCGGTTTCATCGCCGCCCGTTTGCAAGCGCATTACACGTTCCTGAAATACAGCAAGGTGTATGAGGCACAGCGCCGCGAGCGCGATCAATAAAGCGAAGGCTCGCCCGACGGACGCCGCTTGAACCGCTGATGGATCCACAGGTATTGCGCCGGCGCGGCGCGTACCATTGCCTCAATCGCGGCATTGACGCGGCTGGTGTCGGCCAGCGGGTCGAGCGAAGGAAAATCCTCGAGCGGTGGCGCCAGCCGGATCAGGTAACGGCCACCCTCGCGGCGATGGAAAAAAGGTACCACCGCACAACCACTCAGCCGCGCCAGTTGATGGGTTGCGGTGATCGAGCCAGCCGCAATGCCGAAAAACGGCGCGAACACGCGATCACGGCCGAGCATGTCCTGATCCGGCGCATACCACAGCAATCCACCCCGTTTCAGGCTGCGCACGGTGCCGAGTACATGCTCGCGGGTGTACATGGCGCTGGCATAACGCAAACGCCCGCGCAGCACCGCCCATTCCATTGGCGCACTGTCGTGGGCGCGATACATGCCCGACACCGGCAGGTGATCGCACAGCAAACGCCCGCACAGCTCCAGCGTGGTGAAGTGGCCTGATACCAGCAACACGCCTCGGCCGCTGGCGAGGATTGCCTGTACCGGGGCCAGTCCTTCAATCTGCACGTTGCGCCGCATCGGCGTGATCGAGCCCCACCAGGCGCGAGCGAACTCAAACACTCCGACGCCCAATGCCGCAAAATGCGCGCGCAGCAGTTGCTTGCGTGTGGCGGGATCGTGTTCGGGGAAACATAGCTTCAGATTGCGCGCAGCGATGCGTCGCCGCCTGGGCAGCACGATGAACAGCAAGCCGCCGAGCACCGTACCCAACGTGCGTTGCAGCCACCACGGCCATTGTGCCAACAGCCAGAGCACACTCACGCCCAGCCAGGCGGGCGCGTTGCGAAGGGTCAGCGGTGGGCGAGCGGTGTTTTTCATTGCTGCATTTTCGCTGATTGTGCGGCGCTTCGGTAAATGGCAGCGCCAATTGCCATCGCTGCGGCTATGCTTATGTCATGGCATTGACTTTCTGGCAGCGCCTCGGGCGCCGTGTCTATTCCCTCGTGATGTATCTGCTGGTGCCGGTGATTGTGTGGCGCCTGGCATGGCGTGGCGTTTCGCAACGCGCCTATTTTCGCCGCTGGGGCGAGCGTTTCGGATTCTTCAGCGCGCGCAGCGGCGCTGATGGCGCGCTGTGGGTACATGCCGTGTCGGTCGGTGAAGTTGCTGCAGCGGCGCCATTGATTGCCTGCCTGCGCGAGCGCTATCCCGGATGCCCGCTGGTGATTACCACCATCACCCCAACCGGCTCGGCACGGGTCAGCAAACTTTGGGGCGAGCAGGCGTTTCATGTCTATTTGCCGTACGACTTGCCTGCTGCAATCCGTCGGTTTTTGCGCCGTACACGGCCAAAAATCGCGATTGTGATGGAAACCGAGATCTGGCCGAATCTGTTCCTGGAATGTGCTGCTGCCGGCATCCCCATCATCATCGCCAATGCGCGCTTGAGCGAGCGCTCACTCGGTGGCTATGGGCCGGTGCGCGGTCTGGCGCGCATGGCGGTGCGTTGTGCGCATACGGTGGCC
Organism: Gammaproteobacteria bacterium HGW-Gammaproteobacteria-2; assembly: GCA_002840015.1. Lineage (GTDB taxonomy): Bacteria > Pseudomonadota > Gammaproteobacteria > Xanthomonadales > Xanthomonadaceae. The sequence goes on along the minus strand of PGZE01000025.1, from coordinate 14,741 downwards.
GCGCAATCGCAGATGGATGCGGATCGCTTGATTGCGTTGGGCGCACGCCCGCAACGGGTGGTGGTTGCCGGCAACATGAAGTACGACCTTGCCCTGCCGCAAGGGTTGCTCTACAAATCGGCGTCGTGGCGTTCCAGTTGGGGTGCCGAACGGCCGGTATGGATTGCCGCGAGCACACACGAAATGGAAGAGACGGCGGTGTTGCGCGCACAACAACAAGTGTTGGCGCGGTATCCCGATGCGCTGTTGCTGTGGGCCCCGCGTCATCCCGAGCGCTTTCGCACCGTTGAACAACATGCGCGCGATGCCGGGTTGATCGTCACTTCGCGCAGCGTACACGGGCTACCGGGACGCAGTAGCCAGTGCTTCATCATCAACACTCTGGGCGAGCTGCTGATGTTCTACGCCACCGTCGATCTGGCCTTTGTCGGCGGCAGCTTGCAGCCGATCGGTGGCCACAATGTGTTGGAGGCGGCCGCACTGGGTGTGCCGTGTCTGGTGGGCCCGCACACCTTCAATTTTGCCGAGGTGACCGAGCACCTGATTGCCGGTGGTGCAGCGCTACGTGTCGCCAGTGGTGAGGTGTTGGGTGAAGCGGTTATGCAGTTGATCGTGGATGCCGATCAGCGCAATCGCATGGCTGAGGCGGCGCGCGATATGGTGGCAAGCGAGCGTGGCGCAGTGGAACGCACCTTGCGCCTGATAGAGCCGGTGATGGCGGAGCACTACACCAGCAGCCTGCCGGACTTGATGCCGATGCCGCGGGATTGACCTCGCGCTGTGCGGCTTCACGATGCATTGCTGCGGTGGTCAGTCGCCAGCGCCGGCACCGGCTGCGGAACGATGCAGGCGGTCGTTGATCGCCTGCCATGTCGGGGTGTCTGGGGTTTGCTCGACCACGATCAACGCGCTGCCACGCGCATCGAGGCGGCGCAGTGCGGCGTACAGGCCATGCGCGTAGGCGTCGGGGTTGGCGGGCAGGGCGATGCCGTTGCACGCGGCGGGCAAGCTGCCGAGTGCCAGCACCTGCACGTTGTCGGTAGCATGAATGGCAGCGCGTGGTAGCAGCCGCAGCGGGGTGTGCGGCGCGTAATGCGCAGCAAGTGTGCCGGAAGCGCGCGGGCTGTCGCCATCGACGCCGACCGCCACCGGGCCGATGATGGCTTCGATCTGTGCGCGGCTGATCGCGCCGGGGCGCAGGATGCGCGGTAGCGCTGCGCTGAGATCGACGATGCTGCTTTCGATGCCGACCGTACACGGGCCGCCGTCGAGCACCAGCGGCACCTGCTCGCCGAACTCTTCGCGCACGTGCTCGGCGCGGGTGGCGCTGATGCGGCCGAAGCGATTGGCCGACGGGGCGGCCAGACCGCCGTCGAAGGCATGCAACAGCTGTTGCGCCAGCGGGTGCGCCGGTGCGCGCAGGCCGACCGTGTCCTGACCGCCGGTGACCGCGTCGGGGACGTTGGCCTGCCGGCGCAAAATCAGGGTAAGCGGGCCGGGCCAGAACGCGGCGGCCAGTTGCCGGGCGGCGTCGGGGATGGCGCGGGCAAAGCGCGGCAACACATCGATATCGGCGATATGCACGATCAGCGGGTGATCCACAGGCCGGCCCTTGAGCGCAAAGATACGCGCTACCGCTGCCGGGTTCATCGCGTCGGCAGCGAGGCCGTACACCGTTTCCGTTGGCAGCCCGATCACCGCGCCCGCGCGCAGGGCGGCGACGGCGTTGGCGATTTCGGTAGCGTTGGTCGATGTGGGCATGGCTTATTCGCGGTGGGTGCAGGAGCCGTCTACAGGGCGCTCCGCAAAGGCAGATCACCGCGCCATGTGGAGCTCACCCCGTGGGCGACCGGTAATTTTCCAACCGTAGCATGTGCTGGTCGCCCACAGGGTGGGCTGCTACAGGGGGACATCGTCGCGCGTTTTTGCAGGAGCCCGGTGTGGGCGGTTGGTGTTGCCGAAAAAGGCGTCAGTCTTCCAGCGGCACCAGCAGCCACAGCAGCAAATAAACCAGAATACCGGGAAACGCTGCCGACAGAATCGATACGATGACGTAGACCACGCGCAGTCCATTGGAGCTGACATCGAAACGGCGGGCGAGGCCGCCGATGACGCCGGCGATCATGCGGTTGCTGCGCGAGCGGCGAAGCGGGGTGGCGTTGCTCATGGCGGGCTCCTCAATGGGCAGAAAACTCGTGGACGGCATCGACCAGCACGCGCACGTGTTCGGGGTCCATGTCCGGGGACAGCCCGTGGCCGAGATTGAACACGTGGCCCGGGCCAGGGCCGTAGCTTTCCAGAGCGCGCCGCACTTCGCGGCGGATCGCCTCGGGCGATGCATACAGCGTGCTTGGATCAAGGTTGCCCTGAATCGCGACCTTGCCGCCGGTACGCACGCGCGCATCGGCCAGGCTCACGGTCCAGTCCACGCCAAGGCCTTCGGCGCCACTGGCGGCCAGCTCTTCCAGATACGGCGCATTGCCTTTGCCGAACAACACCAGCGGCGTGCGTTCGTTGCCGTCGCCACGCGGCAGTGTTTGCGCAATGCGGGCAGATGCGGCGACAGCATGCCGCCCCAGGTATCGAACACCATCAGCGCCTGCGCGCCGGCAGCGCGTTGCGCGGCGAGGTAGGCGATCACCGATTCGGTAACCACATCGAGCAGCCGGTGCAGCGCCGCCGGGTCGTCCAGTGCCAGCGCCTTGACCCGCGCGAAGTTGTCGCTGCCACCACCTTCCACCATGTAACAGGCCAGCGTAAACGGACTGCCGGAAAAACCGATCAACGGCACCTTGCCATTGAGTTCGCTGCGGATCAGGCGCACTGCATCCATCACGTAGCGCAGTTCGGTTTCCATGTCCGGCACCGCCAGCCTGGCGATATCAGCGGCGCTGCGTACCGGATGCGCGAAGCGCGGGCCTTCACCGGTCTCGAAGCTCAGCCCCAGCCCCATCGCATCGGGAATGGTAAGGATGTCAGAGAACAGGATGGCAGCATCCAGATCAAAGCGCAGCAGCGGCTGCAAGGTGACTTCGCAAGCCAGTTCGGGGTTGGTTGCCAGGCCCATGAAGCTGCCGGCAATGGCGCGGGTGGCGCGGTATTCGGGCAGGTAGCGGCCAGCCTGACGCATCAGCCATACCGGGGTGCGGTCTACCGGTTGCCGGGCGAAGGCACGCAGCAGGCGATCATTTTTCAACGTCATGGGGTTGTCCATAGAGTCAATTGGGTGCATTGGCGCCCTGCGCAAACATCACCTGGAAGCCACGCTTGAGGTGCAGGTCACGCGCTTTTTCCAGTGCCTTGAGTGCGGCATCGTGTTCCAGAAACTGTTCGCGCTTGAGCGCGCTGCGGCCACCCACCTGGCCGGTTTCGCGCAACAGTGTCCAGCCGCCGAGCAGATCCTGCTGCAAGGCAAGCTGCACGAAACGCGGGGCCTCGCCGGCGACGGGCCGTTGCTGTAGGTAAAGGCGCATCCGGCCATTGTAGCGGAGCGCGCACGGTTTCAGGTGTCGCGAAGCACCGCCAGCATGGTGTGTTCCGGCACATCGGGGGCGATGAATGCCTGGCCGATGCCATGCCAGAGCACCAGCCGGATTGCCCCGGAAACCGCTTTCTTGTCCAGCCGCATGCGCGCCAGCAGCTGTTCGGCGCTGAGGCCGGGCGGGATGGCGGTGGGCAGCTCGAAGCGGGCCAGCAGTTCGACGAGGCGCTCGCCATCGCTGGCCGGCGCCAGCCCGAGCGCGGCTGAGCAACGCGCCGCCAGTACCATGCCCACCGCCACCGCTTCGCCGTGCAAAAGGCCGCCGTAGCCTTGCTCGGTTTCAATCGCGTGGCCAAAGGTGTGGCCGAAGTTGAGCAGGGCGCGTTCGCCCTGTTCGGTTTCATCGCGGGCAACGATGGCTGCCTTGTGCGCACAACTGCGGGCGATGGCTTCGCTGATGGTGGCAGTATCGCCAACCAGTAGCGCATCCACATGCGCAGCGAGCCAGTCAAAAAAAACGGTGTCGCCGAGCGCGCCGTATTTCACCACTTCGGCCAGGCCGGCACGCAGTTCGCGCGCGGGCAGGGTGGCCAAGGTGTCGGTATCGGCAATCACTGCGGCCGGCTGATGGAACGCGCCGACCAGATTCTTGCCGCTGGGTAGATCCACCGCAGTCTTGCCGCCGACCGAGGAATCGACCATTGCCAGCAACGTGGTGGGCATCTGCACGAAGGCAATGCCGCGCATCCAGCAGGCCGCCGCGAAACCGGACAGATCGCCGATCACGCCGCCGCCGAGCGCAATCACCGTGGCATCGCGGCTGGCGCCCAGTTGTGCGAGTGCCGTCATCACCTCGCCGAAGCGTTGCAGGGTCTTTTCCTGCTCACCGGCGGGCAACACCAGCGACGCGTGGACATGCCTCGCCAACGCCGCCTGCACCCGCGCCAGATAATGCGGCGCCACGTTGGCATCGCTGACCACCAGCACATGGCGGCCAGCAATCAGCGGCAGCCAGCGCGGCGTATCAGCCAGCAGGCCGGGGCCGATGTGGATCGGGTAGCTGCGTGCGCCAAGCGCTACGTTCAGCGATTGCACCGGGCTCATTGCAGTTCGTCCTTGCGCGCTATCAAGTGTTGCAGGCGGGGCAGGCCGGCGAGGCGTGTGATCACTCGCTCGCTGGCGGCTTCGGCATTCATGGCGTCGGTAGTGAAGCGCAGGTCGGCAAGCCCCTGATAGATTGGATCGCGCTGCTGCGCCAATTGCTGCAAGCGCTCGGCAGGGTCGGCGGTAGCCATCAGCGGCCGATTGCGATCATTCGCCACGCGGCGGATTTGCTCCGCCAGGCTGACCCGCAGATACACCACCAGACCGGCCTGCTTGATGGCGTATTGATTTTCGCTATCGAGTACCGCGCCGCCGCCGGTGGCGATCACTTGCCCGTGCAGCGCACACACTTCGCTGATGATCGCTTTCTCGCGGGCGCGAAAGCCGTCTTCACCCTCAACATCGAAGATGATCGGTATGCTGGTGCCGGTGCGTTGTTCGATCAGCGCGTCGGTATCGACAAAGCGCAGCGCAAAGTGGCTGGCAATGCGACGCCCCAGCGCGCTTTTGCCGGCGCCCATCGGGCCGATCAGTACGATGTTGGATGCACTGTGCATGGGTTGGCATCCTAACCGATTCACTGCAATGACTGAGGATGATGAGGGTGGAGAGTAACGCGCGCGTGGTGGTGGTGATCGGTGCCGGCGATCTGGGCAGCCGGGTCGCGCGCTTGCGCGCGGCACGGGGCGAACAGGTGTTCGCGTTGCGGCGGCGGCTGCCGGATGCGGCGCCAGGCGATGCCGTGCATTGGCTGGCAGTCGATCTTGCCAGCGGCGCCGGCCTTAATGCAATGCCAAAGACACCCGATGCGGTGGTGGTGGCGGTGGCGCCCGACGAGCGCAGTGAAGCGGCGTATCGCGCGTTGTACGTCGATGGTGTTGGCCGCGCACTGGCGCGTTTCACCGCGCTGCCACGGTTGATTTTCGTTTCGTCCACGGCAGTTTACGGCGAAGACGCGGGTCAGTGGATCGATGAGGACACAGTGCCATCGCCGCCAGCGTTCAATGGCCGCGTGTTGCTTGAAGCCGAGGCCAATGCCGCGCAATACGCAAGCCAGGCGTGCGCGCTGCGGCTGTCCGGGCTGTACGGGCCGGGGCGTGATTTTCTTCGTCGCAGCGCGTTGCAAGCCAGCGCCGGGCGCCGGCACTGGAGCAATCGCATCCATGTTGCCGATGCCGCAGCGGCAGTTTCGTTATTGCTGGATGTGCCGGCACCGCCAGCGCAGGTGCTCGGCACCGATGACGCGCCGGCATGGCAATGGCAGGTGATGAACTTCCTGCGTGCCCAGACCGACCAGCCACCACTGCCCGAACCCGATGGCCCCGAGACGGGCCGCCGTATCGCCAACGCGCGACTGCGCAGCCTCGGCTGGGTGCCGCAATACCCGAGTTATCGCGAGGGTTACGCGCGGTAATCCGGCGCTGGGGTTTGCCAGTCACGGCGAAGCAAGCCGTAAAAATCGGTGTCAGAAACCTCACCTTCAACGATCCAGCGTTCACGCAGGCGACCCTCTTTGAGAAAACCCAGCCGTTCCAGGCTGCGCACCGAGGGCGTATTGCGCGGATCAACGTCGGCCTCGACACGGTTGAGATCGAGTGTGGTGAAACCATAGTGCAGCAACGCGATTAGCGCCTCGTGCATCAGGCCATGGCCCCAGTGAGCATGCGCCATCGCGTAGCCAATCTCAGCGCGGCGGCATTGCGCTGACAAATGAAACAGGCTGCACGTGCCAATGACGTTACCGGTTGCGCGCAGTGCCAGCGCCAAGCGCAGATGTTCGCCAGCAGGTAACGCGACCACGTCTTTCGCAATCATTGCGTGTGCTTCGTTAATCGATGGCCACGGGCAACTGCTCCAGTAGCGCACCACACGTGCGTCGGAATGGATCGCGAAAAGCGCTGGCGCGTCATCCGGCAACAGCGGCCGCAAGTGCAGGCGCGGCGTATCCAATGTCAGTTGATCGAAGGCGGGCATGGGGTTGGTGGGCGCGTTTTGAGTTTTGTTGGTTGTGCTGCAAACGTCGCATTCTAGCGCAGCAGTTGCAGCGGATTTTGATTGTGCTTGATGTGCAACGAGCGCATTGACAGGCGTCAAAACATGGCGAAAGATGGCGCCGTCCCACTTTTCATGGGTGGGGCGGGGAGATTTCCTGATTATCACGTGTACTTGCCAAGGTGAGTCCAATGGCCATACGTTTCATTTCGACTGTTGCTTTGGTGTTGTCCGTAGCGCTTGTTGGTGGTTGCTCGACAATGAACGACGTTGTTCGCGTCAAGGAAAATGGAAAAGAAGGAACATCGCAGACATATGCGGTGAGTGCGGACCAGGCATGGGACATTTCCAAGACAGTGTTTCGCTGGGAGGGCGCGGATGCGATTGAAGAACATCGTGACAGCGGTTACATGCTGACCAGCAGCGGCCCGAATCTGGTTTCTTGGGGCGCGGTCATGGGTGCGTGGATTGAGCCGGTGGGTACCGACAACACCAAGGTTACCGTTGTAACCAAGCGCCGGATTTCGGTCAACGTCGCCACCACCCTGCGCGAGAGTACCTACCACGAGTCGTTTGCAAAGGCCGTGGAAATCGTGAAACGTGGTGACCCGCTTCCAGCAATCAAACCCAAATCGCAGTGACTTGATGCTCTGCGGCCGGCAACAGCATCGATTCCCGCAATCCGTAACACGCGTGAGCTGTCGCCGAGCCGGTACCGAGCCGGGAATTACCGAGCCGCATATCGAGCCGGGACACCCACAATCGTTCCCACGCGGCGCGCTGTTCCGTGTTTTTCCGAATTGTGTGTGTCCCGCGCTTTGCGCGGCGGTGTGAAGCCGGGACTCGGGACTCGGGACTCGGGACTCGGGACTCGGAAAAGCCAGAGCGAAAGGCCGAAGCAAAATATCGCAAACTTGTAGTCCCGAGTCCCGAGTCCCGGCTTCAAACATGCCCAACATCACCCTCATCGCTGCCATCGACCGCAACCGCGCCATCGGCCGCAGCAACGCCTTGCCCTGGCATCTGCCGGATGACTTTCGCCACTTCAAGGCATTGACCCTGGGCAAGACCCTCCTGATGGGCCGCCACACCGCCCGCTCGCTGGGGCGAGCGTTGCCGGGGCGGCGCAATCTGGTGCTCACCCGCTCGGGTAGCGTGCCGTACTCGGGCATGGAAGCGATGGCATCGTTCGAGCAAGCCTGTGCGACGCTTGCTGAAGACGAGGAGTTGATGGTGATCGGTGGTGCCCAGATTTACGCGCTGATGTTACCAATGGCGCAAACCCTGCACCTGACCCATGTCGATACCGAGGTGGTTGGTGCCGACGCGTTTTTCCCGGCGTTTGATCGCGCGCAGTGGCAACAGGTCAGCAGTCGTGCGCACGCCATCGACGAGCGCCATGCGACGGCGTTTGCAATCGCCCACTACACGCGGAAACTGCCTTGAGCGTCAGGCGCGGCGTGCGCGCAACTCGGCCAGGCCTTCGGCGCGGCCGCTGACTTGAATCACGCGCGGTGGGATGCCGCGCGGTGTCAGTTCCAGCGCGGTGAGCGGCCCGCCCCATACACAACCGGTGTCGATGGCATGTACGCCAAGGCCCTGGAACAGGCCGAGCGTGCTCCAGTGGCCGCAGACAATATTGAGTTCGCGGGGCACGTGGCCGGGCACCGAAAACCACGGGTACAGCCCGGGTTTCTGGCTGCCGGGGGCGCCCTTTTCCTCGAACGCAATGCGCCCGGACGGGCTGCAATAACGCAGCCGGGTGAACACGTTGATGATTGCGCGCTGGCGTTCGATGCCAGCCAGATTCGACGCCCAGGTGGGCTGGTCACCGTACATGCTGCGCAGCAGTTTGAAGGCATTCCTGCCGCGTAGACGCTCTTCGATTTCGCGCGCGCAGGCCTGCGCCACCTTCAGCGTCCATTTCGGTGACAGGCCGGCGTGGATCATCATCCAGCCCATGTCTGTATCAACATGCAGCAACTGGCGTTGACGCAGCCAATCGATCAACTCCTTGCTGTCGGGCGCCTGCAACACCCGGCGCAGATCGATGTTGACCTTGTTCTGTTCTTCCGCTGTACGCTCGGCGATCGACAGCAGGGCGAGGTCGTGATTGCCGAGCACCACGGTGGAAATGTCGGACAGCGACTTGATTAGGCGCAGCGTTTCCAGCGACTCGCCGCCACGATTGACCAGGTCGCCGCAAAACCACAGGCGATCCCGTGCCGGGTCGAGATTGAGTGTTTCGAGCAGTCGTTGCAGCGCTTCGTAACAGCCCTGCACATCGCCGATTGCATACGTCGCCATCAGTGCAAGGTTCTCGGCACGCTCAAGGTGAACGCCGCGATGGGCGTCAGAAAATGGGTGCCATCGTCGGCGACCATTTCGTAACTGCCCTGCATGGTGCCGACGCTGGTTTCCAGCACGGCGCCGGAGGTGTATTCGAATGCTTCGCCCGGCAGCAGCCAGGGTTGTTCACCGACCACGCCTTCGCCGCGCACTTCCTGCACCTGGCCGTTGGCATCGGTAATCAGCCAATGACGGGCCACCAATTGCGCGGCATGCGGGCCGGCGTTGTGGATGCGGATGGTGTAAGCGAACACGTAACGGTCATCATCGGGCACCGATTGCTCATCGAGAAAACGGGTGGCGACATCGACCTTGATCATGGCGGGAGTGGTGCTGTTCATGGCGCCATTCTAGCAGCCTGCCGGACGTAGCCAATCGTCAAAAAGCAAAGCTGGACTTTCGCTTCGCCTAGTCAGTTGCCTCGCAAAGGTAGCGGGTCGCCCACAGGGTGTTCCAGGGGTGTTTCAAGGCGTTTGTTGGAGCGCGTCTTGCGCGCGAAGTTGTCGCAAGATGGTTCGCCGACAGGCCGGCTCCCATAACTGCACGGATTGGCACCAGCGAGTAACACCGTTGCTCCTGATGAGCGATGCAGTGTGTTTGTGGGAGCCTGTGTGGGCGACCTGTGCTACGGCTTGCGTGGGCTTGCCGGCAATTCAGCGCCACTGAACGCATCGGGCAGCAAGTCGCGCGCGGCGCTCACGCTGTGCGCACCGCGCAGGTTGGCGCGGATCACCGGCAGTTCGCCGCCGCCGAGTTCCAGCATCACCTGCCGGCAGGCGCCGCAGGGCGAAATCGGGCCCTCGGATTCGCCCACCACCGCCAGCGCAGCAAAATCACCGGGCTGGTAGCCGGCAGCGATGGCGCTGAACAACGCGGTGCGTTCGGCACAACTGCACAGGCCATACGATGCGTTCTCGATATTGCAGCCGTGGAAAACGCGGCCATCGCGGCACAGCACGGCGGCACCAACCTGAAAATGCGAGTACGGCGCGTAAGCTGCCTGGCGCGCAATCAGCGCCTGCTCGATCAGTTGTGAATGATCCATTGCGCTAACGCCTATGCCTGCGGAGGGACGGAGCGATAGACCAGCGGCCGCGTTGCCGGTGCGCTGTCGCCGATGGTGAAAGCGGCCTGCACTGCGGCGATGGCTCGCTGCGCGGTAGCTTGGTCGCGGGCATGTATTACCGCCAATGGTTGGCCGCTTTCGATGGCATCGCCGAGTTGTGCGAACGCGCCGAGGCCGACCGCGAAGTCGATGCGAGCGGCCGGGTCGATTCGGCCACCGCCGAGCTCGACCACGGCCAAGCCCAGCGCGCGACAGTCGCACGACTGCACGAAGCCGCCGCGCGGTGCGGGTATCGCCAGCCGATGTTCGGCCAGCGGCAGATGCCGTTCGGGCTGTTCGAGCAGATCGCTCGGCCCGCCGAGGGCTTTCACCATGCGCGCGAAACGCTCGGCGGCGGTGCCGGAGTCCAGCGCGCGTTGCAGCTTTACGCGCGCCTTGGCGCTGTCTTCGGCGAGGCCGCCAAGCACCAGCATCTGCGCGCACAGTGCCAGGGTGACTTCGTGCAGGCGCGCTGGCCGCGATTTGCCGGTCAGATAGTCGATCGCGCAGCGCACTTCAATGGCATTGCCGGCGCACGGCGCCAGCGGTTCGTTCATGTCGGTGAGCAAGGCCGAGGTGCGCATGCCGGCGCCGTTGCCGACCGCGACGATGCTCTCGGCCAGTGCGACGGATTTTTCCAGCGTTGGCATGAACGCGCCGGAACCGGTTTTGACATCCATCACCAGCGCATCGAGGCCGGCGGCGAGTTTCTTGGCGAGGATCGAGCCGGTGATCATGGCGATCGATTCGACCGTGGCGGTGACATCGCGAATGCCGTACACGCGCTTGTCGGCCGGCGCCAGTTGCGCGGTCTGGCCGATGATGGCGACACCGACCTCGCGCACCACGTTTCGCAAGATTTGTGGATCGGGCGCGACCTGATAACCGGGGATCGCTTCGAGCTTGTCCAGGGTGCCGCCGGTGTGGCCAAGCCCGCGCCCGGAAATCATCGGCACAAAGCCACCGCAGGCGGCCACCATCGGCCCCAGCAGCAGCGACACCAGATCGCCAACACCGCCGGTGGAGTGCTTGTCCAGCACCGGGCCGGGCAGGTTCAGCGAACGCCATTCCAGCACTTGCCCCGAATGGCACATCGCCTGGGTGAAGGCGACGCGCTCATCCATGTTCATGTCGTTGAAGTACACCGCCATTGCCAATGCCGCGATCTGGCCTTCGCCGACGCTGCCATCGCTGATGCCGCGCACGAAGAACGCGATTTCCTCGCCGCTCAGCGCCGCACCATCGCGTTTCTTGCGGATGATTTCCTGTGGCAGCATCGCTCCCGAGTGCTCAGACGCCATACGGAATCCAGACGTTCTTCACCTGGCTGGCGTGGGCGAGCACGCTGCGCCCAGTTGCTTGTTTGTCGTCGAACCAGTCGCGGCCCTTGCCACCGCTGACCCAGGTGCGCTTGACGTTGTCGGCTGACAAGCGCTCCACTTCGGCGCAACCTTCGGCGGAGCCATCGTGGCGCCAGATGGCATCGACATCAGCGTGGCCGGCCAGCACCCGCGCCAGTTCATCGCCATCGCCGGTGACGATGTTGAGTGCGCCGCCGGGCAGGTCGGAGGTGTCGAGCACCTGGTAGAAATCGGTGGCCGACAGCGGATGCGCGGACGATGGCACCGCAATCACGCGGTTGCCCAGCGCCAGCGCCGGTGCCACCAGCGACACGAAACCCAGCAGCGGCGCTTCGTTGGGGCAGATGATGCCGATCACGCCGATCGGCTCGTTGAGCGCGGCGGTGATGCCGTGCATCGGCGGCTGATGCACCGCGCCGTCGTATTTGTCGGCCCAGGCGGCGTACAGAAACAGCCGCTCAATGCTGGCATCGACTTCGCGCGCGGCATCGGGGTTGCCGGTCATGGCATGGATGCGCGCCGCGAACTCGGCATGGCGCGCGGCCAGATTCTCGGCAATGAAGTACAGCACCTGCGCGCGGTTGTGGCTGCTGGTGCTGGCCCAGCCGCATTGCTTGTGCGCGGCTTCCACCGCGTTGCGGATGTCCTTGCGGTTGCCCTGCGCCACTTCGCCCAGCAGCGTGCCGTCCCCGGCCAGCACGCGTCGGCTGTAACCACCATCGGGGCGGGCCTGTTTGCCGCCGATGAAGTGCTTGGCGGTGCGGTCGATGCCCGATGATTCCAGCGCACTGCCGCTGGCAGCAGCCTGTGGAACACTCGGCACCTTGGCCGGGCGCGCATCCTCGGCGCGTGCGACCAGATATTCGAGCAAGCCCTCGCGGCCGCCTTCGCGGCCGAAGCCGGATTCACGATAACCGCCAAAGCCGCAGGAGGCATCGAACTGGTTGGCGGTATTGATCCACACCACGCCAGCCTTGATTTGCGGCGCGATGTCCAGCGCCAGACTGATCGATTCAGTCCACACGCACGAAGCCAGCCCGTACACCGTGTTGTTGGCCAGTTGCACCGCTTCCTCCGGCGTGCGAAAACTCATCGCCACCAGCACCGGCCCGAAGATTTCGGTCTGCGCCACCGTGGCCGAGGTCGATGCGCCGGTAATCAGCGTCGGTGGATAGAAGCAGCCCTTCGCTGGCAAGGTGGCTTCGGGTTGCCACACCGTGCAACCTTCGTTGCGCGCGGTTTGCACCAAGCTGGCAATGCGCTGTTGCTGCACAGGATCGACCAGTGCGCCGATGTCGGTGGACTTGTCCAGCGGCGAGCCGACAATCAGATGGCCCATGCGGACACGCAGCTTGGCCAGAAAACGCTGCTCCACCGACTCCTGCACCAACAGCCGCGAACCGGCGCAGCAGACCTGGCCCTGGTTGAACCAGATGCTGTCCACCAGGCCTTCGGCAGCGGCATCCAGATCGGCGTCCTCGAACACGATGAACGGCGATTTGCCGCCGAGTTCAAGCGAGAGCTTCTTGCCGCTGCCGGCGGTGGCGCGGCGGATCAGCCGGCCCACTTCGGTGGAGCCAGTGAAGGCCAGCTTGTCGATGCCCGGATGGGTAACGATGGCTTCGCCCACCGCGCCATCGCCGGTGATGATGTTGACCACGCCCGGCGGCAGCTGCGCCTGCTGGCACAGTTCGGCAAACAGCAGCGCGCTCAGCGAGGTGAACTCGGCCGGTTTGAACACCACGGTGTTGCCGCAGGCCAGTGCCGGCGCGATCTTCCACGCCAGCATCAACAGCGGGAAATTCCACGGCACGATCTGCCCAACCACACCCACCGCGCGGTAGTCGGCGAACTCCTGCGCCAGCAGTTGCGCCCAGCCAGCGTGATGATAAAAATGCCGCGCCGCCAGCGGGATGTCGATGTCGCGGGTTTCGCGGATCGGCTTGCCGTTGTCCAGTGTTTCCAGCACTGCGAACAGCCGCGCGTGTTTCTGGATCAGCCGTGCCAGCGCGTACAGCGTGCGTGCGCGGGCATGGCCGCTGAGCGCCGCCCAGCCCGGCTGCGCAGCGCGTGCGGCGGCGACCGCGCGATCCACATCAGCATTGCTGGCCTGGGTCAACTCGGCCAGCGCCGAACCATCGGCCGGATTGTGCGAAGCGAACAGCGTGCCCGGTTCGCTCCACTGGTTGTCGATGAACAGGCCAAAGCGGCGCTGATGCCGGTCCAGCCAGGCCTGTGCCTCAGTGGTGCTTTCCGGCGACGGTCCGTATTCCATGGTGGCGAGGATCTCGGTAATGGGTTTCATGGTGTTGTGGTTACTCAAGGCATCGCGTGGCGGTGCGCGGCGGAATAGTGGCCGGTGACGAAGTGTTCGAGTTGGCGTTCGATATCGGTGAGCAGGCTCGATGCGCCGATGCGGAACAAATGCGGCTGCATCCACTCGATGCCCAGTTCTTCCTTCATCAAAGTGAGGTATTGCAACGCGGCCTTGGCCGAGCTGACGCCGCCAGCCGGCTTGAAGCCGACCTGAAAGCCGGTGCGCTCGGCATATTCGCGGATCGTGCGCACCATGGTCAGCGCCACCGGAATGGTGGCGTTCACGCTTTCCTTGCCGGTGGAAGTCTTGATGAAATCGGCGCCGGCCATCATGCATGCCCACGATGCCCGTGCCACGTTTTCCAGCGTCAGCAGGTCGCCGGTGGCGAGGATCGCCTTCACATGCGCATCGCCGCAGGCCTGGCGATAGGCGCGCATTTCATCGTACAGCGCCTGCCAGTTACCGGTGAGCACATGCTGGCGGGTAATCACGATGTCGATCTCGCTGGCGCCAGCGGCCACCGACAGTTCCACTTCGCGCAGCTTGGTTTCCAGGCTGGCCAGGCCAGCCGGAAAACCGGTGGACACCGCCGCAATCGGCAGGCCGCTGCTGCCCAGTACACGCAGTGCCGGCGCGATCATCTCGTGGTACACGCATACCGCGCCGACGTGCAAATCGCTGACGCCCAGCGCGGCAAGCAGATCGCCGCGCAGTGGCCGCAGCGCCTTCAGGCACAGGCGCTCAACCCGGCCCGGGGTGTCGTCGCCGCCGAGCGTGGTCAGATCGATGCACTTGATCGCCTGTACCAGCCATGCTGCCTGGTATTCTTTTTTCACCGAACGCCGCGCTGCCAGGCTCGCCGCACGGCGGTCGCTGGCGTTGCGGTTGACGCGCAAGTGGCTGATCCAGTCGAGGTCGAGTGCGCAGCCGTCGTTGCGGCGGAAAGTAGCGGATTGCGAAGTCTTCATTGCACGCACGATTCCCGATTCAAACGCAGTGATGACAAGATCGGACACTATAGGCGTGGTGGCT
>PGZE01000082.1:4276-7219 GCA_002840015.1 Gammaproteobacteria bacterium HGW-Gammaproteobacteria-2 | reverse complement strand
TGCGCGCTCAAGGCCCGGCACGATATTGCCAGCGCCATGCAGATAGGCCAGCGGCTCGCGGCCCGATGAGGAATCGATGACGGTACCGGCATCGTCGGTGAGGGTGTAATGGAATGTGGCGACACAATGCTCAGCAATCTGCATGATATTTCCTTGTAAGGATGTAGCGGGGCTCCAGCCTGATGGCAAGCTGGAACGGATAGACAAGCTTAGCAGCCTGAAAGTTGAGGTAAACCCGGCCGCGACCACGCTCAGGACGATGTGGCGGCGTGCGCGGCATCTACCGCCGCCGCCAAGCGGTCAACCAGGGTTTGTACCAGCACCGGGTCGGCGCTCTCCACGGTCACCCGCACCACCGGCTCGGTGCCCGACGGGCGCAGAAAGGCGCGGCCACGGCCGGCAAGTATTGCCTGTACGGCAGCCAGCTCGGCCTGCACCGAATCTGCCGTGGCAGCCTGCGCATCACAACGCACATTACGGGTCACCTGCGGCAATTTGTTGAAGCCCGCACAAGCCTCGGCCAGTGAGGTTTGATTACGCATCAACACCGCCAGCACTTGCAATGCACTGACAATGGCATCGCCAGTACTGGCGCGGTCCAGGCACAAGATATGGCCCGAGGTTTCCCCACCCAGCACGCCGGCATGCTCGATCAGCGATTGGTGTACGTAACGATCACCCACCCGCGCGCGCATAAAGCCGATTTCACGGGCTTGCAGTGCCTGCTCAAGGCCATAATTGCTCATCGCGGTGCCCACCACTGGGCCACGCAGACGGCCATTGCTGTGCCAGTCGGTGGCCAGAATGTAGAGCAGATCATCGCCATCGCATAGCCGGCCATCGGCAGCAACCATTTGTACCCGATCGCCGTCGCCATCAAAGGCGATGCCGACATCGCAGCCATGTTCACGCACGGCGGCTGTCACGGTCTGCATATGGGTAGAACCCACGCCATTATTGATGTTTACGCCATCGGGCGCAGTGCCAATGCCAATCACCTGTGCGCCAAGCTCGGAAAACACCGCCGGCCCCACCTGATAATTAGCGCCGTGCGCGCAATCCAGTGCGATGCGCAGCCCTTTGAGCGACAACTCGGGCGGCACCGTGGATTTGCAAAACTCGATATAACGCGCTGCGGCATCGCGCACACGGGTTGCCTTGCCCAGGCTTTCCGACGGTTGCGTGAGGAATGCCTGATCGAGCGCGGCTTCTATCGCCAATTCGGTTGCATCGTCCAGCTTTTCGCCACGCCCGGAGAAAAACTTGATGCCATTGTCGTAATGCGGGTTGTGCGATGCTGAAATCACGACACCGGCATCGGCACGCAAGGTGCGCGCCAACCATGCCACGGCCGGCGTAGGCATCGGCCCGAGCAGCATCACATCGGTGCCGGACGCGACCAGGCCGGCTTCAAGCGCCGATTCAAACATGTAGCCGGAAATGCGGGTGTCTTTGCCGATCACCACACTGGGGCGCCGCGATGTGCCGCCAGCAAGCACCTGCCCCAGCGCCCAGCCCAGCTTGAGCACGAAGTCGGCAGAAATCGGACCCTCGCCCACCCGGCCGCGAATACCATCGGTGCCGAAATAGCGTTTTTTGGTCATGCGTTTTCGCCAGCCACATCTGCGGCCGGCATCGGCTGCCGGGTCAGCAGTGCGATCAGTGCGGCGAGCCGGTCACGCATCTCGCGGCGATCCACGATCAGATCGATTGCGCCGTGCTCGACCAGAAACTCGGAACGTTGAAAGCCCTCAGGCAGGGTTTCACGCACGGTTTGTTCGATCACGCGCGGCCCGGCAAAGCCGATCAACGCTTTTGGCTCGGCAACATTGATATCGCCGAGCATGCCCAGGCTGGCTGAAACGCCACCCGTAGTCGGATGCGTCAGCACGGAAATATAGGGCAGTCCCGCAGCGCGTAAACGCCCCAGCGCTGCCGATGTCTTGGCCATCTGCATCAACGAGAACAAGCCTTCCTGCATGCGCGCGCCACCGGTGGCGGAGAAACACACGAAACCGCAATTAGCCGCCAGTGCCGCTTCTGCGGCGAGGGTGAAACGTTCTCCCACCACCGAACCCATCGAGCCACCCATAAAGCGGAACTCGAACGCGGCCACAACCAACGGCATGCCTTTGAGCTGGCCACGCACTGCGATCAGGGCATCGCTCTCCCCCACCGACTTCTGCGAGGCCTTGATGCGATCAACGTACTTCTTGCCATCGCGAAAATGCAGTACGTCGGTTGGCGCCAGCTGAGCACCGATCTCCTGCAATTCGCCCGCATCGAGGAACGATGCCAGCCGATCACGCGCAATGATCGGCATGTGATGGCTGCACTTGGGGCAGACATACAGGTTGCTCTCCACCTCAGGACGGTACAGCACCGCGCCGCAGCCCTCGCACTTGTCCCACAAGCCTTCGGGGATCGAACGTTTGTTGCCGCCGTCCGTGCGGATGCGTGCCGGCCTCAACTTGTTTAACCAGCTCATGGGTGATCCGGTTCGGGTCGATCAAAACGACAGTTTAGCCGATCAACGCGCGTCGGGAAAAACCGGCGGTCAATCGGTGTTAGCCCAAAGCAGAACCGCCCCTTTTTGCGCAATTCAGAAATGCCCCTTTGTTAAGGAGTCTGGGCGACATGCGCATCCCTGCGCGACGTTGCAGCTTTTCCGTTTCATCCCGCAGTACTGTGCGAAAACTGTCGCCCACAGGGTGGCTCCAAGTGCGCGTTACCGCTTGCCTGTGGGAGCCCACCTGCCGGCGAAGCGCTTTCGCCAGTTCTTTCGCCGGCAGGCCGGCTCCCACAGAAGCGCTGGCTCGCACCGGCGTGCAACACAGGCTCCTACAGCAGACGTTCACCAGCTTTCGTGGGAGCGCGCCCCAGATCAAGTCTGGGGCAGGCTCTGCGCGCGAAGCTTCTGGCTGCATTGTTCGCCGGCAGGCC
>PGZE01000082.1:0-4265 GCA_002840015.1 Gammaproteobacteria bacterium HGW-Gammaproteobacteria-2 | reverse complement strand
AAGTCTGGGGCAGGCTCTGCGCGCGAAGCTTCTGGCTGCATTGTTCGCCGGCAGGCCGGCTCCCACAGAAGCGCTGGCTCGCACCGACGGGCAATACAGTTGTTCCAGGTGCGCGTTACCGCATGTCTGTAGACACCCTGTGAGCGACCGATAGAAGCGAAGGCATAGGCCGCTTAGCAGCCGCTGCTGCGATGCATTTGAATCCCGCGTACCGGCGACGCGTTCGTGGCCTCGCTCCCTTCAAGGCAAGGCGACACTCTGCTTTGGCTTGGCAACCGGCGGTCAATCGGTCAGGCATCAAGGGCTGCGCGCAGTGGCAGCATGAATGCCGTTGCAGCGGCTGCAGCGCCGGCAACACCGGCGTTATCCAGCGCCGTGACCAATGCGCTGCCCACCACCACACCATCGGCAATCGGTGCCAATGCGGCGGCACTGGCCGCATCCTTGACACCAAAACCCACCACCACGGGCACTTTGGCGGTTTGGCGCAAGGCAGCAACGCGTTCAGCGACATCGGCTGGGCGCAGACTATCGGCGCCGGTAACGCCGGCAAAGCTGACGTAGTACAGATAGCCCTGTGCTTCGCGGGCGATGCGTTCGAGGCGTTCGGCTGAAGTCGTCGGCGCCGCAAGCAGCACCAGTGCCAGGCCATGCTGATTGAACAATTCCCGCGCCTCGTGCGCTTCTTCCGGCGGCAAATCGACCAGCAACAGGCCATCGACCCCTGCAGCACTGGCTTCCTGAGCAAAACGCTCGGCGCCACGCATCTCGATCGGGTTGAGATAACCCATCAACACCACCGGGGTTTGCTTATCGGCGGCACGAAAGTTTCGCACTGTCTCCAGCACATAATGCATTCCGGCACCACGCGCCAATGCCCGCTCCGAGCTGCGCTGGATCACCGGCCCATCGGCCATCGGGTCGGAAAACGGCACGCCCAGTTCGATCAAGTCGGCGCCTGCAGCCACCAGTGCATGCATCACCGGCACGGTGCTTTCCAGACCCGGATCACCCGCCGTGAAAAACGGAATCAGCGCCTTGCGGCCGGCTGCGCGAAGTTGGGCGACACGGGTATCGATTCGGTTCATGGGTAACGTATCTTTGAGAAGTTAGCGAAGCAATTGGATGATCATGTGAGGGCAAGATCCCATGGGATCGGGACTCGGGACTGGGGACTGGGGACTCGGAAAAGCCAAGAAGCCGGGACTGGGGACTGGGGACTGGGGACCGAGTCCCGAGTCCCGAGTCCCGAGTCCCGAGTCCCGAGTCCCGAGTCCCGAGTCCCGAGTCCCGAGTCCCGAGTCCCGAGTCCCGAGTCCCGAGTCCCAGCTCTACAACTCAATCCCCTCACGCTTGGCAATGGTGAAGATGTCCTTGTCGCCGCGGCCGGAAAGATTGCACAGAATCAACGCGTCCTTGGGCATCTCGCGCGCCAGATTCATTGCCTGCGCCACCGCGTGGCTCGATTCGAGTGCCGCAAGTATGCCCTCGGTGCGTGCCAGCAAATGAAACGCCTGCATCGCTTCGTCGTCGGTTACACCAACGTAGTTGGCACGGCCACTGTCTTTCAGGAAGGCATGTTCGGGGCCAACGCCGGGGTAATCCAGGCCCGCAGAAACGGAATGGGTCTCGGTGATCTGGCCGTCTTCGTCAGCGAGCACGTAGGTACGGTTGCCGTGCAGCACGCCGGGACGACCCGCCACCAACGATGAAGCATGCCGTCCGGTTTCAATCCCATCACCCGCCGCTTCTGCGCCCCAAATGGCAACATCGGCATCATTCAGGAACGAATGAAACAGGCCGATCGCATTGGAACCACCACCGACGCAGGCCACCAGGGCATCGGGCAGGCGTTCATACTCGGCCAGCATCTGCGCCCGCGCCTCACGCCCAACCACTGCATTGAAATCGCGCACCAAGGTCGGATACGGATGCGGCCCGGCCACGGTGCCAATGATGTAGAAGGTGTCCTTGACGTTGGTCACCCAGTCACGCATTGCCTCGTTGAGCGCATCCTTGAGCGTCTTGGAGCCCGATTCAACCGGCACCACCGTGGCGCCCAGCAACTTCATGCGAAACACATTGGGTGCCTGCCGTTCAACATCGGTGGAGCCCATGTAGACCACGCATTCGAGCCCCAAGCGCGCGGCCACGGTGGCGCTGGCGACACCGTGCTGGCCGGCGCCGGTCTCGGCGATGATGCGGGTCTTGCCCATCCGGCTGGCGAGCATGGCCTGGCCAACGGTGTTGTTGATCTTGTGCGCGCCGGTATGGTTCAGGTCCTCGCGCTTGAGCAATATCCGCGCACCGCCGACATGCGCCGACAACCGGCGCGCCTCGTAGATCGGGCTGGGCCGACCAACATAATGCCGGTACTCGTAAGCCAGCTCGGCCTGAAACTCGGGGTCATCCTTGTAATGCTGATAGGCGGCATCCAGTTCAGCCAACGGCGCCATCAGGGTTTCGCCCACAAAGCGTCCGCCGTAAGGGCCAAAATGGCCACGCGCATCGGGATAGGCAAAATAATCAGTAACTGGATCAGGCATGGTCGACACGATGTACCTCTTGCACGAAACGCAACATTTTTTCGCCGTCCTTGATGCCGGGCGAACTCTCGATACCACTGGATACATCCACGCCCCACGGGTGCGTTGCGGCAATCGCATCGGCAATCGACGATGGGCATAGCCCGCCCGCCAGCAGCCACGGGCGCGACAATTGTGCCGGTACTTTTGTCCAATCAAAAGCGGCACCACTACCACCAGCAGCACCGGCCTGATGGCTGTCGAGCACAAAACCAGCCGCGCTTGGGTAAAGCGCACTGTATGCCTCTGCGTCATCCACGCTGCGCATCGGGATTGCGCGCAGATACGGCAGTTCCCAGCGCTGACACTCGATTTCGGTTTCATTGCCGTGAAATTGCAGCAACTGCGGGCGTACGCCACGCAGCACGCGCTCGATCAACTGCGGCTCGTTATTCATGAACAACGCAACCGTGCTCACCATTGGCGGCACTGCTGTGCTGATCGCACGTGCGGTATCAATATCAACCCGGCGCTTGCTGGCAGTGGCAAAGATCAGGCCGATCGCATCGACACCCAGCTCACCCGCCAGACGGGCATCACCGGGCCGGGTAATGCCGCAGAACTTGACTCGGGTTCTCATGCACTGACCTCCTCGGGCAAGCCAAACCGAGCCGGATACAACGGCCCCAGGAAACACAGCCCGGACGCCAACGCGGTTGGGCCGGCCTGCGTTCGGTCGCGGCTTGCCAATACTTCGGCCAGCCACGATTCCGCGCGTTCACCGCGACCGATCAACAACAGGCTGCCAACCAGATTGCGCACCATGTGATGCAAAAACGCATTGGCACGCACATCCACAATCACTTCCTCGGCTTCACGGTAAACGGCAATGTGTTGCATATCACGGCGCGCATGCGGTGCCTGGCATTGTATGGAGCGAAATGCATTGAAGTCGTGCTCGCCCAGCAGCGCCTGCGCGGCACGATGCATGGCATCCGCATCCAGCGGCAATCGCTCCCAGGTGAGGTAATCACGGCCGATCGACGACCGTACCGCACGATTGATGATGCGATAGCGGTAGCGTCGCGCAACTGCCGAGAAGCGGGCGTGAAACGTGCTCTCTACCGGCACGGCCCAGCGCACCGTGACCGCATGTGCCATGCGCGCATTGGCGCCCATCAACCAGGCCCGCAGCGGCCGCTCACAGGGCGCATCAAAATGCACTACCTGGCAGCGCGCGTGTACGCCTGAATCGGTACGTCCGGCGCAAGTTACCGTAACCGGAGTGTCAGCGACGAACGACAGCGCCTGCTCCAGCGCAAGCTGAACGGTTTTGCCGTGTTTGAGCCGTTGCCAACCCAGAAACTCGCTACCGTCGTACTCGATGCCCAGTGCGACACGACCATTCATCGTGGCACGTACCGACAGAAGCGGCCCATCAGCAAACTTTGTAGGTGCAGAAAAAGCATTTACTCTCGCCAAGACGCCAAGAACGCCAAGGAATCAATCAGCCTCCTGGTGGAGGCGATTGACGGTTATTGATACAGCCAAGGAAGCTCTGAACAACCGCTACCCACCGTCATTTCGAGCGTAGCGAAGCAATCCAGTTCTTTGTTATTCCGAACATTTCTGAACCTGATCAGTGTCGAACCTCAGCTGGCTTTGCCCCTCTCCCCCCGGGAGAGGGGTTGGGGTGAGGGTTCGACGTAAGCGTGGCGGTACTTTTCCTTGCGCCGCACC
>PGZE01000024.1 GCA_002840015.1 Gammaproteobacteria bacterium HGW-Gammaproteobacteria-2 | reverse complement strand
AACCAGCGACTTGGCGGCTTTGCCGCCTAGTCGATTGGCTGGTAGTTTCATCAGAAGGTGGCCCGAAGGGCCGGATGAGGGTGCGGCGCAAGGAAAAGTGTCGCCACGCTTACGTCGAACCCTCACCCCAACCCCTCTCCCGAGGGGAGAGGGGCAAAGTCAGCTGAGGTTCGACACTAATCAGCTTCCCAAGTCCGCAAAACGCGGACCAGACGTTCTAGAAAAAACAAAGACGTACAGTTTTGTTTCTTGAGAGGTTCAGGTAAGGGTGCTGTGATAGGATGCCGCGCATGAGCACCGCCACCCTCACCAGCAAAGGCCAGATCATCATCCTCGCTGCGGTTCGTACGGTCCTAGGCGTTGATGCGGGTAATCGCGTCGAGTTCGTGGAGGTGGTGCCGGGGTGCTATGAGCTGATCGCTGCAACGCATTCAGTCGGCGAGCTGAAAGGGATGTTCGGTAAACCGCGCAAGGCGGTGTCGATCAAGGCGATGAATGGGGCCATCGCGCAGCGTGGTGCTTCGACCAAATGATCGGCTGACGGTGGCCGACCTCAACGCCGCCATGAACGACACCGACAGCCGCTGGATGCGCCACGCGCTGGCGTTGGCGGCGCGCGCCGAGCGTGAGGATGACGAGGTGCCGGTGGGGGCGTTGATCGTGGATGCGGCGGGCGATCTGCTGGCCGAGGGCTGGAATCGCAACATCTGCGACCATGACCCGAGCGCACATGCCGAGATCGTGGCGATGCGCCAGGCCGGGATGCGGCTGGGCAATCATCGCTTGCTGGGTTGCACGCTGTACGTGACCCTGGAGCCGTGCGCGATGTGCGCGATGGCGATGATCCATGCGCGGCTGGCGCGAGTGGTATACGGCGCCAGCGACCCGAAAACCGGCGCCGCCGGCAGCGTATTCGATCTGTTGGCCGATCCGCGCCATAACCATCGCATCGAGGTACTTGGCGGGGTGTTGGCCGAGGAGGCCGGTGCGCGGCTTGTCGCGTATTTTCGCGCTCGCCGTGGCAAGCGTTTGCGCTAACGCAGTTCGTGGTCGAGTTCTTCGTCGAAGCTGCGCACTGCGAGGCGCACTTCCAGGCTGAGATAGAGGCTGGCGAGCAGCAGGCACAGCACGCCCAGTACGCCGAGCACGGTTGGCAAACTGGCCAGACGGTAGCCACTGAGGGCATCAATGGCCAGCGCCAGGCTGGTGCCGACAAAAGCACCAAGGCCGGAATACAGCATCATGCAAGCGCGCAGTACGTAGCTGCTGCGGCGGCGATGGCGCGTGATCTGTAGTTGCAGCGCGGCGTTGTCGGCCATCGCGTCGTGGCGGCGCATCGCCAACAAGCTGCGCAGGCGATCCACCACCCGCGCCAGCCGGTTGTTGGCCGAGATCAGCAGCGAGCCGGTGGCCGCCATCAGCAAGGCCGGCGCCAGCATGGCTGTCAGTACGCTGTAGTGGTTGAGTGATTCAATCGGCAAGGTGGCGATCTCCGGTGTGCTGCTTTGAAATTACCGACAACGCAGGATGCGTGTGGCTACGTGCGCGGCGCGTTGCTGACGTATGATGCCGCAATTGCCCGAGACAGGCATGGATCGATATGACCGATGCGCAGTTGAACGAAAACCACCTGATCTGGATCGATCTGGAAATGACCGGGCTCGATCCGGATAGCGATTCGATCATCGAGATCGCAACCCTGGTAACCGATGCCGACTTGAACGTGTTGGCGTGTGGCCCCGAGTTGGCCATTCACCATCCGTTGCCGCGCTTGCAGGCAATGGACGAATGGAACCGCAATACCCATGGCAAGTCCGGGCTGTGGCAGAAAGTGCTCGACAGCGACTGCACGCACGCGCAAGCCGAACGTGCGACGCTGGATTTTCTGGCGCGCTGGGTGCCGGCCGGCAAGTCGCCGATCTGCGGCAACTCGATCTGTCAGGATCGCCGCTTTCTGGTACGGCAGATGCCGCTGCTGGAGCGTTATTTTCACTACCGCAATCTGGATGTCAGTACGCTCAAGGAACTGGCCCGACGCTGGGCGCCGCAGGTGCTGGATGGCGTCAAGAAAATCGGTAGCCATACCGCGTTGTCCGATATCGAAGAATCGATCGCCGAGTTGCGTCACTATCGTCAGCACATGGGTACACTGGGTGGCATGACGGGGGGCTGATTGCTCATGTTCAATCGCTTGTGTTTTTCGCGATATGCCGTGTGGCTGGTTGTGCTGTCGGGATTGTTTGCTGGCAGTGCAATGGCAGTCGACAACAAGGCTCTGGCGGCCTTTTCGCGCGAAGTGTGGACCACACGCGATGGCTTGCCGCACAACCAGGTCAATGGCATCGCGCAAACACCGGAAGGCTACTTGTGGTTCGCCACATGGGAAGGGTTGGTGCGCTACAACGGCCAGGAATTTCGCACTTTTGGCAGCCGTGAAATCCCCGAGTTGCGCGACAATGGCATCCGCGCCGTCGCGGTAAGCGAGAGTGGCAATTTGTTGGTGGCTACATCACGAGGCGGCATCAGTGTACGCCGCCGGGATGTTTGGCACAGTTACACCAAGGCCGATGGCCTGGCCCAGAACGAGTCAATGGCAATCGCTGAAGACCGTGCCGGCAATGTCTGGGTGGCGCATGAAAGTGAAGGCGTTTCACGCATTGGCGTGGATGGTAGCATCCGCGTTTTTGATGTGTTGCCCGGTGCGGATTCTGGCATCACCTATGCGGTATTCGTGGATCACACCGATGTGGTGTGGGTGGGCTCCGGTGAGGGCTTGGTACGCATCGAAGGCGAGCGGGTTCAGCATTTCGATCAAGCACACGGTTTGCCAACAGGCGCTGTGTTCGTCATCACACAAAGCTCGGATGGTGTGATGTATGTCGGCACCGAACACGGTGTGTATCAGGGGATGGGTGGGCGGTTTCAGTTACTGTCCTCCGCGATGCCCGATGAGGCGGTCGCCAGCCTGAAGCTGGGCAAAGACGGTGATGTCTGGATCGGTACGGTCAACCGTGGCTTGCTACGCTTCAGCGCCAGCCGTGGATTGGAGTATATCGATACTGCGATGGGGTTGCCCAACAACCGGGTGCCGTCGCTGTTCATCGATCGCGAGGAAAATGTGTGGGTGGGCACCAATGCGGGGTTGGTGCGCTTGGCCGATACGCCGTTCATCAGTTACGACCAGCAACTGGGGCTGTCCAATGATTACGTGCGGGCGTTATTGCAGACCCGCGATGGCGACATCCTGATTGGCAGCAGCGGTGGTCTGGATCGTTGGCACAACGAGGTCATTACCGCCGTGGGTGCCGATGCCGGGCTGAGTGGCGATGCCATTCTCAGCCTGGCCGAAGACCACGATGGCAGTTTGTGGGTCGGCATGTATTCCAAGGGGCTGATCCACTGGAAGAATGGCAAGATCGTCAGTCAGCAGACCGCACTCGGTGATCTGTGGGCAAGCCAGGTGCGCGCACTGCTGGTTGATCGTGATGGCAGTTTGTGGGTGGGTGTTGCGCGCGGTTTGGCACACATCAAGGATGGCAAGACCACCGTGTACACGCGTGAGCAGGGCTTGCCGCGCAATTTCGTTGTCAGCCTGTATCAGGCCCGCGATGGCCGCATCTGGATAGGCACGGCCAATGGTGCGGCATGGATCAAGGATGGCGTGGTCAACGCCATCGACCTGTCGGACATGAATGGCGCGCAGGATGTGTTCGGCATGCACGAAGACGCCGATGGCACGATGTGGTTTGCCACCGACCGTGGTCTGGTGCGTTGGCGCGACGGCACGCTGACGGTATTGGGTAAATCCGAGGGCTTGCCGGTGATCACCGTGTTTCAGGTGGTCACCGACGCTTACGACAATTTCTGGCTGACCTCCAATTCGGGTGTCATCCACCTGCGCCGAAATGATGTCGAGGCAGTGATGGCGGGGCGGATGGATGAACTGCCCAGCCGGCAGTTTGCCGAAGCCGATGGCATGGGCAGTGCGCAGTGCAACGGTGGCTCCGGGCCGGCGGCGCTGTTGGCGCGCGATGGCAGTTTGTGGGTGGCTACCGCCAAGGGTGCCGCCGTTATTCAGCCGGACAAACTGGCGAGATATCAGCTCGACCCACCGCCGGTGGTGATAGAAGGCGTGCGGCTGGATGGCCAGTATCTGCCGGCAGGTGTGCCGATTGTTACCGCATCGGATGTGCGCAAGATCGAGTTTGATTTCGTCAGTCTGAGCTTTCGTACGCCGGATCAGATTCGCTACCGTTATCGCCTGAAAGGGTTTGATAACGATTGGGTGGAACGCGCGCGGCTGCGCAATGCGCAGTACACCAATCTGCCGCCGGGCAAGTACCAGTTTCAGGTTGCCGCTGGTCGCGCTGGCGTGTGGAGCGATGCGCTGGCGATACAGGTATTTGAAATCTCGCCGCGTCTGTATCAGCGGGTGTGGTTCATCGCCGCGATGGTGTTGCTGTTTACCGCGTTGTTGTACGCGGTTTTCCGTCTGCGCGTGCGCGCAATGGAAGAGCGCGAACTTGAATTGGCAGAACAAGTTGCGCAGCGCACGTTGGCGCTGAGCGAAAAAAACAGCGAACTCAAAGCCCTCAATCGGCAGATACTGGCGCACTCCGATGCGTTTGCGCAGCAGGCGCGCACCGATGCACTTACCGGCCTTTACAATCGCCGCGGCATGGAGGAGCGCCTGGCGACAGCTTTTCATGACAGCGTTACCCAGCACAAACCCTTGAGTTTTGCGTTGCTGGATATCGATAATTTCAAGCGCATAAACGACAGCTATTCGCACCAGGTAGGCGACACTGCCTTGCAAGCGGTTGCAACGGCCCTGAAGGATGAACTGGCCGCGTGCAGTGCCGATAGTGATCAGGCAGGCTACGTGGCGCGCTGGGGCGGCGAAGAGTTTGCGTTGCTGTTACCCGGATTGACGCTTGAGCGCGGCCGAGCGGTTGCCGAGCGGATACGCGTGGCGGTGGCATCAATCGACTGCCGAAGTTTTGCGCCTGGCCTGATGATGACCGGTAGCCTTGGTGTCACCGACAGTACTTCGTGCCCGAACCATGAGCGCATGGTTTCGCGTGCTGATCAACATCTCTATGAAGCCAAGGCGGCAGGTCGCAACAAGGTGATGGGATGATGGTCGGGGGATATCTGAACCAGCCGTCACCGCAGCGAAAGCTGGGGGACGTGGTGCTGTCTGCACTGGATTCCAGCTTTCGCTGGAATGACAAAAAAGTGCTTGGTCAGAGGTTCCCTGGCGCTGTGGCGCGGCCAGTTCTGGTTGCCCGATGGGCGGCCTTCACGCTGATCGTGCTCGGGATTGTTCTGGCAGCGCCGGTGGCTGCAGCACAGATCACCATTGCGGCAGCCTCCAGCACACGCCCGGCGCTGGATGAGTTGGTTGCTGCATTTTCTGCGCGCCACCCGGATGAGCAGGCCACGGTGGTGTATGGCGCTTCGGGCAAGCTGTTCGCACAGATCCGGCAAGGCGCGCCTTACGATGTGTTTGTGTCGGCCGACACTGCGTATCCCGAGGCGTTGTTCAAGGCGGCGATGAGTGATGGCGCGGTGCAGGTGTATGGCTTTGGCCGGCTGGTGCTGTGGCGCACTGATTGCCGTGAAGGCGCGCCAACGATGCACAGCCTGGGCGAAGCAAGCGTCAAGCGCATCGCCATCGCCAACCCCGAGTTGGCACCGTATGGCCAGCGTACACAGCAGGCGTTGCAGGCGGCCGGGCTGTGGGATGCGGTCAAAGGCAAACTGGTGTTTGCCGAAAACGTGGGCCAGGCCGCACAGTTTGCACTAAGCAAAAATGCGCAGGTCGGCATCATCGCCCTGAGTCTGGCGTTGGCACCCGCCATGCGCGACGCCGGCTGTTATGCCGCAGTTCCCGACCACCTGTATGAACCATTGCCACAGGGTTTTGTGGTAACTCGCCGTGGTGCAGATAAACCGTTGGCTGCGGCATTCGCGGCATTCATGACCAGCGCCGAAGCGGCATCGATACTGCAACGTCATGGCCTGGAGCCATTCGTGGTGTCGCCACCATGACTACCCATTGCTGATGCTGAGTGCTGCTGACATTCAGGCATTGCTGCTGTCCGCTGTGCTGGCGGGCATTGTTACTGTGATTCTGTGGCTGCTGGGCACCCCGATTGCGTGGTGGCTGGCGCGCACGCATTCGCGTTGGCGCGGTGTAATCAGCGCACTGGTGGCGATGCCGCTGGTGTTGCCGCCTTCGGTGCTGGGCTTTTATCTGTTGCTGGCAATGGGGCCGGATGGCCCGCTCGGGCGGATGACGGCGCTGCTGGATATGGCGCCACTGGCGTTCACCTTCCCCGGCCTGGTGATTGCTTCGGTACTGTATTCGCTGCCGTTCATGGTGCAGCCGCTGCAAACCGCGTTTGCGTCGATTGGCGAGCGGCCGCTGGAAATGGCGGCGAGCTTGCGCGCGTCACCGCTGGATCGGTTTTTTACCGTTGTGCTGCCACTGGCGCGTTCGGGTTATCTCACTGCCAGCATTCTCACCTTCGCGCACACGATTGGCGAGTTCGGTGTGGTGCTGATGATTGGCGGCAATCTGCCCGGAGTGACGCGGGTGGCTTCGGTGCAGATCTACGATTATGTGGATGCAATGAATTACGCGCAGGCGCATCGTCTGGCGGCGGTGCTGCTGCTGTTCTCGTTCGTGGTGTTGCTGCTGGTGTATGGCAATCGGCGTGCGGAGCCGCGCGCATGAGCGCCGCTGCTCTGTCTCGGCACACAGGGGTACTCTCGCCAAGACGCCAAGAGCGCCAAGGACAGCAAAAGAATGAGCAAAGACGAAGCCGGCAGACTGACCGTTGACGTTGCAGCAGCAATCACCGTCGAGTCGCTACGACGATGTTGATGGATTCCTTGGCGTTCTTGGCGTCTTGGCGAGAGATGATCTTCTCTACACCCGCATGTGCTGATGAGCGATGAACACTAGCCACGACATGACTGTGCAGTTGCGTCTTGAGCGCAGGGACTTCTGCCTCGATGTCGATCTGCGCTTGCCGGGGCAGGGCATCACCGTGTTGTTTGGGCCTTCGGGCTCGGGCAAAAGCACGCTGCTGCGGTGCGTGGCAGGCCTCGAACGTCGCGTACGCGGCACCCTGCGCATCGCCGACACCCTGTGGCTCGATTCCAAGCGCTCGCTGCCGACGCATCGCCGCGCGGTGGGTTATGTGTTTCAGGAAGCCAGCCTGTTCGCACATCTGGATGTCGCCGGCAACCTTGCATACGGCCGCAGGCGCAGCGCGCAGGCGGGTTCGCAGCCGCTGGATCGGATCATCGAACTGCTCGATATTGGCGCGTTGTTGCAGCGGCGGCCGGCTACGCTTTCGGGCGGCGAGCGCCAGCGCGTGTGCATTGCGCAAGCGCTGGCCAGTAACCCGCAGGTATTGTTGATGGACGAGCCATTGGCGGCACTGGATCAGGCGCGTAAACGCGAATTGCTGCCGTATCTGGATCGCCTGCACGAGCACGCCGCAATTCCCGTCCTGTATGTCACCCATGATCCGGCCGAAGCGATTCATCTGGGCGATCATCTGGTGTTGCTGCAACGCGGGCGGGTGTTGACCAGTGGCCCGCTGGCGAGTGTGCTGGCAACGCACGGCGCGATGGTTACGCCCGACGAGGCCCAGGGCACCGTGCTCGATGGCGTGGTTGGTGCGCGTGACGCGGCTTGGCACTTGTTGCGCGTGAATCTGCCGGGCGCAGTGTTGTGGGTACCTGACAACGGTCTGGTCAGCGGCCACAAGGTGCGGGTGCGGGTACTGGCGCGCGATGTGAGCCTGGTACGGCAGCGTCCCGAGCAGTCGAGCATCCTCAATCTGTTGCCGGGGCAGGTGCAGGCCATCGAGGATGATGCTCATCCCGGGCTGCTGAATGTGCAACTGCGTGTGGGCGACGCTACCTGGCTGGCGCGGGTGACGCGGCGTTCGGCTGCTGCGCTCGAACTCGTGCCCGGGCTGGAGCTGTGGTTGCAGGTCAAGTCGGTGGCGTTGCTGGAGTGAGTGCGCGATAGCCGGCGCGCACCGCGCGCTGTCGCCATGTCGCCCACAGGGTGGGCTCCAAATGCCACCCCTGTGGGAGCGCGCCCCAGATCAAGTCTGGGGCAGGCTCTGCGCGCGAAGCTTTTTCGCCAGTTCGTTCGCCGGCAGGCCGGCTCCCACAGAAGCACTGGCTCGCAACAGCGTGCAACACAGTTGCTCCACAGGTCGCCCACAGGGTGGGCTCCACAGGGAGCGTTCACCGCTTTCGTGGGAGCGCGCCCCAGATCAAGTCTGGGGCAGGCTCTGCGCGCAAAGCTCTTTCGCCAGTTCGTTCGCCGGCAGGCCGGCTCCCACAGAAGCACTGGCTCGCAACAGCGTGCAACACAGTTGCTCCAAAAGGCAACGTGACTCACCTCTGTAGGAGCTCACCCTGTGGGCGACTTGTGCATCAGCGTGCGTCTTGTGCCTTGCTGATCGCAAAGCCCTCCGGCAGACGCACGTGCAATTCGCGTTGCGGGTAGGGGATGCCAATGCCGGCGGCGCCGAGTTCGCGATGGGTGGCTTCCACCAGATCGCTGCGGGTAAGCGCGAAATCCGGTGTGGCTACCCAGGCACGCAGCACCAGATTTATCGCGTTGTCGCCAAGTTCTTTCACGATGACGTCGGCTGCTGGCTCGGGCAGTACCTTGTCGTGCGCATTGGCTAGGCCGAGCAACACTTTGCGCGCTTCACGCACATCGGCGTCGTAGCTGATGCCTACCGGCACGTCGATGCGTCGCTGTGCGCGGGCGGTGAAATTGATGATTGGCACGCTGGTGATCTGGCTGTTGGGCAGCACCACCTCGTGGTTTTCGAAGGTGCGCATCAATGTCTGAAACACCCGAACCTGCTCGACCACACCATCGATGCCGGCGATGTTGACCACGTCGCCGGCACGGAACGGACGCAGCGCAATCAACATGACCCCCGAGGCGATATTCGATAGCGAGTCTTTCAACGCCAGGCCGATGGCCAAACCGGCGGCACCGACCAGCGCCAGCAACGAGGTGGTGGGCACGCCCAATTGATCGAGCGCCGCCACCAACACCACCACCAGCAGGGCGCCGTAGGCAAGGTTGTGCAGGAAGTTGGTCAGAATCGCATCAAAACCCATCCGCGCAAACGCGCGATCAATCAGGTTCACCAGACGCCGCGCCAGCCACAGCCCCAGCAGCAGCACCGCCAGTGCGCTGCCGATACGCAGGCCCCAGGCGGTACCAATCTGCACCCAGTCGGTGTGTGCAATGAATTCACGCAGCGTTTCCATCAGCCTCTCCGAATTGTTTTGCAGACGAGTTTACGCAGCGGCTGTGTTGAACCGGCGGTCAACTTCACCTGCCGTTGGCCGCCTTGCTGCGCGCCAGCCGCAGCCAGGTATCGACCACCGTGTCGGGATTGAGCGATACCGATTCGATGCCCTGCTGCATCAGCCACTCGGCCAGGTCGGGATGATCAGACGGGCCTTGCCCGCAGATGCCGACATACTTGCCCTTGGCGCGGGCGCTACTGATCGCCATTGCCAGCAGCTTTTTCACCGCCGGATCGCGCTCGTCGAACAGATGCGCCACGATGCCCGAATCGCGATCCAGCCCCAGAGTGAGCTGGGTCAGGTCGTTGGAGCCGATCGAGAAGCCATCGAAAAGATCGAGGAATTCGTCAGCACACCGCGTTCCAGGCCATTCTTCGCCAGCGTCTCGATCACCTTGCGGCCTTCATCGAGGGTGCGCACGAACGGGATCATCACCCAGGCGTTGGTCAGACCCATTTCGTCGCGCACCTTGCGCATCGCCTGGCATTCCAGCGCAAAACAATCGGCGAAGCTGGGATCGACGTAGCGCGAGGCGCCACGGAAACCGATCATCGGGTTTTCTTCGTGCGGCTCGTATTGCTCGCCGCCAATCAGGTTGGCGTATTCGTTGGATTTGAAATCCGACAGGCGCACGATCACCGGGTGCGGTGCAAAGGCGGCGGTGAGGGTGGCGATGCCTTCGGCCAGCCGCTCGACGTAGAAACTTACCGGGTCGGCATAGCCGGCAATCAGCTCGTCGATGCGGGCGCGGATATCCGGCGGCTGGCGATCGTATTGCAGCAGCGCCTTGGGGTGGATGCCGATCTGACGCGCAATCACGAACTCCAGCCGCGCCAGGCCGATTCCCTGATGCGGCAACTGCGCAAAATCGAAGGCGCGCTCGGGGTTGCCGACGTTCATCATGATCTTGAGTGGCGCCGGTGGCATTTCATTGAGATCGGCGGTGGTGTGCTCGAAGGCCAGCTCACCGGCGTAGATAAAGCCGGTATCGCCTTCGGCGCACGACACCGTCACCGTTTCGCCATCCTTGATCGACGCCATCGCATTGCCGCAGCCGACGACCGCCGGCACCCCCAGTTCACGGGCGATGATGGCGGCATGGCAGGTGCGGCCGCCACGGTTGGTGACGATGGCCGCCGCGCGCTTCATCACCGGCTCCCAGTCGGGGTCGGTCATGTCGGCAACCAGCACATCGCCGGGGCGCACCCGATCCATTTCGGCGATGCTGCGGATCACCCTCGCCACGCCGCTGCCGATTTTCTGGCCAATGGCGCGGCCCTCGCTCAGCACTGGCCCTCGCTCGTTGAGGTGATAGCGCTCGATCTGGGTGGCGTGGGCGCGCGAACGCACCGTTTCCGGCCGCGCCTGCACGATGAACAGCTTGCCGCTGATGCCGTCCTTGGCCCACTCGATGTCCATCGGCCGGCCGTAGTGATCCTCGATGGTCAGCGCCTGGCGCGCCAGTTCCTGCACATCGTGGTCGTCGATCGAAAACCGCTGACGCAGTGCGGCCGGGGTGTCTTCATTGCGCACGCGCTCGCCGGGCGCATCGGAGTAGACCATGCGGATGGCCTTGGAACCCAGTTGCCGGCGCAGCACCGCCGGTTTGCCGGCGCGCAGTGTGGGCTTGTACACGTAGAACTCGTCGGGATTGACCGCGCCCTGCACCACGTTTTCACCGAGGCCATAGCTGGCGGTGATGAACACCACGTCGCGGAAACCCGATTCGGTGTCGAGCGTGAACAACACGCCCGAGGCCCCGACATCCGAGCGCACCATCAACTGCACGCCAGCGGAGAGGAACACATCCTCGTGCTTGAAGCCGTGGTGTACGCGATAGGCGATGGCGCGATCGTTGTACAGCGAGGCGAATACTTCCTTGACCCGATGCACCACGTCATCGACACCGACCACGTTGAGGAAGGTTTCTTGCTGGCCGGCGAACGAGGCATCGGGCAGGTCTTCGGCGGTGGCCGACGAGCGCACTGCAACCGACACCTCACCGCCATTTTCCGCACACAGCCGCGCGTAGGCGCTGCGGATGTCGGCGTCCAGTGCGGCGTGCAGCGGCGCATCGATCACCCATTGGCGGATTTCACTGCCAGCGGCGGTGAGCGCGCCTACGTCCTCGACATCCAA
Source organism: Gammaproteobacteria bacterium HGW-Gammaproteobacteria-2 (assembly GCA_002840015.1). Taxonomy (GTDB): domain Bacteria; phylum Pseudomonadota; class Gammaproteobacteria; order Xanthomonadales; family Xanthomonadaceae. Next base: position 63,246 of record PGZE01000024.1, on the reverse strand, counting down.
TGAAGCCAGGCGGTCGAAAATGCGCTGATACAGAGTGTTGTGCGCGATGAACTCGCGAAAGGCGTGCGCGGTGGTGGCAAAGCCGCCGGGAACCGATACGCCCAGAGCATCGAGATGGCCGATCATTTCGCCCAGCGAGGCATTCTTGCCACCGACATCAGCAAGGTCAGACAGCCGCAGTTCGTTCAGCCACAGGATGTTCGCAGTCAAAACCGGTCTCCAGGCACTTGGCAGGGGTTGCCCGAAACGGCAGGCTGTGGAGCCTTGATAACTTGCCAAATCAGGCGCTTGCATGGTGAATGCGGGTGCCCAAGGCAATCCGGGCAGCGATCCGCATCCGTAAAACGCATATGATGCGGTGCAACGCAGGTTCAAACAAGCTTGCGAGCCCGATCAAAACGTGCGCCCGGTGCGCTCGCACATAGCCAGTTATCCCATGCTGAACGAAAATCCCCGCAGCAAAGGGCCAAAGAAACGCCAATGAAACAATGCCGCCCCGTTTTCTACGTATCCGATGGCACCGGCATCACCGCCGAAACCATAGGCCACAGCTTGCTGACCCAGTTTGCCGGTGCTGAATTCCAGACCCGGCGCATCGCCTTCGTCGACAGCGAGGAAAAAGCGCTGGACGTGGCCAGCCAGGCGCGCCAGGCCGGTGAGCGTGCCGGGGTGCGCTCGATCATCATCAGCACCGTGATCGATGGCCGGCTCAATGCCATTCTTGGCGAAAGTGGTGCGCTGCTGATCGATGCCTTCACGCCGTTCATCGCCGTGCTCGAACGCGAGTTTGGGGTTGCCGGCCAGCCACGCGTCGGCCAGGCCCACGGCATGGTCAACCAGGCGGCATACGAAGCGCGGATCAATGCCACCAATTACGCACTCAGCCACGATGACGGCGCCAACACCCGCTATGACGAGGCCGACCTGATTCTGGTCGGCGTTTCGCGTTCAGGGAAAACCCCGACCTGCCTGTATCTGGCGTTGCACTTTGGCATCCGTGCCGCCAATTACCCGCTGACCGACGACGACCTGCACCGGCTGGAATTGCCGCCGAGCCTGCGCCCGTACCGCAACAAACTGTTTGCGTTGACCATCGACCCGCTGCGGCTGCAGCAGATTCGTCAGGAACGGCGGCCTGATTCCACGTACGCGAAGCTGGAGCAATGCCAGCGTGAAGTCCGTGCTGCCGAATCGCTGTTCCGCGCCGAGCGCCTGCCTTCGCTCAGCACCACCCACACCTCGATCGAGGAAATCGCCAGCAAAATCCTGACCGTGCTGGGGATCGAACGCAAATTGCTTTGAATTGGTAGGTTGCGCATCGGTGTGGGTAATCGCAGAAGATGCTCGAAACCCCGTGCTAGGATCGGGCCATGATCCAGTTACGCACCACCGACACCAGAACGCCGCACGCCAGCCGCTTTGCGTGGCTGATGGCGCTGTACGCCGAGAATTTCCGGCGCATCCAGCAGGTGGTCGATCTGGCCGCGCTCGATGAAGGCCGCTGGTGCTCGCAGGTGGGCGATGGCCTGGATCTGCATGTGGATGTGCTGGCGCGGCATCGATATATGCTGGAATTGCGCATGAGCTACGCTTTCGCCGACCCGGCGACCGGTGTGCCCGAGCCGTCGGCTTATGTGCGGGTGTATCTGGATGCGTGCCAGGCCGAAGTGACGCACTGCTATGTCGGCCAACGCTGGCAGGATGTGCTGGGCACCCATCCACCGGCGCATACCGTGTTTGCGCACCGCCTGCAGATGAATACGTTTCTGTCGAAGTGGCTCGAACACCTGCGCGGTGCGGGCCATGGCCGTGGCTGGCTGCCGGCGGAACCGGCAACCAGCCCGTTGCTTGCGCAAGTCTGCAGCGCCTGATTGGCTTCAGTCAGCTTCCGGCCATGGCGCCATCTTGCGGCCGATGGCTGCGTAGTAGTACAGCGGTTTGCCCTCCACCGAGATGCGGTGCTGGTAGCGTTCCAGATGATGCAGGTGCAGGGATTCGCCGGCCAGCAGGCGTTTGACCAATCCGGAAAAATCGTCGCCATCGGATTTTCCGAGAAACGTCTCCTTGACGTTGAACACGATCCAGCCACCATCTTCGACCAGGTTGAATGCTTCGCGCAGTGCCGATTCGGGGATGTCGTTGTAACCCAGTGCGGCGACGGTGGTCAGGCAACTGAACTTCCAGCGTTGCAGTTCTTCCTTCACGGCCGGCTCGGGCCGGCTCAGATCGGTGACGTAATAATCATCGTAAAGACCCGGGCGATCGCGTTCGAGTGCATCGCAGGCGACCTGCGAAATGTCCACCCCCACTGTGCGCGATACGCCATGACGGGCGAGGGCTTCGCCCATCATGCCGTTGCCGGCGCCGAAATCGAGTACGCGCAGGCCGCTGACGCGCTCGCCGGCACGGGTGATCACGGCGTTGAGGCGATCGGCCAGAAAGCGTGGTGAATCGCACTTCAAACGATCGTAGAAAATCTGCTCATAAAGGCCGGGGATGGCAAAAATCCGGTCGTAGTCATGGAATCGAAATTTCTCGCTGCCGTTTTCGCTGTCCAGAACGAAATAGACATCGCTCTCGGACTCCTTGCTGAAATCGATCTGCGGGAGTCGTATGCGGTGTCGATTCTTCATGCTGCTGTCTCCTTGGGTGATGAAAAAAGTGTCATTCGCGGGCAAGCAGGCGCAAGCCACGCGGGGTGAGCGCGCGTTCGATCAGTTCGAACAGGCCTTGCACCAGCAACGCCAATACGGCGGCCGGAACCGCGCCTTCCAGGATCAGGCCGATGTTGTCGAGACGGATGCCGGTGAGGATGGGCTGGCCGTAGCCGCCGGCGCCGATCAGGGCGCCCAGGGTTGCGGTGCCGACGTTGATTACCGCAGCGGTCTTGATCCCGGCCAGGATCGAGCGCAAGGCCAGTGGCAACTCGACCCGGTACAGCTGCGCGCGGCGCGACAGGCCGATGGCGGCAGCCGTTTCGCGCAGTTCCGGTGCGATGCCGATGATCCCGGCATGGGTGTTGCGCACGATCGGCAGCAAACTGTAGAGAAACAGGGCAGCAATGGCGGGTTTGGCACCAATGCCAAACAGCGGAATCATGAACACGAATACCGCCAGCGACGGCAAGGTCTGCAACAGCCCGGTTGCCGACAACACCCACTGTTGCCAGCGCGGATGGCGCGCGGCCCAGATACCCAGCGGCAGCGCAGTCAGCAACGCCAGCGTCAGCGAGATGCCGACCAGACGCAGATGTTCAACGCTGCGGCGGGCGATGCGTTGGGTGCGATCCAGCGCGATCTCGGCATCGACACCGTACCAGTCGGCGGCGGCCTTGGCCTCGCTGACGCCATCGATGCTGACCCGGGCATTGAGCTGGCGCATGGTGTCGGCATCAAACTGGCCGGCCAGCTTGTTGAGCGCGGTCACCCAGTGCGGCGCGCGTTGCTGCAGATCGGCGCGATAGATGAATACCGCGTCGTAGCGCGGGAAGTACTGGCGGTCGTCCACCAGTACGCGCAAGTGATAGCGGGCGATCTCGGCATCGGTACGATACAGGTCGATCACGTCGAGCGCGCCGTCAGCCAGCCCGTGGTAGGCGAGGGTGTGGTCAAGGCCGTTGCCCTGGGTGCCGCTCAGCCCGTAAGCCGCGCGCAGGCCCGGCCAGCCATCGGCGCGATCCATGAACTCGTTGCTGAAACCAAAGCGCAGCCCGGGATGGCCGCGCAAGTCGGAAATGGCCTTGATCCCGAGTCGGTCGGCCTGCTCGGCGCGCATGCCCAGCGCATAGGTGTTGTTGAAGCCCAATGGCGCGGTTATCGCCAACCCGTGTTCGGCGAGTGCGCTGCGCAGTCCATCGAGGTCAGCGTTGGGCAGTTGCAGGATTTCCCGGGCAAGGGTGCCGGTGTATTCCGGGTAGGCGTCGATTTCGCCTTCCAGCAGCGCGCGCCAGACGATGCGGGTGCCGCCGAGGCTGCGCCGGTGTTCTACCGGGTAACCGGCTTCGCGCGCGGCGAGAGTGGCGATTTCGCCGAGAACCACCGACTCGGTGAAGGTTTTGGAGCCCACCGCCAGCGGTTCGCCGGCGTGGCTGGCGAGGCAGGCAAGCAGCAGGGCGATGGCGGCAAGACGCTTCACGATGGCACCTGCAAGCTGCGTTGCGCGGTGAGGAAGCGACGCACGAACGGATCGCTCGGGTTGTCGAGCATTGCCGACAATGGACCTTGCTGTACCAAGCGGCCGTGATTGAGCAGTACCAGTTCATCGGCGAGAAATGCCGCTTCGGCGATGTCATGGGTGACCATCACCACGGTTTTGCCGAGTGTGTTGAACAGGCTCTTGAGTTCGGTCTGCAGGTCGAAGCGGATCAGCGGGTCCAGTGCGCCGAGGGGTTCATCGAGCAGCAACACCTCGGGGTCGAGCATCAGCGCCCGGATCAGGCCGACCCGCTGGCGTTGGCCGCCCGACAGCTCGGCCGGGTAACGCGCCAGCGCCGTGAACGGCAATTGGCACAGTTCGGCCAGTTCACGGCTGCGGCGCTCGATGCTTGTGGTCGACCAGCCCAGGGTGCGCGCCAACAGGCCGATATTGCCGAGCGCGTTCAGGTGCGGAAACAGCCCGCCTTCCTGAATGACATAGCCGATACGGCGCCGATGCGCGAGCAACTGCCCGCGGCGCAGAGGCTCGTCATTGAAGTGCACCATGCCCGAGTCCGGCCATTCCAGCCCAATCAACAAGCGCAAAATGGTCGACTTGCCGGCACCGCTGGGCCCGATCAACGCACTCACGCGTCCTCGCGGCAAACGCAAGCCGTCCACATCAAGTGCGACGGTGGTGCCGTAGCGCTTGCTGGTGTTTGATAGCAAAAACATGACGGAACAGCATAGCGCAGGTGGCGAGAGTACGCCGCGCGAGTATCTGGCCGCCAGGCATGACGTTCGCGCTGAGAACCCTGTTGCAGGCACTCAATACCTGGCGACGGGCCTGCATCGGCAATCATTGCCATGATGGCCTCGGGCGGGCTAGTGTATTGCGATGAATTCTGTGCCGATTCGACTGCTGATTCACGGGGCATCCGGGCGCATGGGCCAGGCATTGATTCGGCTGGCTGCCGAGTCGCCTGATTTGTGCGTGGTTGCGGCGGTGTCGCGACAACAACCATCGGCGCAAAACGTGCCCTGGTTTGCCAGTTCTGCGCTGGCTGAAATACCGGCATTCGATGTGGCAATCGATTTCAGCTTGCCGTCCGGCGTGCCCGGTATTGTCGAGTTATGCCGTTCACGCGGTGCCGCACTGGTTTGCGGCACTACCGGGCTGGACGACAGCCAGCACGCGCTGCTGGCCGATGCCGCGAATGCCATCGCGGTGCTGTGGGCGGCCAATTTCAGCATTGGCATCGCGGTGCTCAGCGAGTTGGTACGGCAGGCAGCGGCAGCGTTGCCAGGCTGGGATTGCGATGTGATCGAGGCACACCACACCCGCAAGCTCGATGCGCCCTCAGGCACGGCGTTGGCGCTCGGTGCGGCCGCCGCTGAAGGCCGTGGCAGTGACCCACACTATTGCTCGATCCGCGCCGGCGATATCGTTGGCGAACATACAGTGATGCTGACGGCTGCCGGCGAGCGTCTGGAGTTGGTGCATCGTGCCAGCAATCGTGATGTTTTTGCCCTTGGCGCGCTGCACGCCGCGCGCCGCCTTGCTGTGGCGCCCGCTGGCAACCACGATCTGGCGTCGTTGTTGTTTGCCCGTTAGTGTGGTGCCTCACAAGGCCTTCAGACGCGTAAAACATTTCCCTTTCGGGGCGCTACGGACTACAATCCTCGCTCGCCTGAACCCTCATCGGTACGGGCCCGCCGCGCGGGTCCGGAGATGAGTCGCAGCCGCGACACGGGTTCACCCAGCGCAAGGCGAGTAACTGTGAAGCAAACCGCATTCCTCGCCCTTGAAGATGGCACCATCTTCGAGGGCGTTTCCGCAGGCGCGTCCGGTGCGCGGGTGGGTGAGGTGGTGTTCAACACCGCAACCACCGGTTATCAGGAAATCCTCACCGACCCCTCGTATGCGCGGCAGTTGGTGACCCTGACCAATCCGCATATCGGCAATACCGGTTGCACCGAGCATGATGACGAAGCCAGCCAGGTGTGGGCATCGGGTCTGATCGTGCGCGACGTGCCACGCCGGCCCAGCAATTGGCGCAGCCAGGTTGCGCTGCCTGAATGGCTGGCGGCACGCGATGTGGTCGCGATTTCCGACATCGATACCCGTCGCCTGACCCGGCTGCTGCGTGATCGCGGCGCGCAGAGCGCGTGCCTGGTGGCTGGCGATGTGCTGGATGCCGAGCACGCGATCGAAACCGCGCGCAAGTTTGCCGGCCTCAAGGGCATGGACTTGGCGCGCGAAGTAACTACCGCCGAATCGTACAACTGGAGCGAAGGATCGTTCGATCTCGACGCCAACGCCTTCGCCAGGCCACAAGCCGCATATCACGTGGTGGCTTACGATTTCGGCGTCAAGCGCAATATCTTGCGTATGCTCGCCGACCGCGGTTGCCGGATCAGTGTGGTGCCGGCACAAACCAGCGCCGAAGCGGTATTGGCGATGCGTCCTGATGGCGTGTTCCTGTCCAATGGCCCCGGCGACCCGGAACCGTGCGCTTACGCGATCACCGCCATTCGCAGCTTGCTCGCGGCGCGCATCCCGCTGTTTGGCATCTGCCTTGGTCATCAACTGCTGGCGCTGGCAGCCGGCGCACGCACGGAGAAGATGAAGTTCGGCCATCACGGTGCCAACCACCCGGTGATCGATCTGGATTCCGGGCAGGTGATGATCACCAGCCAGAATCACGGTTTTGCGGTGGATGAGGCCAGCTTGCCCGGCAACGTGCGCGCCACCCATCGCTCGCTGTTTGACGGCTCGCTGCAAGGTATCGAATTGGTCGACGCACCGGCTTTCAGCTTCCAGGGGCACCCGGAAGCCAGCCCCGGCCCGCATGATGTGGCGGGGCTGTTTGATCGGTTTGTGGAAGCAATTCGGTCATCGGGACTCGGGACTGGTGACTCGGGACTCGGAAGAGCAAAAGCGGGGCACGGGGACTCGGGGGAGGCGCGATGAGCGCGTCGCACTTTCGCGAGTTAGAGGTCTGGCAATTGGCAATGGGACTGGCAAAAAGTGTCTACGAGATCACTGCGGGATTTCCGCGTGATGAGCGTTACGGCTTGACGTCACAGATCCAGCGTTCGGCAGTCTCGATCCCATCGAATATCGCCGAGGGCAATGCTCGCATGTCCACTAGGGATTACGCGCGTTTTGTTGCCGTCGCGCTTGGATCAACCGCAGAACTGCAGACGCAGCTGTTGCTTTCGCGCGAATTGGGCTTGGGTGCATCGACACCAATCGACGAGGCATTGGCGATGTGCGATCGCGTGGGCCGTATGCTTCAACGGCTGCATCAGGCGCTTCGGCGCAAGTTGCTTTCCGAGTCCCGAGTCCCCAGTCCCGAGTCCCGCGTCGCGGGCGATGCTACCCGAGTCCCGGAGTAAACCATGCCCCGCAGAACCGACATCCAAACCATCCTCGTCATTGGCGCCGGGCCCATCGTTATCGGCCAGGCCTGCGAGTTCGATTATTCCGGCGCGCAGGCGTGCAAGGCGCTCAAGGCTGAGGGTTACCGCGTGGTGCTGGTGAACTCCAATCCGGCCACCATCATGACCGACCCGGACACCGCCGATGCGGTGTACATCGAGCCGATCAACGTTGCCACGGTGGAGCGGATCATCGCCAAGGAGCGGCCCGAAGCGTTGTTGCCGACCATGGGCGGGCAGACGGTGCTTGAAGCATACAAGGTCGAATTGATCGGCGCTTCGCGCGAGGCGATCCGCATGGCCGAGGATCGTGAGCTGTTCCGCAATGCGATGGCCGAGATCGGCTTGGACTGCCCGAAGGCCGAGGTGGCGCGCTCGTTTGAGCAGGCGCTCGATATCCAGAGTCGGGTCGGTTATCCGACCATCATCCGGCCGTCGTTTACCCTCGGTGGCAGTGGCGGCGGCATTGCCTACAATCGCGAGGAGTTCGAGGGCATCGTGCGTTATGGCCTGGAACTGTCGCCGGTACACGAAGTGCTGATCGAGGAGTCGGTGCTGGGCTGGAAAGAGTTCGAGATGGAGGTGGTGCGCGACAGCGCCGACAACTGCATCATCGTGTGCTCGATCGAAAACCTCGATCCGATGGGCGTACACACCGGTGACTCGATCACGGTGGCACCGGCGCAAACGCTTACCGACAAGGAATACCAGCGCTTGCGTGATGCCTCGATTGCGGTGCTGCGCAAGATCGGTGTCGATACCGGCGGTTCCAATGTGCAGTTCGGCATCAATGCCAGCAATGGCCGGGTGGTGGTGATCGAGATGAACCCGCGGGTGTCGCGATCCTCGGCACTGGCTTCCAAGGCCACCGGGTTCCCGATTGCCAAGGTCGCCGCCAAGCTGGCAGTGGGCTATACCCTGGATGAATTGCGCAACGAGATCACCGGCGGCGCAACGCCGGCGTCGTTCGAGCCGACCATCGATTACGTGGTCACCAAGATTCCGCGCTTCGCGTTCGAGAAATTCCCGGCCGCCGATGCCCGCCTGACCACGCAGATGAAGTCGGTGGGCGAGGTGATGGCGATTGGCCGCACCTTCCAGGAATCGATGCAAAAGGCACTGCGCGGCCTGGAAACCGGACGCTCGGGCTTCGATCCGTCCGGTGTCGATATCGGCAGCGAGGACGGCATGCTGCGCCTGCGCCGCGAACTCAAGGAGCCGGGCGCCGAGCGGCTGTTCTATCTTGGTGATGCGTTCCGCGCCGGTATGAGCGTGGCAGACGTGCATGCGTTGTCGGCCATCGATCCGTGGTTTCTGGATCAGATCGAAGAGCTGATCGCACTGGAAGGCGCATTGGTAGCCGATGGACTAAGCGCACTGGATCGGCCACGCTTGCGTGCGCTCAAGCGCAAGGGGTTTTCGGACTTGCGCCTGGCGGCGCTGCTCGGCACCGATGAGCATGCGATCCGCCATTTGCGTCACACCTTGGGCTTGCGCCCGGTATACAAGCGGGTGGATTCGTGTGCGGCCGAGTTCGCCACCAGCACCGCTTACCTGTATTCCACCTACGAGGACGAATGCGAGGCCGAGCCAAGCGACCGGCGCAAGGTGATCGTGCTCGGCGGTGGCCCCAATCGCATCGGCCAGGGCATCGAGTTCGATTACTGCTGCGTACACGCGGCGATGGCGCTGAGCCAGGATGGGTTCGAGACCATCATGATCAACTGCAACCCGGAAACGGTGTCCACCGATTACGACACCTCCGACCGGCTGTATTTCGAATCGCTGACGCTGGAAGACGTGCTCGAAATCGTCGCTCTGGAAAAACCCTTTGGGGTGATCGTGCAGTTCGGCGGGCAGACCCCACTCAAGCTGGCACAGGGGCTGGAAGATGCCGGCGTGCCGATCATCGGCACCTCGCCCGATTCCATCGATCTGGCTGAGGACCGTGAGCGCTTCCAGTTGCTGGTCGAGCGCCTGGGCTTGTTGCAGCCACCCAATCGCATTGCGCGTGCGGCCGAAGAAGCCGTCGCGCTGGCTGGCGAAGTTGGCTATCCATTGGTCGTGCGTCCAAGCTACGTGCTCGGTGGCCGCGCCATGGAAGTGGTGTATTCGGATGCCGATCTGGAACGCTACATCCGCGAAGCGGTACGGGTGTCCGAATCCTCGCCGGTGTTGCTCGATCACTTCCTCGACAACGCGGTGGAAGTGGATGTCGATGTGGTTGCCGACAGCACTGGCGCGGTGTTCATCGGCGGCATCATGGAACACATCGAGGAAGCCGGTGTGCATTCGGGCGATTCCTCGTGCTCGCTGCCACCGTATTCGCTGCCCGCAGCGGTGCAGGACCGGCTGCGCGAGCAGGTGACGGCGCTGGCGCGTGAGCTCAAGGTGGTGGGTCTGATGAACACCCAGTTTGCGATTCAGACCGACGCCGAAGGCGACGCGCGGATCTTCCTGCTGGAAGTCAATCCGCGCGCATCGCGCACCGTGCCGTTCGTATCCAAAGCCACCGGTGTACCGCTGGCCAAGATCGCGGCGCGCTGCATGGTCGGCCAGAGCCTGGCCGAGCAGGGCGTCACCCGCGAAGTCATTCCCGGCTATTTCTCGGTCAAGGAGGCGATTTTCCCGTTTTCCAAGTTCCTCAATGTCGATCCGATCCTTGGCCCGGAAATGCGTTCCACTGGCGAGGTGATGGGTGTCGGGCAAAGTTTTGGCCAGGCCTTTGCGCGCGCCCAGGAAGCGGCCGGCATTCGCCCGATCCAGCCCGGCAAGGCATTCATCTCGGTGCGTGATCCGGACAAGACCCGGGTGCTGTCGGTTGCGCGCGAGTTGTTGCGGCGTGGCTTTACGCTGGTGGCCACAAGCGGTACGGCGGCGTTCCTGCGCGGACACGGGTTGGATTGCGAGCAAATCAACAAAGTGGTCGAGGGCCGGCCGCACATCGTTGACCTGATCAAGAACGGCGAGATTTCCTACATCGTCAATACCACCGAAGGCAAACAGGCGATTGCCGATTCGTTTTCGATCCGGCGCGAAGCCTTGCAGCACCGGGTGACGTATTCAACCACCGTGGCCGGTGCGCGCGCGCTGGTACACTCGCTGGATTATCGCGGCGAGGGCGGCGTCAACTCGCTGCAGGAGTTGCATCAGACACTGACGTAGTGGCGGCAGTCGCCCACAGGGTGGGCTCTTACAGGGAGCGTTTACCGCTTTCGTGGGAGCCTGCCCCAGATCAAGTCTGGGGCAGGCTCTGCGCGCGAAGCGCTTTCGCCAGTTCGTTCGCCGGCAGGCCGGCTCCCACAGAAGTACTGGCTCGCACCGGCGTGCAACACAGTTGCTCCACAGAAATCCGGAGGATATCCCTTTGTGGTAGCCCACCCTGTGGGCGATTGCGCTGGAAAATTGGCGCAATCTGGTGCAATCTTGCCAATGCAGCGTGCGCCGTCGTCGATGGGACGGGCCGCACCAATCCGATCAAGACTCTGGAAATCCCGGCGACGCTCACCTACGCCAAGCGCACCTCGTACACACAGTAGTGGCCGAGTAGCGTTGGCTTTGCGCCGTCATCAATGACAAGGAATGAAACAAATGAAATCACCATTGACCCACACCGGCGCCGTGCGCCTGCGTGAAGAGCTGGACCGGTTGAAGTCCACCGACCGGCCACGGGTGATCGAGGCCATCGCCGAAGCGCGCGCCCACGGCGATCTCAAGGAAAATGCCGAGTACCACGCCGCACGCGAGCAGCAAGGCTTCATCGAAGCCCGCATCAAGCAACTGGAGTCAGTGCTCTCGCATGCGCAGGTGATTGATGTCAGCACCCTCGACGCCGGGTCACGGGTGGTGTTTGGTGCTGCGGTCGAACTATGCGACGTGGAAACCGACGAAACCGTGATTTATCAGATCGTGGGTGATCTCGAGTCCGACATCAAGATTGGCCGGGTGTCGATTTCCTCGCCGTTGGCGCGTGCGCTGATTGGCAAGAACGAGGGCGACAGCGTCACCATTGAGGCCCCCGGTGGCCGCCGTGAGTACGACATCATCGCGGTGAAGTATGAGGGAGCTTCGCGGACTTGAGCCAACGCCTGCTGCTGCCAGCGCGAGCGCGGCTTGCCGGTTTGTCCACCGTCACCGGGGTTGCCGAACTGCTGGCACGCGCCGATTCATTGCCTGTGCAGGCCGCGGGCTATCAGGCGCAGTTGCAACGGCAGATGCAATTATTGCCGCGCGGCTGGCCGTTGGCAGCGGTCAGCCGGCAGGTCGAAGTTGGCGATGCCGGCGACGGCCATTGGTTGCGCGCTGACCCGGCCAATGTGCGCGCCGACATCACGGCGGTGCGCCTGCTCGCTTGCGGCGACATGGGTTTGCGCCAGGATGAGAGCGATGCCTTGCTGCGCCCGCTCAAGCCGCTGTTCGGTGATCTGGGCTGGCCGATCTCGGCGCCGTCACCCGAACGCTGGTACGTGAGCCTGCCGCGTGATGCCCAGCTGCCGGCATTCACCGACCCGGATAGCGCATTGGGCGCCGAGATTCACGATCTGTTGCCGCCGGGAAGCGATGCCCGACGTTGGCGCGCCTTGCTCAACGAGGCGCAGATCATTCTGCACAATCATCCAGTCAATGCTGAGCGCACGCGCAGCGGCCGGATGCCGGTCAACAGCCTGTGGTTTCATGGCGGTGGGCGCTTGCCCGATCTGATCGCCTGTGACAAGCAGGTGGTGCTGAGCAATGATTTTTCACTGCGCGCCTTTGCCCGACAAGCCAGCGTGAGTGCTGCCGAGCTACCCGCACGCTATGTGCCAGGCACACAATCGGCACTGATCGATCTGCGCGCGCTGCGCGATCCGGCACAACTGGCCAATGATTGGCTGTTGCCGCTGCGCGCGGCGCTGCGCGCCGGCCAGGTGCGCGCGGTCGAGCTGGATTTCGCCGATGGCTACCGCCTGCTGTTGACTGGCTCGCAGCGCTGGCGTTTCTGGCGCCGTGCGCAAAGCTGGCCGGCGTGACTGCATTCGAGATCGTTCGTCGCCATAGTGCTGATGTTGGCGAATGGCCAGAACACATTCCGCCGCTGCTGCGGCGGGTATTTGGAGCACGTGGAATCGCCGATCACCAGCAAGCGCAATTGCGCTTGGCGCAGTTGCACCCGCCCGAATTGCTGGGCGGTATTGGCGACGCGGCGGAACTGCTGATCGCCGCCATCGCGCGCGATGCAGTGATCGTCATCACCGGCGACTTTGATTGCGATGGTGCCACCGCTACGGCGGTTGCGGTGCGCGGCCTGCGCCTGCTTGGTGCGCGGCAGGTGCGTTTTCTCGTGCCCAATCGCAGCACCCATGGTTACGGCTTGTCGCCGGCATTGGTACGCGACATTGCGGTGATGTCGCCCAGCGTGGTGGTGACCGTCGATAGCGGCATCGCCTGCCATGCCGGTGTTGCTGCCGCCAAGGCAATGGGTTGGCAGGTCATCGTTACCGATCACCATCTGCCAGGCGCGCAATTACCGGTGGCCGATGTCATCGTCAATCCCAATTGCGATGGCGATCCTTTCCCCAGTAAATCGCTGGCCGGGGTCGGGGTGATGTTTTACCTGCTGCTGGAAGTGCGTCGCCGGTTGCGCGAACGCGGCGCGCCGGGTGGCGCCGCCGATCTGTCGAGCCTGCTCGATCTGGTGGCGATCGGCACCGTGGCCGACATGGTCAAGCTGGATCACAACAACCGGATACTGGTTGCTGCCGGGCTGGCGCGGATTCGGCGCGGCCTTGGCAATGCCGGGGTGCAGGCGTTGATTGCTGTGACCGGGCGCGAGAGTACACATCTGAGCAGCGCCGATATCGGCTTTGCCCTGGCGCCGCGACTGAATGCCGCCGGGCGACTTGAGGACATGTCGATCGGCATCGCCTGCCTGCTCAGCGATGACCCGGCGCAGGCGCGGGAACTGGCGACCCAGCTCGATGCGATCAATGCCGAGCGCCGCGTGGTGCAACAGCAGATGGTCGATGAGGCCGAATCGCTTGCCGCCGCGATTGTGCTCGATGGCGATGCGCTACCGGCGGCGCTGTGCCTGTTCGACCCGGGCTGGCATCCGGGCGTGGTCGGTCTGGTCGCCTCGCGGCTCAAGGATCGTTGGCATCGTCCGGTGCTCGCATTCGCTCCCGCCAGCCCCGAGGCCGAGCGCAGCGACCGGCCCTTGCGCGGCTCCGCGCGTTCAATCCCCGGTTTTCATATCCGCGATGCGCTGGCGCTGGTAGATGCCCGCCATCCGGGCATGATCGAGCGTTTCGGCGGCCATGCGATGGCGGCCGGGTTGAGTCTGGCGCACGATGCGCTGTCGGCATTCAGTGCCGCATTCACCGAATGCGCGGCACACATGCTGGAGCCCGCCATGCTGGCGCAGCAACTCGAAACCGATGGCCACTTGCAACCAGACGAGTTCACGCTCGCCAATGCGCAGGCGCTGGCGATGGCCGGGCCGTGGGGGCAGGGATTTCCCGAGCCGCTGTTCGATGGGGTGTTCGAGGTACTCGACTGGAAGTTGCTCGGCGAGCGCCACCTGCGCATGGAATTGCTGCCTGCAGCGGGCGGCGCGGCAATTACCGCCATCCACTTCGGTGGCTGGCGCGGGCAACCACCAGCAGCCACGCTACGGGTGGTGTATCAACTCGCCATCAATCGTTACCGAGGCCGCGAGGCTTTGCAGTTGATCATCCAGCATTGCGAACAGGCGTGTGCAAGCAGCTGACGCACGATGAGAGTTTGAATGGGTGGGGTGCGGCATTGAAGCTGCCCGGCATCGATCCCGAAGCGATGGCTGCATCGCACAGCGGACGATGACGGTTATCAATGACCGCTGCGCAGGCGTTCAAACAGCCAGAGTGCAGCAAGCGACAGCAGCCATGCCAGCGCGTATGGCAATGGCGATGCGCGGATCGATGCGCTTGCCTGCTGCGCTTGTGATGCCGCCGGATACGTCGCCAGTCGTGCGCTGTCGAGTTGCTCGCGCCATGCTTGCATTGCCGTGTAGGCATTGGGTTCGTGTACGTAGAACGGCCACGCCTGATCGGATGATTGCAATACATGCCAACCTGCCGATTGCGGCCAGAATCCGGCGCAGCGTTGGCCATGCTCGTTGCCAGAATCAAGCAAGGCAACGATGCGCCCATCGGGTGTCAGTACGCGCATCTCGGCGCTGGCGCAAACACGTGTCTGGATTCCGACGTGTGCGGTGTCGGGCGTGAATCGTGGTGCGGGAATTGCGCCTGGCCGGGCAATCACTGACAGCGCATCACGCCATAGATTGGCGTGTTCGTTGGCGGCGCCGGACAGCACCAGACGGAAGCTGTCGGTGAGCCACCACAGCGCCACCCGACCGCGACCCGCAGCATGCCATAGCGCCAGCGCTTCGCCGTCGTCGGCATGCAGCAAGGGGCGTGCAGCGTCTGCTGCGACGCGCAGCGTGCGCCGCGATAACTCCTGTTGTTTTTGTGGTGCCGTGTTGTCCGTGCTGGCGGGATGCTGCTGGCGCAAGCGAACCGTGCGCGACACATCGGCGGTGTTGACGGCAAAACCCAGTGTAGCGAGTTGCTGTTGCTGGTTGCGGTCGGGCTCGTCACTGAGCAGCACCAGCACACCAAGGCCGGCATGTGCTGCGTTCAGTACGACGCTGCGTTGATCGTTGCCAAGGCTATACCAGGCGCGATCGTCAAGGAGCAGCACATCGATGTTGGCGAGGGCGGCGGCGCTGAGGTCGGATGCTTGATCGCGCAGATTCACCACCGGGCTGATATGCAGATCGCTGTGCAGTTGCAGGCCGGCATCGCGTATCCAGCGACGCAGATATTTGAGCTCGGCATTGGTACCGCCGGCACGCAAGGCCACTCGCAATGAGTCGCCGCTGCGCGTCGCCACCGGCACGGCGTGAGTTTCACGCAGGTGATTGTCGGCATCGAGCAGACGTAGTTGAAAAATGGCCTGGCCGGGGCTGCGTGCCTGCGCGTTCAGCACAAATCGACCCTGCGCATCGATCGTAGTGCGGTCGATGACACTGTCATCGGGCGCAAGCAAAATGGCCTTGGTGTCGGTGCTGCCGTTGACACGGCCACGCAATTGCCAGTTCTGGCCGGCACGCGGCCAGTGTGGCGCTGCCAGTTCGATCAGGCCGGTCGGCATGGCGCTCGCGCTGAAACGCAGCTCAAGGCCGCGTGCGGCATCCCGGTCGCGTGCGCTGAGCCCGTTGCCGATGACATGCAGTTTGCGGATGTTGCCGTGGCGACGCAGTGCGGTGGCGAGATCGGGCACTCGCTCGACAGCAATACCTTGCGGCGCTTCGGGCAGGGCAACGGCAGGCTCGGCGGCATGGATGTCGGCATTGGCGCTGGCGGTCAATACGGCAAGTTCCGCGTCGGGGCGGGGTTGCAGCGGCGGAAACAGGGCCAGCCACAGCAGCATGGCGCTCAGCGCATGTAACGTGATCAGTACGGCAACACGCCATGCGCGTGGCTGGCGAAATCCGGCGGCAGGGGTGCGTACGGCTTGCGCGATCAGCCGCGTGCTGCTGATCACCAGGACGCTTGCCAAAAGGGCTGCGATGACGCTCGGCAGATCACTCATGGCTGCGCCCCGTCAGGATGGTCTTGTTCGATTGCATCAAGATAGGCGCGTGCCGAATCGGAAAGCTGTGGGCGCAACTGCGCCTGTGCCGGTGGTGTGGGCAGTAGTGGCCACAGTGCGTGTTTGAGTTGCAACCGGCATTGGCTGCATGTGGGGTCACGGCGCAACGTAGCGGTTGCTGCGAGGGCATCGAGCAACGCACCATCGGGGTCGTCTTGCGCGATGATCCAGTTGCTCAGTGCGGCGAGTTCGTTATCGACGCTGTCACCGGGCTGGTCGAGTGCCTGCCACGCCGCAGCCACGGCTACGCGCTCACGCTCGACGTTGCGCAGCGGATCACCGCGTGAGCGCTGGCCGGAGGGTTTGCCGCCAAGCCGCCGGGCAAAGTCGATTGGCGGCAACTCCAATCCGACACGCGACAGATAAATGCGGCTGGCCTGCTGCACCTGTTTGATGAATGCCAGCGCGCGATAGGCATGCGGCAAAGCGTCACTTGGCTGGCCTTGACGCAGCATGCCTTCGGATTGCCACATCGCATCCAGTGCTGATTTGAGCAGGGCACGGGTGGCCGGGTCGAACAGGGTGGTGGCTTCGGCGTGATCGTGGCTGTGACCAAATTGCGCCACCACGGCAACGTCATCACCCAACTGGGCCGGCTCGGCATCGTGATCATGATCCGGGTCGCCGTGGCCGGGGTCGGATGCGGTTTCGTTGCTGTCGTCAGCTTGCGGCGGACGCTCGATCACTTCGGTTTCTTCACCGAGAAACTGGCCATAGCGCAGGCGCAGGATGCGTTGGTCCACACCGATGGCGTCGGAGCGATCCACAAATGTTGCTTTCGACAATTGCGCTCGCTCGGCGATCAGCGCTTCAGTGTCGATGATGATCTGCCGTTGGCTGCGGAAATACGCGGGCAAAGTCGATTGCACGATACCTTCCAGCGCGTCGCTGGCAGCGCTTGCTGGTGGTGGCCAGCGCAGGATCAGGCTTGGGTGCTTGCTGACATTGGCTTGCGGCTGACGGTTGTCGTACACCGACAGGCGCACGATCAGGTCATCACCTTCGGCAAAACCCAATGCATCAAGATCGATGGCATGGCGATATTGACGACGAATGGCGCTGCCGGTGCCGGTCAGTGTGGAAACGCTGTCACTGAACTGGACATTTTCGCCACTGCCCTGGCTGTGGGTCATTGCCGCTTCAACGCGTCCAAGCCCATAGTCGTCGCTGGCCTCGAAACGCAGTATCCAGGTGCGTTGTCCCGATTGATGCAGGCTCAGCGCCTGGGTCGGTTCGATCATCCGCAGGTTGGGTGCCAGGTCGGGTGTGGTCTGGATGCGGTACAGCCGCGAACTGGATTCGCTTGCCACGGCGGCGATATCCAGCCGATACAAAGCGGGTGCCGACACTTCGCGTTCACCCTGCCATTCGCCTGCCACGGGCTGTAACTCGAGCGCGCTGCCATCGATAAACATCAGGCTTGCCTGCATCGGCTCTGGCTCGAAGCGCAACCGCCAGCGCAGACGCGCACCTTGCACCACTTCGGTATCGAGCTCGTCGCTGGTATAGGCGGAAAGACCGGTGTATGGCGGCGGGGTAACGTCGATTTGCGCCTTGACCAGGCGCGGCAAGATGATCGCTGCCTCGGCTGCGGTAACCGGCGCGGGTGGTGTTGGCAGCACTGTTGGTCTGGCAGGCAACAGCACGACAGCCGCGATGGCAACGGCGCCGAGCAGCCAGAGCGACAGCAGTGTTCTGCGCGGCCATGCCGGGCAAAGATCGGCAGCGCGCACGTTGCACAGGCGAGTGGCGATGCGTGCGCGTTGCAGTTGCGCAAGCGGTGGCAGGTTGGCCGGGTGCTGCAATAACAGTGTGCTGCTATCGTCCATCGTGCGATGTTTGCTGTCGAGTTGCCGGCATAGCCACGGCAAATCGAGGCGGCTGGCATAGCCGATGGCGATCAAGGCACTGACGCCAAGCAGGCTTGCCAGAATGCCGCCTGCCGCATCGCTGCCCAAGCAGCGCCAGCCGGCAGCCACAGCAACGGCCAGTGCCGGCAGCGCGTAAGCCAGCACTATCAGTACCCGGCGCAGGCGCGCGGCGCGCAGCAAGCTTGCGAGTTGTACGCGGGTGCTCATGCCCGGCTCGCTTTGCGGCGGTTGCTGGCAAGCAGCCGTTCGAGCAGCCACAGGGCGGCGATCAACCAGATCATCGCCTCGCGCAGCGGCTCGCCATGAGGCGGCCATGCCGCCATGCCTTGCGTTGGCATGGCGTCTTTTGCCATCGCCTGATCTGCTGTAGGTGCCGGCGGATTCAGCCAACCGCGCAGCAGCGTCGGGAACTCGGGGTTCAGCAACTCGGGCAATTGCGCAAGATCGAGCGCGCCATGCACGATCAGTAATCGGCCCTTGCCGCTGCGCTGCGCTGAAAGCCAGGTGTCGGTCTGCTGGCTGCGCCAGAGTTCGACCCTGTCAGCAGCGGCGATTGCCGCCGCATCACTTGCACGCAATACGTTGCCACCGGCGGCAAGCCAGCGTTCGTTGGCCGGTGGCAACGCCTCGCTGGAAAGCCACAGCAGCCAGTCGCTGTTGGCTGGTAGCGCGACATCCGTCCTTGCGGTGTCAATCACAAATGACGGTTTGGCGGATGCGTCAACATGATCCTCTGTGCCTGCATTCCACGCCTTGGCTGCGGCATCAAAGTAACGACTGATCTCGGCGTGGGCAAGGTCATGACGGATCGCCACGGTTTGCGTGCGTGGCGTGACTTGTTCGGTTTCGCCAACATCCGGTCGCGCAGCGACGATGCGCCAATCCACTGTGCGGCTCAGCGTGATGCGCTGCGCATCCAGACCGGGCAATCGTTCGGGGACGATGACCGTGAGTGATTGGCTGGCAGCCAGT
Source organism: Gammaproteobacteria bacterium HGW-Gammaproteobacteria-2 (assembly GCA_002840015.1). Classification (GTDB taxonomy): domain Bacteria; phylum Pseudomonadota; class Gammaproteobacteria; order Xanthomonadales; family Xanthomonadaceae. The sequence goes on along the minus strand of PGZE01000024.1, from coordinate 44,153 downwards.
GTGGCATCGAGTTCGCGCAGCAGGCTGGCGGTCGCCGATGCGGTTTGCAGTTGTGCGCTGTCGAACGCCGGAAATCCGGGTGCCAACCAATGCCAACTGGCATCGCGCAATGTCGGGTCATCGATGACTGCATCGGGATTGGCACCGGGCACCACCACCACCCACGCGTGGTCGCTGCTTTTGCCAAACCACATTGGTTGCGCCAGCAGCAGCACCACCGCTGTCAGCAACAGCAAGCGCAGTGCCAGCAACAGCCATTCGTCGATGCGCAGCCGGCGCCGGGCGCGCTCCTTCGCGCGCAGCCAGCGCAGCGCGGCGAATGCCATCAATTGGCGCTCGCTGCGCCGGGTCAGGTGAATCAGCAGCGGCAGCGCCAGCGCTGCCAGTGCAGCCAGTGCGGCGGGAAACAGCAGGCCGATACTCATCGCTGACCTACACCGGTAGCTGCACGATCTGCAAACAACTGTTGCAACGGCGTATCGACCGGCTGATCCAGAAACAGGGTGGCCAAATCGATGCCGCTGGCGGTGAGGCGCGATTGCAATTGCGCACGCGCCTCGGCGAAGCGGGCGAGATAATCCGCGCGCATGGCCTCGGCATTGCCCAGCACTTCATCGCCGGTTTCCGGGTCACGGAAACGGAAATCGCCGCGAAACGGAAAATCGCGCTCACCAACGCTGAGTATCTGGATAAAACGCAATTCACGTCGGGCCGCCGCCAGGCGCTCGGCCAGTGCCACGCCGGCTTCGTCAAACCCATCCGAAAGCAGCAGCACCAGTGCGTTGGCGCCAAGGTGTTGCCATAGCGGTTGCAATGCGGTTTCGTCCGGCCATTGGCCTTGTGCCTGCAATGCGTGCAGTTGCCGCAGGCAGCGATCCCGTTGCCGGGTGCCGCTGCCTGCGGGCAGCAGATCAATGCCGCGATCATTCACCGCCACCACACCGAAGCGTTCACCCTGCGCCAGCGCCAATTCCAGAACACAGGCGGCAATGCTGCGTGCCGCAGCAAGGCGCGTCAACGCGGGATTGTCGGGGTCGCTTTGCGCCATTGATGCCGAGGCGTCAATCAGCAACCACACGGTGAGCGGGCTTTCGCGCTCGGCCTCGCGCACAAAGTGACGGTCCGAACGGGCGTACAGTTTCCAGTCGACGCTGCGTGGGTCATCGCCCGGCTGATAAGCACGATACTGGGCAAACTCCAGCCCCGGCCCTTGATTGCGGCTGCTTTGCAGGCCGATGCCAGGGGTGTGCGTTGGCCGCCGCATGCGCAAATGCAGGGTACGCAAGCGCGCCCGCACTACCGGCGGTATCAGGTCGAAATCAGCTTGCCCATCATGGTCGGGCACGTGTACCGCCATTATTTGCCATCGGGGTAGGGCACGGCCTCAAGCAGTGCCGCGATCACATCGTCGGCACTGCGTCGCTCGGCTTCGGCAACAAACGACAGCAGCAGACGATGGCGCATGACGGGTGCGGCAAGAGCCTTTACATCCTCACGCGTGGCGGCCAGACGGCCATGCAGCAGCGCACGCGCCTTGGCCGCCAACACCAGTGCCTGCCCGGCGCGCGGCCCGGCACCCCAGCGTACCCACTGCCGGACGGGTTCGAGGGTGCTGTCCTGAGGTCGGCTGGCACGAACCAGCCGCGTGATCCAGAGCGTTAGGTCATCGGAGATGGGCACGTCGCGCACCAGCCGTTGCAGATGCAGCAATTCATCACCGCTCATTACCGGTGTCACCCGCTCCGAGTGCGAGCCGGTGGTCATGGTAAGGATATTTTGCTCCTGCGCTTCGTTGGGGTAATCCACGCGGACATGCAGCAAGAAGCGGTCGAGCTGCGCCTCGGGCAAGGGGTAGGTACCCGCCTGTTCCAGCGGGTTTTGCGTGGCGAGGACGAAGAACGGTTCCGGCAGGGGATGGGTGACACCGGCATAGCTGACGGTGTGCTCCTGCATCGCCTCAAGCAATGCGGCCTGGGTTTTTGGCGGGGTGCGGTTGAGCTCATCGGCGAGCAGCAGATGGGTGAACACCGGGCCGGGTTGAAACTTGAAATGACGACGGCCGGTGCCGTGGTCTTCTTCCAGTATTTCGGTGCCGATAATGTCGCTGGGCATCAGGTCAGGGGTGAACTGCACGCGATGGAAGTCCAGAGCCAGCGCCTGGCCCAGTGTACGAACAAGCAAAGTTTTACCCAGCCCGGGTGCGCCTTCCAGCAGGCAGTGACCACCAGCCAACAGCGTGATCAACAGCTGCTCGACCACCTCGCTTTGTCCGATAACCGCACGCTCGATGGCCGCACGCAACTGGCTCAGGCGGCCAATTTCGGCGCTGATGGTGGCTTCGGTAAGCGGTGTACTCATGCAACGAACTCCTGGTTCATGCGCTCAGCGCATACATGACGATATTGACGGCAAAGCGGGTGTTGTCCTCGGCCAGCCAGCGCTTGTTGCGCCAGTCGTAATCCCATTCGCAGCCGTAGTCTTTGTTGCTGTACAGCACGCCAAGGCGGCCATCGACATGGATGCCCTTGAGGTAATCATGCACCAGATCATCGCCCCAGCCATTGAGCTCGAAGCTGGTGGTCGGCGGGCCATCAAAGGCAAAAAAACTGCGATAGATCGGATGCCGTTTCGGCAGCTTTTGCAAGGCATCGGCACCGAATATGTCGGCCATCTGGGTTTCGAACGAACGTGCGAACAGGCCATCAATGTCGTGGTTGCAGTCGTCGACAAAAACAAATCCACCGTTACGCACGTAGCGCTCAAAATTGCGCCGTTCATCGGCATTGAACTCGACCAGCTTGTGACCGGCCAGGTAGCACATCGGCGCGTTCAGCATGCGCGGGTCGGCCAGGGCAATGATCTGCTCCTTCGGATCGACCCGCAGATGCGTGTATTGCAGCAGCGCGTCGATCAGGTTCGATGGCATGCGCTCATCGACATCCCAATCACCTGATTCGTACATCAGCCGGGTAAACCAGAAGTCGTATTCCGCTGGTGCCGCGCGTGCCTGTTTTGAGGAAAACGGCGCTGCCAGCAGAGTTCCGGCAGCGCCCGTCATCAATTTCAGAAATTGCTTGCGATCCATGGGCTGTTTCCGGGCATGTGAACAGGTCCATTGTCAGGCATGTGCTCTCGCCAAGGCGCCAAGGAAGCCATCAATCTTTGGTGAAGGCGATTGACAGTTTGAGTGATCTTGTTCTTCATGATCGCCTCGCTAATTGCGTAGATACTCAAACCGTGTGCCGGCACGGCACAAACCAGTTGATGTGCCAGCACCTCGTGGACCGTCTCCGAGACCGGGGCCGCGCCCGCTGGGTTGACACGGCGGCGTCGACAACCGGCCTGCCGATTTCGTCTTGCCCATCCTTTTGCTTTCCTTGGCGCTCTTGGCGTCCTGGCGAGAGTACCCAGGGGCGGACCAAAAGCCGCCTCTGGGTGGCAAGCACTAATGCTTTGATGGGCTTGCAATCACACCGCATCCGACAGTGAGGTGAAGGTAAAGTCGCGCACCTTCATTGCCGGCACCATCATCGCAAGGCCAGGGCCGCCACCAACACCTGCACCACTGCTGACCCGCTCGGTCTTGCCCAGTTCTTCAACATTGTTGAGCATGATGACCGGCGATTCGTTGAAGCGGAAGTTCTTGATCGGGTGCTTGATCTCGCCGTCCTCAATGTAAAAAGTGCCATCGCGGGTGAGGCCGGTGAGCAATACGGTTTGTGGGTCAACCATGCGGATATACCAGGTGCGCGTGACCAGGATGCCGCGGCGGGTCGATGCGACCAGTTCTTCGGTGGATTTGTCGCCACCGCTCATGATCACGTTGCCCGGCTGTGCAACAACCGGCTTGCCCTGCTTTTGTGCCCAGAAACGCGAGTAGTTGAGGTGTTTGACCACGCCGTTTTCGATGATGGCCAGTTTCTGGCGCGGCAGGCCGTCCTCATCCCATGGCAGGGTGGCAAGGCCAGCGTGCGAAGGGTCGGAAAAGGCGTTGATGCGAGAGTCGAAAACCTGTGCGCCGAGGCGATTGCCACCGCCCTTTTTTGATAGAAAGCTGCGGCCTTCGTCGGCTTGGCGAGCATCAAAACCGAACAGCATGAACAGCAGCAGTCCTGCGGTCGCAGCGGGTTCCAGAATAACCGTGTATTTGCCAGGTTCCAGCGCCTTGGCGTTGGCCGAGCCTTTGGCTTTGGCGATGGCGGTACGGATTTCGTTGCTGGCATTGAACTGCGTCGAATCAGCGAGGTTGCGCGCCACCCAGCCCGAGCCGGTGCCGTCTTCAGTGCGCACCGTACAGGTGTAATCCAGATCGGTGGTTTTCTGGTAGCCGAAGTTGCCTTTGCTGTTGGCAATGGCGGTAAAGCCCTGACCATCTTCGAGGAAACCGGCTGCAACGAGATTTTCTGCCTTGCACGGCGCAATCGAATCGCTCGCCACTTTGGCGCGATACGTGGGGTCGATGTCAGCGGTGCTCTGCACAAACGTCGGTGTTGCGCTGTAGGTTTGCTTGTCGATGGCAGGGACAAACTCCGGGTTCTCCGGCGCCAGCTTGGCCAGCTCTTCGGCGCGACGCACCACGCGTTCCAGCGAGACATCGTCGAAGGCGTTGATGGTGGCAGTGCCGACGCGCTTGCCAAAGGCAACCTGTACCGCCAGATCGGTGTTGCTGACGACACCGCTGGTGGACACGTTGTTCAGGGCAAAGCGCACATTGCCGGAAGTGGAACCGTTAAGCGTCGCGATGCACTCGTCAGCTACCGACAGCTTGATGACCTTATCCAGGATGGCCTTGGCTTGCGCCTCAGTGAACATGCTCATTGTGAGTTCTCCAAATAAAGGGCAGATCAGCCAAGGCTGCGTGCAGTGTTGATGACATTGGCGCCGTTGAAGCGCGCCGTGCTGGCGCCGTGCGACACGGCCGAAACCTGGGACGGTTGCCCCTTGCCGTCGAAGAACGAGCCGCCGAGCCGGTAATCGGACTCGTCGCACACGGCGACGCAGGAGTTCCAGAACTCCGGCGTGCGCATCTGGTAGGCCACGTCCTCCAGCATCTGGGTGATCTTGCCGTTCTTGATTTCGTAAAAAAGCTGGCCGCCGAATTGGGCGTTGTAACGTTGCTGATCGATTGAAAACGAGCCGTTGCCGACGATGAAAATGCCGTTTTCGATATCCTTCAGCATGTCGTTCGGGCTGAGTTTTTCCTTGCCCGGCGCGAGCGACACATTGGCCATGCGCTGGAATTGCACGCTCGACCAGGAGTCGGCGTAACAACAGCCATGCGATGCCTTTTCACCGATGATGTGGGCCTGGTCGCGGATCGCCTGATAGTTGACCAGGATGCCGTCCTTGACCAGATCCCAGCGCCGGGTCTTGACGCCTTCATCGTCATAACCGACCGCGCCGAGGCTGCCCGGCTGCACTTTGTCGGCAAACAGGGTGACCTTGTCGCTGCCGTAGCGGAAGCCGGCATCGCGCTTGTCGAGCGTGGCGAAACTGGTGCCGGCAAAGTTGGCCTCGTAACCCAGTACACGGTCGAGCTCCAGCGGGTGGCCAACCGACTCGTGAATGGTCAACCACAGGTGGCCGGGATCAAGCATCAGGTCGTATTTGCCGGCCTTTACGCTGGTTGCCTTGAGCTTTTCCTGTGCCTGCTTGGCTGCCGCAACGGCATCTTCCATCAGGTTGTAGGAATTGCCATAGCCAATCACGCCGCCGGGCATTTCGATGCGATCCTCGGCGCGTGCATCAAGATATTCATAGCCCATGCCAACCGGCGATGACAGCCCGGCACGGCTGCGGAACTTGCCAGTGGCCTTGTCGATCGCGGTTGCGCTGAACGGAACCCACAGCCGATGCACATCCTGATCGATGTATGAGCCGTCGGTGGAGGCGAAATATTTTTGCTCGTTGACCACGAACATCATGGAATTGACGAAGTTGGCGCCAGCCGCCATGGCTGCCGCGTTTACCGACAACAGCAGATCGACCTTATCCTTGATCGGTACTTCCATCGCGTTTTTCTTGATTGGTGTAGCCCAGGACACCTCACCGACACCGGGTGTTGGTGCCAGTTGCACCGGCGCAGTCTGCGTGATCGAGTTGGCCTTGGCCACCGCGACCGCCTGCTGCGCCGCCTTGCGCACGCCACTCGGGCTGAGGTCATCAGTGGCAGCAAAGCCCCAGGTGCCATTGGCGATCACGCGCACACCGGTTCCGATGGATTCGGTATTGACCACGTTTTGTACCTTGTCCTCGCGGGTGATCACGAACTGCCGCAGGTAGCGGCCAATGCGGACATCGCAATAGGTGGCGCCCGCAGCAGGCAGCAATCAATCGGCCGGAAATGGGGATCATCAGGCTGGCCGTGCCGAGGCCAGTGACGGTCAGAAAACTACGTCGATCCATGGTTTTGCTCCCGTTGTAGACCCATTGGGCCAGTGAAAAACAATGGTTTGCAATGCGCAAGCAGTGTTGCGGCGCAGCATTGACGGACAATCTGCAGCCTTGCGTGATGCCTGTGCCTCAGACACGCACTGCCCGCAACCGGGCAATGTGAAAACATGAAGGACTGGCTAAACCAATACATTGGTTGGATCGCCAAGCCTGCCATGACACGTTGCTCAGGCCTTGCATGGTGCAATGTCCATCGTCACGCGTCATGTGACGAATGGCATGGTTCAGGCGCAAATATGCATTGATGTGTGTGCAAATCACTCAAGTTACATTTTGGCTGGCCGTAAAAGCTGAAGTGGTATGTATCGCTTTTGCGATTTGTCTTGCAAAGTCGTATGAGCGGCCAGCCGTTTTTTCCACAATGCAGCCTGTGGCAGCCTGTGGCAGCCGGTATCAAAGAGCAGCAAGACAGCGTCAAGTCCCTGTTTCTGGTCTGGAATGCCTGCCGTGTGCAGATAGTGATGCTTCGGGGAGGGTGTAAATGACTGAGTCAGCGCGCAAAACACTAAGCGATCGGGTGCGAGAGCGCGCCATGAAGCAACGTTCAAGCACTGCAACGTGGCGCACAACCATCCTCAACGCAGCCAAAAAAACAGCTGCAACATTTGGCGCTGTATCGACAAGATTTGTTCCAGTGCTTCAGCGCAGCAAGGCTGGTGTGCTCGCCATTGCGCATTGGCAAGTTGGTGCTCGCCTGGGCCTGGGGTTTGCGCTGGTGTTGTTGTGGTCGATGGTGATCTTGTTCCTCGCGTTGAGCCGTATGGCTGGCATGGATGCAACAGTCAGTCAGGTCGTTGGCATTGAATGGCAGCGGATGCTGCGGGTCAGCGAGATTGAATCGCGTGCACAGTCAGTGAGCGCCAACGATTTGCGGCGTTTGATCAACGCCGACCCGCAGAATATTGCCGAGTTGGATTCGGCGATTGCGGCGCAACAACGGCAAATCGACGTGGTTATCGCCGAACTGGAAGATCTTTATTTTCGCACCCGCGGCAAGGCAATTCTGGGCAAGATCAAAAAATCACGCGAAGATTTCATCACGTCAGTGAACCAGACCGGAGACTTGCTGCGAGCAGGTCGCGTTGAAGATGCCATTGCGTTGATGAACCGAGAAACGGCACCCGCCAACAAGCGGCTGCTCAACGGTATTGGTGACTTGATCGACTATCAACGTGCGGAGGTTGAAACGCGTGGCAAGCAGGTTTCTGCCGATTACAACCGAACCCGCTGGGTGCTGATGCTGGCTGGCCTTGCCGCGCTGATTTCAGGGTCGTTATGTTCGTTCTACATCACTCGCGGGGTAACGCGGCCTTTGGGCATGGCGGTGGCATTGGCGCGGCGAGTTGCTGATGGCGATTTGAGCAGCACGATAGACGCGCGTGGCAACGATGAAACAGGGCAATTGCTGCATGCTTTAGCAGCAATGAACTTGGCGCTGACCGAGTTGGTGAACCGTGTCCGCGATAGCGCCAGCGCAATCGTCGAGGCTTCAGGCGAGGTGGCTGAAGGTGGTGAACAGTTGTCACAGCGTGCGCACACGCAGGCTGAACGCCTGCATCAGCTCACTGCCTTGATCCAGCGTTTGACCGTAGTGGTGGCTGCCAATGCCGATAACGCCGGCAACGCGGATCGTCTGGCCGAACAGGCAGCCGATCTGGCGTACCGTGGTGGTGAGGAAGTGTTGGCGGTGGCACAAACGATGGTCGATATCGAAAAAGCTTCTGCCCAGGTGGCAGATATCATTCAGGTTATCGATGAGATCGCTTTCCAGACCAATTTACTGTCGCTCAATGCCGCTATCGAAGCGGCGCAGGCAGGTGAGCAAGGGCGCGGTTTTGCCGTGGTGGCCACTGAAGTACGCATGTTGTCGCAGCGCACCAAGGCCGCATCGCGCGAGGTGCGTGTGTTGATTGAAAATTCGCGGCAGCACGTTGAGGCTGGACGAAAACGGGTGGATCAGGCCGGTGCGACCACTCAGGAGGTCATCGCCACGATTCGCGAAGTGGCTATGGTGGTGAGCGAGATAACCGAGGGCTCGCAGTCGCAGGCACGGGACATCGAACAAATCAACAGCGGATTTGCGAGCATGGACGAAAACACCGAGCGCAATGCCGCACTGGCGGCTGCGTCGGCCGCAGCGGCGCAGGAGATGCGTCAGCAGGCGGGCAGCCTGGATCAGGCCGTTTCCGCATTCCGAACCGGTTGATCGCGCACCGGGGTGTTGCCGCGCCAGGCATTGGTTCGGAAGATGTGGCTCAACGCGGCAGGCTGGCTTCAGTGCCGATTTGCGGGTCGGTGGTGGTGAGCCGCGCCAATTTTGCTTCGCGATAAGCGATATAGGCGTTGGATGCAAAGATGATCAGCGCGCCGATTGCGGTCCACCAACTAATCACTTCGCCGAACAAGAGGTAGCCGCCGACGACCACGACCGGCAACTGCACGAAGCTGATCGGCGTCAACAGCGATGCGTCGCCGATGCGCAGCGCGCGCGTCCAGAAGTAGTGGCCGCTGGTACCAAACAGGCCCGCCAATACGATCCACAGCCAGGTGATGCCCTGTGGCATCTGCCAGTAAAACAATGCCGGCACCAATGACAGCGGCACCCAGATCGCGGTGGTGTAGATCACGATGGCATCCGGGTTTTCGGTGCGCGACAGGAACTTGATGCTGATCGCCACTGATGCGCTCATGGCGGCGGCAAGCAGCGCCACCAAGCTCCCGCCAGTGAAGGTTTCTGCGCCCGGACGAACGATGAGCATCACCCCGATGAAACCGATGAAAACTGCGGTCCAGCGTCGTGCGCGCACCACTTCACCCAACACCAATACCGCTCCGATGGTGACAAACAGCGGCGTGGAATAGGACAGCGAAATGGCCTGTGCCAATGGCAGATTGACGATGGCCCAGAACCCGGCCAGCATCGATACGATGCCGATCGAGCAGCGCAGGAAATACAACGACAGCTTGTTGGTACGCAGCAGGCCGGGGCCGTGACGAAGCAACAAGGGCAGGGCGAACAGCAGGCCGAACAGGTTGCGGAAGAAGGCAATCTGAAACGGATGCAATTGATGCGAGGCGAGGCGGATGATGATTGCCATCGCGCCAAAAAGTACAGCACTGACCACCATCATCGATACTGCTTGAAGCAGTTCATCGCCACGATCGGCAGGAATGCCAGGGCTCATGCCGTCACAGGCTGCCAGGTGGCGCCGACAATGCGTGGTTCGGGTTCAAGTGCGACGCCGAAATGTTCAAATACACGCAATGCTACCTGCTGGGCCAGTGCCAATACATGGCGGCCGCTGGCGCAACCATGATTGACCAGCACCAGCGCGTGTTGCTCGGAAACCGCGGCATCACCGCAACGATAACCCCTCAATCCGCATTGCTCGATCAGCCAGGCAGCCGACACTTTGCGCAGGGTATCGTCACTGGCGCCGAACACCGGCAGCCCCGGCCATTGATCGGCCAAAGCCTCGGCATCATTCAGGGCCAGCACCGGGTTCTTGAAAAAGCTGCCAGCATTGCCGAGTACCACCGGGTTGGGCAGCTTGCGGCTACGCAATCGGGCAATGGCTTCGGCTACCTGCGCTGCACGCGGCACATCGGCACCCATTGCGGCCAGTTCTTCCGGTACACCGGCGTAGTCAATCATCAACTCGCGTTGGCGTGGCAAATGAAACTCGACCGCGGTGATGATCCAGCGATCCGGCTCGCGCTTGAACAGGCTGTCGCGATAGCCGAAAGCACAATCGGCGCGGTTCAAGCGACAAGCGCGCAGCGTTTGCCTATCAAAAGCTTCGACTACTTCGATGAACTCACCAACCTCCACGCCATAGGCGCCGATATTCTGGATCGGCGCCGCGCCGACCGTACCCGGTATCAACACCAGGTTTTCCAGACCGAGCAGACGATGGCCGAGTGTCCAATGCACCAGATCGTTCCACAGTACCCCGGCTTCGGCGCGCACGATGGCGTGATGGTCGTGATCGACCAGAATGCGGATGTCGTGCATCGCCAGGCTGAGGATCACGCCCGGCACTTCATCAACGAACACGATGTTGCTGCCAGCGCCCAGCAGCAGCAATGGTCCGTGTTGCACGGCCGGGTAGGCCAGCAGTTCACTCAGCGCATCGGTGTGGTAGACGTCAGCCAGCAAGGAAGCGCGTGCAGCAACACGAAATGTGTTGCGCCCTTCCAGAGATGCGTTTTCGAGCAGCCGGTAGCCGCTCATCGCGACGGACCCTCTCGGCGGCGGCGAATTGCGTCCACGGTTTCGCGGATCAGCGCTGGGCCCGAATATACCAATCCAGAATAGAGTTGGATCAGTGCAGCACCTGCGGCCACTTTGCCGGCGGCATCGGCGGCACCCATCACGCCGCCAACGCCGATCAGGGTGATGTGTTCGTCCAGGCGCGCGCGCAGGCGGCGCAGCACCCGTGTTGAGCGGCCATACAATGGTTGCCCGGACATTCCACCCGATTCGTGTGCCTGTGGATCGCTCAACACCATGGCGCGATCTACGGTGGTGTTGGTTGCGATCACGCCATCGACATGCGCTTCATTCAACACCAGGGCAATGCTGTCGATTTGCGCTTCGTCAAGATCGGGTGCAATTTTGATCAACATCGGTACGCGCTTGCCATGCATCACGCCAAGGCGTTCTTGTTGCTCACGCAGAGTGCCGATCAACTGGCGTAATGCGTCCTCGTTTTGCAACTCACGCAAGCCCTGTGTATTGGGCGAGGAAATATTCACCACCAGATAGTCGGCCAGGCCGTAGACGCGCTGCATGCACAGCAAGTAATCATCGGCGGCGTTTTCGTTTGGGGTGTCCTTGTTCTTGCCGATATTGATGCCGAGGATACCGCGTCGCTTGCTGCGCTCGACATTGCGCACCAGTGCATCAACGCCCGCATTGTTGAAGCCCATGCGGTTGATCAATGCGCCATGTCGGTGCATGCGGAACAGACGCGGCTTCGGATTGCCCGCTTGCGGGCGCGGTGTAACAGTGCCGATCTCGATGAAACCAAAACCCAGCGCAAACAAGGCGTCGATGTGCTCGCCATTCTTGTCCAGGCCGGCGGCAAGGCCGACTGGATTGGGAAACGCCAACCCGAATGCACGGGTGACCAGCGGTTTGGGTTGTGGCCACAGCAGGCGGCACATGCCGGTGTGGTAGGCCAACTCCAGCAGACGCATGGTCTGCCGGTGAGCACGCTCAGGATCAAGGCAGAACAATGCTGGCCGTAGCAGCGAATACACGGCTTCAGTGCGCCAGCGACAGTAAGAACGCCATGCCGCCAAAGAACAGGAAGATCGCCACAATTGCCAATAGGCTGATGGCGATATTCAACCAACCCAGAATCAGGCCGGCCAGTGCCATGCCGCCACCCTCGAATTGATCTGGGGAACGGTTGATTTCGGCGCGTGCCAAGTGGCCGGTGATGACTGCCACGATAGCGCCGATCATGGGCAAACCAAGCCACGATATCAAACCGAATATCAGGCTGATGATTGCCAGAGTGTGGGTACGCATGGTGACGGTCCTTGTGCGCGGGTGCAGGCTTACAGGTCGAACTTGATGCCCTGCGCCAACGGCAAGGCTTCAGAGTAATTGATGGTGTTGGTTTGCCGGCGCATATACACCTTCCACGCATCCGAGCCCGATTCCCGGCCACCGCCGGTTTCCTTTTCGCCGCCAAACGCGCCACCAATCTCGGCGCCGGAGGTGCCGATATTGACGTTGGCGATACCGCAATCGGAGCCGGACGCCGAGAGGAAGCGCTCGGCCGAGCGCAGGTTCATGGTGAAGATTGCCGAGCTCAAACCTTGCGGAACCGCGTTTTGCAGGTCGATGGCTTCGTCCAGAGTGTCGAACGGGATGAGGTAAAGGATCGGCGCAAAGGTTTCGGTCTGGATCACGGTGTGGCTGTTGTCGACACCACTGATCAGGGTTGGCAGCACGAAATGCCCGGGGCGATCGACCAAGGTGCCATTGCCGGCCAGCACGGTACCGCCCGCTTCCTTGGCGGCGGCGATGGCCGCCTTGTAGCGTTGCACCGAATCCTCGTCGATCAGTGGCCCCATCAAGGTACCTTCGAGCAGTGGATCGCCAATACGGCCGGCGAGTTGCTTGTAGGCGGCAGCCAGTGTCTGGCTGACCTCATCAAACAGCGAGCGATGCACAATCAGACGGCGGGTGCTGGTGCAACGCTGGCCAGCGGTACCTACCGCACCGAACACGATTGCCGGGATCGCCAGTTTGAGATCGGCACTTTCATCGAGGATCACGGCATTGTTGCCACCCAGTTCCAGCAGCGAGCGGCCAAAACGCTGCGCGACGCGATGCCCCACATGAGCGCCGACGGCGCACGAGCCGGTAAAGCTGATTAGCGGGATGCGGCGATCATCGACAAAAGCCTGCGCCAGATCGGTGCCAGCGTCGTTGAACAGAAAGAACAGATCGGGGAAGCCGGCCTCACGCAACGCGGCATTGCAGATTTTCATCGAGGCAATCGCGCACAACGGTGTTTTCGGCGACGGTTTCCAGATCGTGATGTCACCGCAAACGGCAGCCAGAAATGCGTTCCAGCTCCATACCGCAACCGGGAAATTGAAGGCGCTGATGACGCCGATGACGCCCAACGGATGCCACTGTTCGTACATTCGGTGGCCGGCACGCTCGGAGTGCATGGTCAGGCCGTAAAGCTGGCGCGACAGGCCCACGGCGAAATCAGCGATGTCGATCATCTCCTGTACTTCGCCATCACCCTCGGATTTGATCTTGCCCATTTCCAGCGCGACCAGCGAGCCCAGCGCATCCTTGTTGTCGCGCAGCGCCTGCGCGCACAGGCGAATGGCTTCGCCACGGCGCGGTGCCGGCGTGATCCGCCATGCCTTGGCGGATGCCTGTGCGCGCGCCATGATCTGCGCGTAGTCGGCGGCGCTGGATGCATTGACGCTGGCAAGCAGCTCACCACTGGCAGGGCTGAAAGTCTCGATGACGCCGGCATCAGTCGTGGCGGACCATTCGTCGTTGCCAAGATAGGTGCCCGATTCGACGGCATTGAGGCCGAGTGCGGTGAGGACAGGATGGGTCATGGGATCTCCAGAATGCGACGCTGAGCAATACCAGCTCAGAGCGGTGTTGAAATTGGCAATGTGAGTATTGATGTTGATGGACTAACCGCACGAGCCTGCCGGAAGCGGTATCGCGGCCAGTCCGAAACACCGGCAGTGTGGGGTGGCTTGGTGGCCCCGGCGGGGTTCGAACCCACAACCTCACCCTTAGGAGGGGTGCGCGCTATCCAGTTGTGCCACGGGGCCAAAAGGGGATTATCGCAATAAAAAGGGCTTGCGTGAAACGCCGGCGAATGGATGCCAAGGCAATGTCTGGTTGCAAGGCCCGCACTACCCACGGCCAACTGCGGTTCAGGGGAAGTCGCTGAAGTCGGGTGCAATCCGATAGGCCTGGCAGAGCTCATCCAGCCCCTTTGGCATGCCGATGACGCTCGGGCGTTTGCCGTCAAACGTGGTGCGAACGACCAATTGCGAGATCAAGGCAACGCCAACGGTATCCACTTCGCTGGCGTTTTCCAGCGAAATGCGGGTGACCTCGCTCAGATCCAGCCGTTCGGCATGCAGATCGGCGACAGTGGCGCCAGTTATTGCGCCGGCCAAGGACAAGGTGTTTCCGTCAAGCGCGATGGTGGCGGTCATTGGGTCTTTGTTTCAGTGTCGACTTCGATTCGCCCTTCACGCAGATCTTCGGTGACCTGGTCCAGGCCCTTTTCACGGATCAGCGGGTCGAACTGGCTGCGGAAGGTTTGCACATAGGAAATGCCTTCGACGATCAGATCAAACGCGCGCCATTCATTGTTGACATCGCGAAACAGGTAATCCACGGCGACCGGTGCGCCCGAGGATCGGATCACTGAGGTCTTTGCCCTGATGATCTTGCCGCCGCGTAGTGCGGTTTCACCGAGCACCTTGACTTTGGTGTTGCCATCGATCTCAAGCAGTGCCTTGGCGTAGCGGCGATTGAGGTTGTCCGACAATGCCTTGCCAAATGCGTCGATCTGCTCTGCGCTGGCGGTACGCGAATGCAAGCCCAGCACCAGTCGCGCGGTGTAGCCCTGATCCAGGACTTTGTTCATCTCAGTACGAACGAAACGCTGCAATTCGGTATCGTCAGCCTTGAACTCGTCGCGTCGTACCTTGATTTCGGAAAGGATTCGATCGGAAGTCGATTCAATCAAATCCGAGGCGGTGCCCTGTGGCGCAGCAAGCAGCTGCGGCGCAAACAGCGTCAGCAGGGTGGCGAATGCGGTGGTTATCAGTCTCACGGGCTTGTCTCCTTGGAGGCATCATCCGAATCGGATTTCTTGTCGTCGGTACTGCCAAAGATGAACTTGGAAATAAGTTCTTCAAGCACTACGGCCGATTGTGTCAGCAGCATTTCATCACCATCAGACAGCGGTTCGGGGTCGCCGCCGGGTGTGATCCCGATGTAGCGATCACCCAGCAGGCCGGCAGTGAACACGCCAGCGGAGCTGTCGCTTGGTATCTCGCCGGCACTGCGGCGCAACGCCAGTGTTACCACCGCTTCGAAAGTCTGCGGATCAAGTTGGATATCAGCAATTTCGCCGACCCGCACGCCGCCGATTTTTACCGGCGCGCGTACCCGCAACTCGCTGATGTTGCTGAAGCGCGCTGTCACCTTGTATCCGGCGTCGTCGATGACGGGCAGGCGACCGTTGGTGGATGAGATTGCCAGTACCATCAGCGTGATGAAAGCGAGCAGCAGAAATACGCCGACGGCGAGATCGACTCGAGGTTTTGATGTGCTCATGGCATGCCCATTACTTGAATAGTGTTGCGGAGAGAATGAAGTTGAATACCAGCATCAACAGCGAACCATTGACCACGGCGCGGGTTGTGGCGATGGAAGTGCCTTCGATGGTTGGCTCGGCGTGGAAGCCGGTGTAGGTAGCCATCAATGCGCCGATCAATCCGAACACGCCACATTTGACGAAGGCAATGGTGAAGTCGTCCATGAAATCGACGCTGGATTTGAGTGCCGACCAGAAATAGCCCGGATCAAGGCCAAGCACATAGACCGCTTCCAGGTAACCGGCGACGATGGCAAAACTGCAAAAAAACCCGCAAAGCAGTGGCATGCCGATAATCGCTGCCCAGAATCGTGGAACCACGGTTTTTGCGACCGGATCGATGGCCATCAACGACAACGACGCGATTTGGTCGGTAGCGCGCATCAGGCCCAGCTCGGCCGACATCGATGAGCCGGCACGGCCGATGAACAGCAGCGCGGTTAGCACGGGGCCGAGTTCACGATACAAGGACAGGCCGAGCAGGGTGCCGACCGAGTTGGTAGCGCCGTAGGTGGACAGCGTGCGATAGCCCTGCAAGGTCATCACCATGCCGACGAATGCGCCACCCACGGCGATGATCGGCAGTGAGCGCACCACGACAGAATAAAGCTGCGCGGTCAGATCATGGAGAAAGTCGCGCCGTGGCCGGCTGGCACACAAGATGGTGAACAGGAATGTGCCGGTGTTGCCAATTGAGGCGATGGCTTCTTTCATGTCATGCCCCTGCCAAGACGGCTTGCCGCTTGGTATCGAAGGGTATCGGGCCGTCGGGTTCGCCGCGCAGGAACTGCTGCAGCAGCGGATCGCGGGATGCCTTCAACTGCTCCGGCGTACCCTGAAAAGCGATGCCGCGATTGGCGACCACCAGCACATGATCGGCGATCGACAACGATTCGTGGATGTGGTGGGTAATCACGATGCTGGTGATGCCCAGTGTCTTGTTGAGGCGGCCTATCAATGAAACGATGACACCAACAGCAATCGGATCGAGACCGGTCAATGGCTCGTCATAAAGCATCACTGGCGGGTCCAGTGCCAGAGCCCTTGCCAGCGCCACGCGCCGGGCCATGCCGCCGGACAACTCGCGCGGATACAGGTCTATCGCCGAGCGCAGGCCAACCGCATTGAGTTTGAGTTCCACCACCCGCCGGATGATTACATCCTTGAGCTTGGTGTGTACGCGCAGCGGTAGTGCGATGTTTTCGCCCACTGTGAGGTCAGAGAGCAGCCCGTTGCCTTGCAATAGCACACCAATGCAACGGCGCATGCCCATCAGCCCGCGATTGCTGCGTGGCATGGGTTTTTGCAGGATTTCGATGGTGCCGCGGGTTGGTTGCAGTTCGCCGGTAAGGGCATGCAGCAAGGTCGATTTGCCAGCGCCGCTGGGCCCGAGAATGGCGGTAACCGAGCCCTTGGGCAGCGCGAAGCTGATGTCATCAAGAATGACGTTGCCACCGCGTTCGATGCGAACACCATCGAACGAGCAGTCGTGGATTGCTATTGGCGCGTCGCCATGGCTCGAGTCCGTTGACCGCATGGATTATTCGTCCTCGTCCAGGCTGTCATCCTCTTGCAGATAGTCGGGCAGCTGGTCGCGCGCGGTGCGGTCGTGGATTTGGAAATCGCGGTTTTGCATATAGGCATCGCGAATCAGGGTGTAATCGTCGCCATCACCACCACGTACCAGTTTTTCACCTGCCAGTGCGCCGGCGCGCAAGTCGATCAGGTACAGGCCGAATACGTAATAGCGCTCGGGCCTTTCGACATAGTTGAATGGCGATACTTGAAAATCACCGGCAAAGCCGAAAGTATCGCGCAGCGTGCTTGGCCCCAGAAACGGCAGTTCGAAGTAACGCGAATTACCCCAGCCCCAAACGGCAAAGGTTTGCCCCAAGTCCTCGCGACGCAACGGGATTCCGGCGTCGGTGGCGGGGTCAAACAGGCCGCCGATACCCAGTGTGGCATTGATTGCAAAGCGGCCAAGTGCGGCACCGGCCGCGCCGGGGCGGCCCTGCAACAGCAGATGCACGGCGCTCAACGGCTGAAAAAGATTGGTGAAGAAGTTGCTGATTCCGGTGCGGATCGGTTGCGGCGTGATCTTCTTGTAGCCTTTGGCGATGGGCTTGGCGAAGTTATCGTCCACGGCCCGGTTGAACTTGTGCATGCCCCGGTTGTAGTTTTCCCACGGGTCCTTGACCGCAACTTCGCGTGTCGGCGCTTCATAACCGTCCGGGACGCTTGTTGCTACTGGCACTTGTGCCCAAACGACGGGTGAAAACAGTAGAAGCAAGAAAACGCTGCGAAGAAATGTCATGAGGGTGCCAGTTGGGGTGTGAGTGGTCAGGCGCTCTGCCGCTTGTCCTGGTTGCCAAGTCTGATCGGTCGCACGTCATTGACCGCAGCCGAGGCGACAGGTTCCGTTCACCCTGAGCGCTTCAACACGCACCTCGCGCCAAGCCAGGCGGCGTGCCATTCCGGCAAAGGTAACAGCCCGAAACAATGGCGTGCTTTGAAGGCGTAAGCCATAGTGCAGTGCCTCTGGTACCGGCGGTGGGACTCGAACCCACACTGTGTCACCACAAACGGATTTTGAGTCCGTCGCGTCTACCAATTCCGCCACGCCGGCAGCGAGGCGACATTATAGCGATGTACGCGAATCTGTACAGAACAACTTGGGGCTCGGGTAAGGCAGATGGTCCGCAAAGGACGCCAAGTTCGCAAAGGAGAGCCCATAGCGTAGCGTGGCTGGGGCGTGGCAAGCCCCTGCTCACTCGTCATTCCAGCTTTCACGGAAATGACGGTGAGGGAGAACTCATCGCGGCGAACGCTGGCAGACGTAGCCTCAGCAGCCTGCGAATCCGGGACTCGGGAAAAGCACTCGGGTCCGCAAAGGACGCGCAAAGACACAAATAACCGCGTTGGGTGGGCGGCTGTCGGGTTTCGCCATGCGCTACCCGCCCTTCTGCTGGCTCGGCTTCGTGCTTTCCTTTGCGCTCTTGGCGCCCCTGGTTCTTCCATACCCGGCGACGGGCGCTGATGGGTAGGAGATGCTGTCAATGCGCGCGATCAAAGCCCAGTTCGCGGGTGTCGCGTCGATACAAGTCGCCTTGCAGCGGCTGAAATACCGAGCACCTGCGCATCTCGCCCTTGTATACATGTAAAGACACCGCAGGTGCATCGCTGCTGGGATTACGGATGGCATGGTATTCGTAGGGGGGTATCAGGCTGCCGGCAGAGCCGAAACCAGCATTGATGGTGCCTGCGGCGCGGAACGCGCAGCCTTCAGGCTTTTCACCCAAAAACTCATACTGGGTGATTTCCAGTTGGCCGTGCCACACCCCTTCCACGCACCACATGCCGGCGTGATCGTGGATCGGCGTGCCCTGGCCCGGCCCCCAGGTCATTGCGATCACGCTGTAGCCATGTTCTTCGCTGTGATAGATTTCGCGGCGGGCATAGTGGCCCGCCACCGGATCGAGCACGCAGGCCGGCAAGCGCACCTCCGGGTCGCGGATCAGCCCGCACATGGCTTCGCGCAGCGCGTTGGCGATGGTGGAATCCTCGCTCGCGTTGACCGCAGCATCAATGCGCTCAATCAGCCTGCGGTAACCGGGGAACTCCATTGTCAGCATGGGCGACACCTCGATTTTTGAGAAAGGCTTGCAATGTCATTTAATTGTAACGCGCTCAGATATCAGCCAAAAAATCGGCCACCGCCGGCCCAAAGCGTGCAATATCGACCAGAAACGCATCATGGCCCTGGGGTGAGGGCAGGGCCACGAACTCGGCATTGCAACCACCTGCGACCAGTCCTTCGGCGATTTGTTCCTGTTGTTCCAGCGGAAACAGGATGTCGGTTTCCGCACCGATCACCAATGCGCGCCGGATGTGCAGGCCCGCCAGCGCACGCAACACATTGCCACCGGCGTATTCGCCGAGATCGAACCAATCCATCGAACGGCTGAGATAAAGATAGCAGTTGGGGTCGAACTGGCGCACAAAACGCCGGGCATGGCCTTCCAGATAACTCTCGACCTGAAACTCCATGCCAAACGGATCGTCCTCGCGCGCTTCGCTGTCCAGGCGCACGCGGCCGAAGCGGCCATGCCACTCCATCGCCGAGCGATAGGTGATGACGCCCAGCTTGCGCGCCATGCGCATGCCGTTTTCCGGGTAACTCGTTTCGTCGTAGTTGCCTTCGTTCCAGTTCGGATCGAGCCGGATCGCTTCGCGCTGCAACGACCGGATCGCAATCGAAAATGGCAACGCCTGCGCACTGCCGGAAATGTTGATGTGGTTGCGTGCATGGTTGGGAAAGCGGTTGATGTAGGCCAGTGCCGCCATGCCACCCATCGAATTGCCGATCAGGCAGGCCAGGTGTTTAATCCCGAGGCCGGTAACCAGCGCGTGCGCCGCACTGGCGCCGTCTTCGATCGACAGTTCGGGAAAGGCCAGGCGATACAACTCGCCACTATCGGGGTTGCGCGATGCCGGCCCGGTCGAACCCTTGCAACTGCCCAGCGCATTGGCACAAATGACAAACCAGCGATTGGTGTCGATCGGCTTGCCCGGCCCGAGCATGGCTTGCCACCAGCCGTCGCTGGGATCGTCAGCGTTGGCGGCGGCATGGGCACTGGGCGAGAGCCCAGTGAGGATCAGGATCGCGTTGTCGGCATGGGCATTGAGCTCACCCCAGGTCTCGTACGCCAGCCGCGCACCGTGCAGCGCGCCGCCGCGTTTCATCGCGAACGGCGTTGGCAGCGAGAAAAAGCAGGTGGCGGGCGGGATGAACTCGGTCATGGTGGGCAACACGGGTCAGTGGCAGCCCCGAAGTGTACGCAAGATGATGCCTCGCGTGCCGGTGCTGGCGAAAATGCCTGCGCATCAGCGAGTGTGGGAGCAGAGAAGGTCAACCCTCGCCAAGACGCCAAGAACGCCAAGAAACGCATTGGTCTGTTGCTTTCCTTGGTGCGCTTGGCGATCTTGGCGAGAGTACACGGATGTGTGCCAGGAAATCCGTGCAGGCTGGGTCTTGGCCGTGATCGAAAACTCAATTCGCCTCAACCCGATCCACCCGCTGAAAGCCGCGCGGCAGCAGGTTGCCACGGCTGGCACGCTGGCCAACATAGGCTTGCAGGTCGCGCCACGGCAGGATGTGTTTGCGCTGGCCGCAATACAGTGTGAGTTCGCCGCCGTCCCGTACGCTGGCAACCGCAATTACCGATTCGTCGCCGCTCTTGAGTTTGGCCGGCGGGATCTGGATCAGCTTGTTGCCTTTACCGCGATCGAGCTCGGGCAGTTCACGGATCGGGAACGCCAGCAAATGGCCTGCACTGGTAATCGCCACCACCAGATCGTGTTCGGGATCGGTCACCACGGTTGGTGCCAGCACCCCCGCGGTACCCGGGTTGAGCAGGGTTTTGCCGGCCTTGTTGCGGCTGCAGAAGTTGTCGAAACGGGTGATGAACCCGTAACCATGATCGCTGCACAGCAGCAAGCGGGTATCGGCTTCGGCCGCGGCGATGCCGACCACGGTGGCGCCAGAGGGCAGGGTGAAGCGGCCGGTCAGCGGCTCGCCATTGCCACGTGCCGAGGGCAGCGTATGCGCTGGGGTGGAATAGGCGCGGCCGGTGGAGTCGAGAAAGGCGGCCTGCATGGTGGTGCGGGCGCGCACCGCGTGCAGCAGTGCGTCACCGTCGCGGTAACTGAGCGCGGCGGCATCGACATCATGGCCCTTGCCGGCGCGAATCCAGCCTTTTTGCGACAGCACGATGGTGATTGGTTCGCTCGGCACCAACTCGGTGTCGGACAACGCCTGCGCGCTCTCGCGCTCCACCAGCACGCAGCGGCGCTCGTCACCAAATTTTTTGGCGTCCGCCTGCAACTCGTCCTTGACCAGCTTCTTGAGTTTGGCCGGCGACGCCAGGATCGACTGGAGCTTGTCGCGCTCCTTCGCCAGTTCATCCTGCTCACCACGGATACGCATTTCTTCCAGACGGGCCAACTGCTTGAGCTTGGTTTCCAGGATGTATTCGGCCTGCACATCATCCAGCCCGAAGCGCGCCATCAGCACCGGCTTGGGCTCGTCCTCACTGCGGATGATGCGAATCACTTCATCGAGGTTGAGAAACGCGATCAGCAGGCCATCGAGCAGGTGCAGGCGGCGCTCGACCTTGCCCAGCCGATGGTTCAGGCGGCGGCGCACGGTGTCGGTGCGAAAACGCAGCCATTCACTGAGCAGCAGTTTGAGGTTCTTCACCTGCGGCCGGCCATCCAGGCCGATCACATTGAGGTTGACCCGGTAACTCTTTTCCAGATCGGTGGTGGCGAACAGATGCCCCATCAACTGCTCGACATCGACCCGGTTCGAACGCGGCACCAGCACCAGGCGCACCGGCGTGCTGTGGTCGGATTCGTCGCGCAGGTCTTCCAGCCACGGCAGCTTCTTGGCCCGCATCTGTTGCGCGATCTGCTCCAGCACCTTGCTCGGGCTGACCTGATACGGCAGCGCGGTGATGATGATGTTGGCGTTCTCGCGGGTATACGTGGCGCGCGCGCGATAACTGCCATTGCCGGTTTCGTAGATCGCCAGCAGGTCCCTGGCCGGGGTGATGATTTCGGCGGCACTCGGAAAATCCGGGCCGCGTACGTGCTCGCACAGATCGCGTACGCTGGCTTCGGGGTCATCGAGCAGGCGCAGGCAGGCGCTAACCACCTCGCGCAGATTGTGCGGCGGCACATCGGTGGACATGCCCACCGCAATGCCCATGGTGCCATTGAGCAGCAAATGCGGCAGACGTGCGGGCAACCACGAGGGTTCTTCCAGGGTGCCGTCGAAGTTGGGCACCCAATCGGCGGTGCCGTGCGCCAGTTCACCCAGCAACGCTTCGGCGATCGGGGTCAGCTTGGATTCGGTGTACCGCATCGCCGCGAAGCTTTTGGGGTCGTCGGACGAGCCGAAGTTGCCCTGGCCATCGATCAACGGATAGCGATACGAAAATGGCTGCGCCATCAACACCATGGCTTCGTAGCAGGCACTGTCGCCGTGTGGGTGGAACTTGCCGATCACGTCGCCGACGGTACGCGCCGATTTTTTCGGCTTGGCGCTGGCGTTGAGGCCGAGTTCGCTCATCGAGTAGATGATGCGTCGCTGCACCGGTTTGAGGCCGTCGCCGATGAAGGGCAGGGCACGATCGAGAACCACATACATCGAGTAGTCGAGATAGGCGCGTTCGGCGTATTCGCGCAGCGGAATCTGCTCAAAGCCGTGAAAAGCGGGGCGTGCGGTGTCGGTCATGTGTTGCGCAGTCGATACGTGGAAGACAGGGGGGCAATTCTACCTGTCTCAATACGAATGCGGGTTGCGTTTGTGGGAGCGCGCCAGCGCGCGAAGCTTCTCGCCAGAGCGTTCGCGGGCGAGGCCCGCTCCCACAGGATGCGGTGATCTGCCCCTGGAGCCCGCCCTGAGGGCGAGCGTAACGCTTCGCCGCTCCTACCAGATCACCACGCGGCTGTCGCCGTCGCGCACCATCGGATCACCGGCCTTGCATTCGAATGCCTCAGCGAATGCCGGGATATTCGAGGGTGCACCGATGGCGCGGAAGTTGGCCGGCGCATGCGGGTCGGTGGTCAGGCGCACTTTCAGTTCTTCGGGCTTGAAGTTGCGCCGCCACACTACCGCCCAGTTCAGGAAGAAGCGCTGCGTCTGGTTGTAGCCATCGATCTCGCGATTGGCTTCGGGATTGTCCGCCAACGCCTTTTGCAGGGCGTCGTAGGCAACCGACAGGCCGCCGAGGTCGGCGATGTTTTCGCCCAGGGTGAGGCGGCCATTGACGTGAATATCGTCTACCGAGACGTATTGATTGAACTGGTCTACCAACTTGCCGGTGCGCTCACCAAAGCCCTTGCTGTCGGCGTCGGTCCACCAGTTGCTGAAGTTACCCTTGGCATCGAAGCGGCTGCCCTGGTCGTCATAGCCGTGGGTCATTTCGTGGCCGATCACCGCGCCAATACCGCCGTAATTCAGTGCCTCATCGGCATTCGGGTCGAAGAATGGCGGTTGCAGAATGGCTGCCGGGAACACGATCTCGTTGGCCAGCGGGTTGTAATACGCATTCACCGTTTGCGGGCTCATGCCCCATTCGGTCTTGTCGACCGGCTTGCCAATCTTGCTCAGCTCAAACTGGTAGTTGAAACGGCTGGCGGCGAGCAGGTTGGCAACGTAACTGCTGCGATCCGTGTTCAGGCCCGACCAGTCACGCCACTTGTCCGGGTAGCCGATCTTGGGCGTGAAGCTGGCCCATTTTTCGATTGCCTTGGTTTTGGTTTCGTCGCTCATCCAAGCCAGATTCTGGATGCGCGCCTTGAGCGCTTCGCTCAGATTGTGTACCAGATGCTGAGCCTGCGCCTTGGCTTCCGGCGAGAAGGTGACATCAACGTAGGCCTGGCCAAGGGCTTCGCCCATTTGCCCGTTGATGGTGTTGAGCACCCGCTTCCAGCGCGGCTGCATCTCCTGCTGACCGCGCAGGGTTTTGTTATAGAAATTGAAGCGCTCCTGGGCAAAGGCATCAGCCAGGAATGGTGCTGCCGAATCAACGGTATGGAAGCGCAGATAGCTCTTCCAAGTAGCGATCGCAGTATCGCTCATCATCGCGCTGACTTCAGCGTGGAACTCGGGCTGCGCCAGCGAGAACAATTCCGGTTGTGCGACGCCCTGTGATTCAA
This sequence comes from Gammaproteobacteria bacterium HGW-Gammaproteobacteria-2, assembly GCA_002840015.1. Classification (GTDB taxonomy): domain Bacteria; phylum Pseudomonadota; class Gammaproteobacteria; order Xanthomonadales; family Xanthomonadaceae. The sequence goes on along the minus strand of PGZE01000024.1, from coordinate 20,082 downwards.
AAAAACGCGACCACGGGAAGTTGGGGGTCAGCTTGTCGGCATCGGCCACGGTGACCGGGTTGTAGAACTTGGAGACATCGCGCGACATTTCTTCGCTCGACAACGACACCTTGGCCAGGCGGGTTTCGAACGCCATGATGTTGGTGGCTTGTTGTTGCGCGGCCTCCGGGCCGGCGCCGGCCAGCGTGAGGAGATTGGCGATGTACAGTACATAGGCTTCACGCGCCTTCACGTAATCGGCGCGGTCTTCCAGGTAATAACCACGGTCAGGCAGGCCGAGGCCGCCCTGGGTGGCATAGGCCATGTTCATGTCGGAGTTCTTGAAATCGGCCTGCGGGCCGAAGCCGAACAACATGCCATTGCCATCGGCATAGCTCTTGCGCAGGTAATCGGCGAGGCTGGCGCTGTCGGTGATGGCCTCGACCTCGGCCAGCAGCGGCTGAATCGGAGTGATGCCAGCGGCGTTGATTGCCGCTTCGTCCATGCCGGTGGCCCACAGGTCACCAATCTTGGCTTCGATCGAACCGGCTTCGGGCATGTTGGCGGCAGCGTGTTCAACAATGGCGCGCTGCACTTCCAGCGAGCGCTCGGCCAACAACTCAAAGCTGCCCCACGAGGTGCGGTCGGACGGCACCGGGTTGGCTGCCAGCCAGGTGTTGTTGGCGAAGCCGTTGAGATCGGTGCAGGCCGGGGTATTCGGGTCGAGGTCGGCGACCCGGAACTGGCTAAGCGGCGTTTTCAGATCGAGGACCAACGGTTGCTTGGCCGGTGCCTCAGGGGTTGCGGCCGGTTCCGGCGCCTTGGAGCAGGCGGCCAGTGCCAACATGACGGAAACGGCGAGAATCGAACGAATCGGCGAGCGGTTATTCACGAAGGACTCCCTGGATGGCGTTATGCCGGCCACATTCGGCCGCGCAGTGATAACCCGCAATTCTGCGCGGAGTTGAAGCATTTGTCATGTGTGGGAGGTCATGGCGTGTTCGCGCAGTCGGTGGCCGAGTCGCTCACAGGGTGGGCTCCCATAAGAAAGCATCACCCACAGGGTGACGACTGTTATGCGCATCAGTGGGCGACTCGATTACCTGTGAACCATCCATCACCCTCACTCTGCCCAAGTGCTTCCGGCTGAGCTACCATGAAGAGCCGTTGCCGCTGTGTGCGAATGTTTTTTCTTTTCGTAGCCTGGCGAATCTCCCCAGCCTGAGACATACAGACCATGATCAAGCCCAACCACCTGTTGACATTGGCGATTGCTGCTGGCCTGGCGTTGTCGCCGTGGCAAGCGCTGCCAGCAAAATCGCCACGCGCTGCGGCGACACTGGCCGATGCCGAGGGCCGCAGCACCTGGATCGTGGTGTTCGCGGAGCCGGCTATCGCCAGCTTCCGTGGCGGCAAGCCAAGCAAGGATGCCCGCGTCAGCCTCGCCGCCACCACCCCGGCGGTTACCGGCGCCGACCGGTTCGACATCAATGCGCCGGCTTCGCGCGCCTATGCAGCGTATCTTGCCGACATGCGCAGTGAGCGCCTGACCCGCGCCGAGGTCGAATTCGGGCGGCCGCTGCGGCCGGGTTTCGTCTACGAGGCAGCCCTCAACGGCGTGTCGCTGGAGCTGAGCGCGGATGAGGCGGCGCGGCTGGCGAAGATGCCGGGTGTTGCCAACGTCATCCCGAACTGGGTGTCGAAGCCGCTGACCGATGCCGGCCCGCGCTGGATCAAGGCCGATCACGTATGGAGTGGCGCGGCGGGCGTGCAGTCGCGTGGCGAGGGTGTGGTCGTTGGCGTCATCGATACCGGCGTCAATGCCAGCCATCCGATGTTCGCTGCCACCAGTGGCGGGGTGCCGATCAGCAACCCGCGTGGTAGCGGAAACTTTCTCGGCACCCTTTGTGCCGGTGGGTCGACGTGCAACAACAAGCTGATTGGTGTCTACGACTTCACTACCGGCAACGGCGACAACGAGCCCAATAACGGCCTTGATGTGGATGGCCACGGCAGCCACACCGCTTCGACCGCAGTCGGCAACCCGATGGCGGGCACTATCGACGGCCCGAGCGGGGCGGTGGCAGTTACTTTCACTGGCGTCGCGCCGCGCGCCAATCTGGTTACTTACAAAGCCTGCGAGATGGAGTCCAATTGTGATGGCAGATGGACGCTGGCGGCGATCAATCGCGCCGTCGCCGATGGTGTCGATGTCATCAATTACTCCATCGGTGGTGGCGCCAGAAATCCGTGGGCCGATGGTGATGCTATAGCTTTCAGGGGAGCCTACGACGCAGGCATTGTCGTTGTTGTTTCTGCTGGCAATGATGGCCCCAATCCGGGAACCGTTGGGTCGCCAGCCAATGCTCCGTGGGTGCTGACGGCTGCTGCAGCCACGCACACGCGTGCCATCGTCAACGATTTGGAGCTGTCTGGTGGTGTTGGCCCACTGCCGGGCGGCGGCGTGCTGCGTGGTGCAGGAAACACCGGCACTGCAAGCAGTACCGGCATTTTCGATCTGCTGCGGCCGAGCGACTTTCCGTTGTGCGGGCAGGGCACCAATGCCGAGGGCGCAGTGCCTACGGGTGCCAGCAAGCCGGTGTCGTGGACATCGACGCGTTTTACTGCCACCCAAATGGTGCTGTGTGAGCGTGGTTTTTACGCGCGCGTGGCCAAAAGCAATAATGTTCGCCTTGCTGGCGGCGGCGCGATGGTACTGCTCAACCAGCCGGAAAACGGCGCCAGCGTCAATTCCGATCCGCATTCGCGGCCCGCTGTGCATCTGTCGTCGGTGGATGCCGACGCGCTTCGTGCCTGGGTCGCGCTTGGTGGCAGTCCGAAGGGGCGCTTGACCGGAAGCAAGCTGGCGGACGATCCCTCGCGTGCCGATATTCTGGCTGACTTCTCCAGCCGTGGCCCGAACCCCGGTGACACGGTGGATATCGAGGCGGTGCTGAAGCCTGGCCTGACCGCGCCGGGTGTGAGTATCCTGGCTGCGACAGCAACGGGTACTGGCGTAGCCAACCTCTCGGGCACTTCGATGTCATCCCCGCATATTGCCGGTGCAGCTGCGCTGATCATCGGTGCGCGCAGTAGTCAGTTGTCCAGCAAGGGGCCGGCCCGTGTCGAGCAGGTGGTGGGCGCACTGATGACCACCGCACGGCCATCGGCACGCGATTTTGATGGCGTCACCCCTGCCAACCCGTTCCAGCAGGGCAGTGGTGTGGTCGATCTGAGCGCGGCAGTCAAAGCGGGGTTGTATTTTCCGATCGCGGCACCGGCACCGAATTTCCAGAACTTCACAAGCGCCAATCCGGTATTGGCGAATGGCGACCCACGCAAGCTCAACCTGCCAGCGCTGGTCGAGCCAAACTGCTTTGAAACCTGCCAACTCAAGCGTCGTGTGGTCGCTTATGGTGCTGGCGGGACATGGCGGGTTGAGGTGGATACACCGAGCGGTTTGCAGGTTGATGTCTCGCCGGCAACCTTCACCCTGAATGCCGGGGCTGGCCAGACGTTGACGGTTAGTCTTACTGTGACGGACGCATCGATAGCTGGCGACTGGGTGCATGGGGCGGTGCGCTTGGTGCGCGTTACTGCCGACAGTGTTGCAGATGCGCGGCTGCCGTTATCGGTGAAGGCGAGCATCGGCAATGTGCCGGCGGCTGTGACAGTGCAGGCTGCCGATGATGCGGGTTTTGTCGATATTCCTGCCGACGGTCTGTTGGCAATGCCAAATGCGGGCTTTCTCGGCACGGCTTTGGCGCCAGCGACGACCACCAACGTGGTGATGGCTGAAGATCCCACCAACGACAACCCATACGACGATCTCAACGCGGGTGTGATCTGGCGATTGGTCCAGGTTCCGCCTGGTCCGAATGGTTCGCCGCGCACTTACCGTCTGCTCGTCGATCTGAACAGTTCCACGGCCAATGACATGGATCTGTTCATTGGTCAGGACGGCAATGCCAATGGCGGTCCTGGCTCTGACGAGGAACTGTGTGCCTCGACATCAGCCGGTGCAGCAGAAACCTGCGAAGTCCTTATTGAACATCCAGGTGGCTCGCAGAATCTGGTCTACTGGTGGTTGGCGCAAAGTTGGGCAGCAAGTCGTGATGACCTCGGCAACAAACAGATCGACTCGGCTCGTGTCGATGCCTTTTTGTTGCCGCTTGATCCGGTCGCTGGTGGATTGGTGGTGACCGGCCCCGGCCAGATCGACCGGCTCGCGCCGTTCACCCTGCGTGCGGCATGGAATGATCCAACCTTCAAGGTTGGGCAAAAACGATTGGCCTACGCTTATATCGCGCCGGGTGGCACCCCTATCGGGGCGGTGCCGGTCATTCTTGATCGCGGGGCATCGCCGTCGGCTGCACGCGCGCTTGCCAATGGTGTCGATATGCCCATCGCAGTTGGCCCCGGCGAAAGTATGGAACGGATATTCTTCGATGTGCCGCCCAATGCGCGCGAGGTCCGTTTCACCAGCGTTGGTGGCAACGGGTTCGTTGATATTTATGCGGCGCCGTCACCCACTCCAACAGACAACCGCACCACCATCAACGCGGCACCGCCGCGTAGCGCGGCGCCGTTCAGTGCCTTGGGTGGTGCGACCAGCAAGACGATCACCATCAGTGGTTCGGCATTGACGCCTGGGCGCTGGTATCTCACGCCAGTAGGACGTCAGGCAAACAATCTCGGCCCGCAATCGGTAACCCTCAAAGCCACAATCACTCAGGCCGACCCGCGCCCGGCGCTGCGTTCCGGGCATTATTTCGATAGCCGCCGTATCGGTTCAAGCTCCGGGATGTTTCTCGATTTCGCCGGCAATCAGTGGTTCGCGGTGTGGTACGCCTACTTGGAAGATGGCACCCCAACCTGGTACTTCGGCCAGGGTGACGCGCCCAGGTGGTGTGGAATGGCAACACATCGAGCAACGTCAAGGTCGGCGAGATGCTGGTGACGCCAACCGGCCCGGAAGCGTTCGATTTCAGCTTCATCGTCGATGGCAAGACCGGCTCGGAGCCGATGACGCGGTTGGGCGCCGGTGGCTGTCTCAACATTGGCGGCACCGATCTTGACGTCAGCGGCCACTGGTTCTCGTCGAGCAAACCCGGTTTTGGCTATAGCGTGCAGTTGGAGGCCGGATCAAACCAGGAGATATTTGCTGCCTATTTGTACGATGCGCAGGGCTTCCCGCGCTGGCTGTTCGGGCAAAAGCAGCCGTTTGATGCTGGCACGGCGATCAACTTGTGGCAGTTCAATGCAGGCGCTTGTCCGACCTGTGCATTTGCAGCAACACCGGCGCCGCCGATAGTGGGCACATTGAGCCGCAGCTACACTTCGAACAACATTACCGACATGGGCGTCAGTGCGAGTTTGGCTCCGCCATTGAATGGGTTGTGGGCCGAGGATCTGCCGGTAATCCCACTGTCTGATCGCAAGCTGTGCCAATGATGATGCTCTGAACAAGTCGCCCCGGTGTTGTTGAAGGGGAGTAAACAGACAATTGCGCACGATACAGGCCGATCAGGCGCCTCAAGGCGCCTGATCGATGGCCCGTAGCTCGGTTATCGGCATCGCTCGGGTTGTGTGTTGTTGCTATGATTTGAGCACTTGTCGGACTTTCCGCCTGCCGAACGGTGCCTGTATGCCCAACACCATGAGTTTCAAACATCTCCTGCTTTGTGCAATGTGCGTGATCGCGCCAATTGCCGTGCAGGCACGTCCAGCAGCAGCGGATCATCCGCCTCGCCTTGAACGATCACTGCGAACGGAGTTTGTGCCTCCAGCCACAGCGGAATCCGTCAGCGTCGTGACCACGCCATCGCTGGCGATTGATTTGTCAACGGGTGAGCCGTTTGAGCCGGTCGCTGCATTGGCCGACACCGACGCCGGGTTTGTCGATATCCAAGTGAGCGGTGCAGGCGAACTCCCGCAGGCGGGTTTCATCGGTTCCGCGCTGGTAGCTCCCGACTTGAGCCAGATTGAGCTGGAGCAGGACCCGACCGCAGAGGATGTCTTTGATATCGGCGTCGGTTCAGTAGTTGGGCTTGTCAGCGTTCCTCCGGGTGCAAATGAGTCCCCGGCAGCGTATCGCCTGGTTGTCAGTCTATCGTCGGTTTCTGCGGCTGACATGGATTTGTATGTCGGCAGTGATTTTGACAGTGATGCGCAACCCGCGAGTATCGAGCAGTTGTGCGCCTCCTTTGGTGATACCAGCATTGAGCGTTGCGAGATCGATATTCAGCATCCAGGTGGTAGTGAGAATCTGACGTATTGGTGGATCGTCCAAAACTTCCAAAGCAGTGGCGGCACCGACACCGCTGATGTGTCGGTCGCATTGATTCCGACCGACTCCGGCGTGAACGGGCTGGTGGCGACCGGGCCTGGCATGGTGGGTGTTGATGAGGAAATCACAATACGCGTGGCGTGGGACGACCCGGCTTTCAAGTCGGCGCAGACACGCATGGGGTTTGTGATCGTCGAATCGGCTCCTGGCGAGGTAGTGGCGACGATCCCACTAACGCTGTCTCGCGAATTCGGCCCGAGTGCGCCGCGCGCCTTGGTAAACAAGCGTGCGCTGTCATTGGCGGTGGATGACATTGAAGTGATGGATCAGGTATTTTTCGATGTCCCGCCGAATGCGCGTACGGTTGAGTTCACTGCGAGCGGCGCAGGCTTGATTGATTTGTATGTCGCGCCTGCACCGTCTGCGGCCGATGACCGCACCACGATCGACCCGGCGCCGTTTTACCAGGATGCGCCGTTCAGTGTTACCGGCGATGCGCAAACGAAGACGATCACGATTGCTGATGATGCACTGACACCCGGTCGTTGGTATGTAACGCCAGTGGCGCAGGCAAATAATCTCGGCCCGCAATCGGTAACCCTCAAAGCCGCGATCACCCAGGCCGACCCACGTCCGGCGCTGCGTGCGGGGCATTATTTTGATAGCCGCCGTATCGGTTCGAGTTCCGGGATGTTTCTCGATTTCGCCGGCGATCAGTGGTTTGCGGTGTGGTATGCGTATCTGGAAGACGGCACCCCAACTTGGTACTTCGGCCAGGGCGCTGCACCCAGCCCGACCGATGCCACCCAGACCTTCCGCGGCGACCTGCTGCGGGTGGTGTGGAATGGCAACAGCGCGCGCAACGTCAAGGTCGGCGAGATGCTGGTGACGCCAACTGGCGAAGAATCATTCACCTTCAGCTTCGCGCTTGATGGCAAGACCGGCTCGGAGCCGATGACGCGGCTGGGCGCCGGTGGCTGCGTTGGTTTCAGTGGCGTCGATCTTGATGTCAGTGGCCATTGGTTCTCAGAAGACAAACCGGGCTTTGGCTATTCGATACAGATTGACGCCGGCTCGAATCAGGAGATATTCGCTGCCTACTTGTACGACGCGCAGGGCTTTCCTCGCTGGTTGTTCGGGCAGCGGGGCTTCGACCCGGAGCAGATCATGGAACTCAAGCAATTCGATCAGGGCGCTTGCCCGACCTGTGAGTTTGTGGCGACACCTGCCTTCGACGAGTTATCAGTAGTGGGCGTTCTCAGCCGTGATCTGGCGTCAAACGATATCAGCCAGATACGCGTTCTCGCCGCGTTGCAGCCACCATTGCTTGGGCTTTGGCAGGAAGATCTGCCGGTGCAGTCGCTGTCATCCCGTAAACTTTGCCAATGACGCTGCGTTGGAAAGCACCAAACGCGTTGCCCCCAGTACGGAAATTTGATGTCAATGAACAGCAAACTGCCACGTGTCGGCACCACGATTTTCACAGTGATGTCGCAACTTGCCGCGGAACACGGCGCGATCAATCTGGGGCAGGGCTTTCCTGATTTTTCAGTGCCCGAGTTTCTGGTCGATGCCATGGCGCGTGCCGCGCGCGAGGGCAAAAACCAGTACGCGCCGATGAGCGGTATCCCGGCGCTGCGCCAGGCGATCGCGGAAAAGACCGCGCGCTGCTATGGCGTGGTTGTTGATCCCGAACACGAGATCACAGTGACATCCGGCGCCAGCGAGGCGATCTACGCCGCGATCCAGGCGGTGGTGCGTGCCGGTGAAGAAGTGATCGTGCTCGACCCCTGCTATGACTGCTACGAGCCGGCGATCGATCTGGCCGGTGCCACGGCAGTGCATATTGCGCTGCGCCCCGACGATTTTTCCGTCGACTGGCAACGTGTGCGCGATGCGGTAACGCCGCGCACGCGGATGATCATGGTCAATTCGCCGCACAATCCCTCCGGCGCAGCGTTCAGCGCGGCTGATCTCGATGCCCTGGCCGGGATCGTGCGCGAAACCGATATCACAGTGCTGTCCGATGAAGTCTACGAACACATCATTTTCGATGGCCGCGAACACGCCACCGTGTTGCGCCACCCCGCATTGCGGGCGCGCAGTTTTGTGATTTCGAGCTTTGGCAAAACCTATCACTGCACCGGCTGGAAGGTTGGTTACTGCATCGCGCCAGCAGCGCTGAGCACCGAGTTTCGCAAGGTGCATCAGTACATCACCTTCTGCACCTTCAACCCGGCGCAGTGGGCATTTGCCGAGGCGATCCGCCAGCATCCCGAGCACGACCAGGCGTTGCCGGCGTTCTACCAGGCCAAGCGTGATCGCTTTCAGGCGTTGCTCAAGGATTCGCGCTTTGGCTTGCGCCCGGTGGCCGGTTCGTATTTTCAACTGGTCGATTACTCGGCAATCAGCGATCTGGATGATGTCGCGTTTTGCCGCTGGCTGGTGGCGGAAAAGGGCATCGCCGCGATACCGTTGTCGCCGTTCTATCGCCAGCATCCGGGTACCCATGTGGTGCGGTTGTGCTTTGCCAAATCCGATGAGACCCTGGCGCAGGCGGCCGCCATTCTGTGCGCGATCTGACCAACACACCGTCTGGAGCCGTCCCATGAGCCTTCCCGACCTGCGTGTCACCCTGGTCCAGGGCGAAACCCATTGGCACGACCCGGAAGCGAACCGCGCCATGTACGGTGATCTGGCGCGCAGCGCAGGCGGTAATACCGATCTGGTCATCTTGCCGGAAACCTTCACCAGCGGCTTCAGCAATGAAGCGCTGGCCGATGCCGAGACGATGGATGGGCCGAGTGTTGCCTGGTTGCGTGAACTCAGCGCCGAGATTGGTGCTGCGGTCACCGGTAGCGTGCAGATCCGTGACGGTGATGGCGTATACAACCGCTTGCTGTGGGCGGCACCGGGCGGCGAGCTGGCGCACTACGACAAGCGGCACCTGTTTCGCATGGCCAATGAGCACGAGCGGTACGCCGCTGGCCGTGAACGGCTGACCGTGGAATACATGGGTTGGCGAATCTGTCCGCTGGTCTGCTACGACCTGCGCTTCCCGGTGTTCAATCGCAATCGCTTCGGCCATGAAGTGGCGGGTCGCTTCGATTACGATCTATTGCTGTTTGTGGCCAATTGGCCAGCGCCGCGGCGTCACGCCTGGCGCACCTTGCTGCGTGCCCGCGCCATCGAAAACCTGGCCTGTGTGGCAGCTGTGAATCGGGTCGGCAGCGATGGCAATGGCATCGCCTACAGCGGTGACAGCGTAGTGCTCGATCAGCTCGGTATCGAGTTGGTCGAGATCGGTCCGCATCCGCATGTGGCAACGGCCACCTTGAGCGGCAGCGCGTTGCTGGAACATCGTGCGCGCTTTCCGGCGCAACTCGATGCCGATGATTTTGTGCTGGGTAATAGCGCTTTATAACTGCACGGCAAGTCGCAACGCAGCACTACGCACTACGCCGCCAACGGATAGCGAATCGCCACCACCACGAAATGCGCTGGCCCGTTGGGCAATGCCACATGCACCTCGTCATCGACACGGCGCTTCAGCAGTGCGCGCGCCAGTGGCGAATCGATGCTGATATCGCCACTGCTTGCGTCGGTTTCGTCCGGGCCGACGATGCGATAGACGCACCGTTCACCGCTGTTGCAGTCTTCAAGCTCAACGCAGGCGCCAAAGAAGATCGCGCCCGGGTCGACGGGTACGCCTTCGGCAATGCGTAGTGTGTCAAGACGCTTGCTCAGGTAGCGTATCCGCCGGTCGATTTCAGCCAATTGCTTTTTGCGATAGCTGTATTCGGCATTCTCCGAGCGGTCACCTTCTGCTGCCGCTGCGGCCAGTGCGCTGACCACTTCCGGCCGGCGCACCCGCCATAGTTCATCGAGTTCGGCGCGCAACCGTGCCAGCCCCGCGCGGGTAATCAACGCGGTGGCAGCAGCAGTGGCAGGGCGCCAGCGCGACATCCGGGCAGCTATCCGGCGGCAGGAATGTAGTGCAGCGGCGCATCCGGGCCGATTGGCAAGCCCAACCAAATCCAGAGACCGAACATGATGCTCCAACCGATGGCAAAGACCAGCGAGTACGGCAGCATGGTGGCGACCAGCGTGCCGATGCCGGCCTTGGGTTCATAGCGTTGGAAGAACGCGATGATCAGCGCGAAATAGCTCATCATCGGCGAAATGATATTGGTAACGCTGTCGCCTACGCGGTACGCAACCTGGGTCATCTCCGGCGAGTAACCCAGCAGCATGAACATCGGCACAAACACCGGCGCCATCAACGCCCACTTGGCCGAAGCCGAGCCCATGAACAGGTTCACCGTCGCGGTCAGCAGGATAAAACTGATGAACAGCGGAATGGTGGGCATGCCCATGGCTTTGAGCGCGTCGGCGCCTTCAACAGCAAACACCAGGCCCAGTTGCGTCCAGTTGAAGAACGCCACGAATTGCGCAGCAAAAAACACCAGCACCAGATAGCCGCCCAGTGTGCTCATGCTGGCGCCCATGCCGTTGATGACATCGGTGTCGTTGCGGATGGTGCCCGCGCCAACGCCATAGGCAATGCCGGCCAGCACGCCGTAGGCGAAAATGATGACAACCACGCCGCTGAGAAACGGCGATTTGAGCAGATCGCCGGTGCCCGCGTCTCGCAGGAATCCAGCACCCGGGATCGACCCCAGCGGCAATGCCGACCACAGCAGCAGCAGCGATAACGCTGCGGTGGCTATCAATGCGTAGCGGATGCCGAGCCGCTCGGCTGGGCTCAGGCGTTGTGATTGTGGGTCGGCGTCATCAGCGGCATCGACACTCGCGGTGTCGGGGAAGCGCGGCGCCACGATACGCTCGGTGACGAACCAGCCCATTGCAGTAACCAGCGGTGTTGACACAATCATGAAGTACCAATTGGCCAGCGGGCTGACGGTGTAGGCCGGATCGACAATACGCGCTGCTTCCATGGACAAGCCCGACAGCAGCGGGTCGATGGTGCCGATCAGCAAATTGGCTGAGTAACCGCCAGACACGCCAGCGAATGCCGCCGCCATGCCAAGGATTGGGTGGCGCCCGGCGGCCTTGAAAGTCAGCCCGGCCAGCGGCACCAGCAGCACATAGCCGATTTCGCTGGCCATGTTCGACATCACCCCGGCGAACACCAGGATCGGCGTCAGCAGCGAGCGCGGCGCCGACAGCACCAGCATGCGCAAGGCCGCACCGATCAGGCCACTGTGCTCGGCCACACCGATGCCGATCAATGCCACCAACACCGTGCCCAATGGCGCAAAACTGGTGAAGTTGGTGACCGCGCCGGTCAGTATCCGGTGCAGGCCGGAGATGCTGAGCAGATTGACGGGGCGCACTACCTCACCGGTGGCCGGGTGGATCACGCTCAGGTCGGCGAGCGAGGCAAGCCACGAGATCACGATCACCGCAAGCGCCAGCAATGCGAACAAGGTGGCAGGGTGTGGCAAGGCATTGCCGCCGCGTTCGACCACGCTCAAGAAGCGGTCGAGAATGCTGTGTTTTGTGCTTGGATTGTCGGTCATTCGTCATGGCCTGTTGTAGAGTTTCGATCGGCGAATATACCTGAGGACGCACGAAATGCCCGTGTGCAGGTAATCTGAGCAACACAAAACGCAGTTGATGGCTGCAATTGCAGATCACGAAACGGATGGGGTGGGGAGATGGTTTTATGGATTTCGCTGGCAGCTGCTCTGGTGCTTGCCGGGTTCATTGGCTGGCAGATCTGGCAGCGGCATGACACACGCGCACCAACCGAGCCGGTGGCCGCGTTCGACCCAAGCCAAGCGCCGGCCGGCTTGTCACCGGGCAGTGCGCGTTACCTGTTTCGCGGGGCCTATGATGCGCGCTGCATCGCCGCAGATCTGGTGGACATGGCGATTCGCGGCTACCTGCAGATCGGCCGCGAGGCGCGCGTGGTCGGGTTCCGTTGGCGCCTGCAACGCCAGCCCGATGCCAGTGATGACGCTTTGACGCCGATCCAGCGCGCACTGGCCGAACGGCTTTTTGCGCGCGGTGGACAGGTGTTCGAACTCACCGAAAACAACGCGCGGCGCATGGCGCACGCCTGCGAGGGTTACGAGGAAATGCTGGCCGAGCAGTTGCCTGCGCGCGAGGTGCAGCGGCGGCGAGGCGCGGTGGCGGCATTCGCGGATTATCTGGCGAGCGCGGTATCGCCCGAGGCTGAGGCTGGCATTGATGCCGATGTCTGGCGGTCGCGATTTGCCTACGCACTGGCGCTGGATGCGAGCACCGCCTGGAGCGAGCGCCTGATCCGAACTGTGGGCGCGGACACGGCGAGCGGCATAGCTTCGCGCGTGCGTTGGTACCACGGCAGCGGTTCCAACGTGCTCAGTGACCTGCACGAACTGGAGCAGACGCTGGGCCAGCAGCTCAGCGCGCAGATTGCGACGCTGGCGAAACCACCGCAGGGGATGTTTGGCTTGCCGGGCCGCTGAAGGCAGGTCCCGTTACATCCCCGCCCATTGCCCTCGCACCTGTTCGATCTGCTGACGCAGGGCGGGTGATGGCTCGGCATCCAGCGCACCGGCAAGCAATGCGCGCGCTTCATCGATCCGGCCAAAGCGTTCGCCGCAAATGATGGCGGCATCCACTGCCCATTGCGCCATCCGCGCATCGCGTGGAAAACCGGCGCGCAGGCACAGCAAGGCGTCAAGGGCCAATTGTGACTTGCCGTTTTGCGCCGCGAAGGTACACACCGCGATCAGATCATCCGCAAGTAGCGGTTGAAAATCGTCGCTCAGCGCAAGGCAGTCTGCCGCCAGCGCGCAGGCCTGGCGCAGGTCGCGTTCTTCAAGCAATTGATGCAACCAGTTGCGACCATGCGCCAGCAACGCGTCGCGGTGATGCTGGCGATCGAGCAACTGCCGGTAGCGCTGATGCAGCGCCGCTGCCACCGCGCGGTCGCGGATATGCTCGGCCAGCAAGGTGCGCGCTGCGGCGGCATTGCCCGATTCAATCAGTGCTTCAGCGGCAGCCAACGCGGTCTGGTCGCGGTTGCGCGGCAACTCGGGGGCCTTTTCCTGCTCGCGGCCAGGGGTAAAACCAAGACGCTGGTGGTACTGAAAAATCAGATAGCCCAGCAGATGGGCGCTAGCGAACAGCGCCCAATAAAAGCTTGCCGCAGCGATCAAGCTGCCCCAAGGCGCCGGCAGCGTCGCCGTCAGCATTGCCGCCGCCAGTGAGCCAAGCACCAGGGTCAATGCGCTGGTCACGGCAGCCACAAAATACGGTGTGCCCAGACGCGCCGCAAGCGCAAGCCAATTCAGCGGATTGAGCGCGGGCAGCACCTGCCCATCGATGGCCAGCGACATCAGCACCGCCGGCAGCGCCAGCGCCAGCAATAGCGTCGTCAGCCAGGCCATGGCGGTGCCCAGATAGATACTGGCAAAAATGATCAGTGCCAACGCCATTAGCTGCACCAGGATCAGCGCGAGCGCCAGGCCACTGTTGATATCACTGCCGAACTCGGGCGGGTCGAGATGGCCATCGGCGGTATCGCGCACGATTTCCAGCACATATTTGAATGCCAATACCTTGGCGAACAGGGCGATGGCCCAGCCCAGAACCGGCATGCCCGACAAAAACTCCAGCACCACCATCGCGCCGAGCATGATCGCCGCCACGCCGCGGAAGGGGTAGCCGGCGATGCGTGGCAATACCAGCCAGAACGCGGGTGCATCGGGGGTGTATCGCGCTGTCATATTTGGCTGCGCTCAGCGTCGGCGCGTAGTGCCGGTGATGCCGCCCAGCACCCCGCGCAGGATCTGCCGGCCCACCTGGTTGCCCATGGTCCGCATCGTCGATTTGGCCACCGCCTCGATGGCACCTTGCCGGCGTGAGGTGCCAAACAACATGTCCTTGAGCCAACCGCCGATGCCGCCACCAGCGGCTTGCTCGCGGGCGCTGGCTTTTTTGGCGGGGGGCGTCGCCGCAGCAGGCGTTGTCACCTCGGGCGTTGTTACGGCGCGCTGTGCCAGCACTTCGTAGGCCGACTCGCGATTGAGCGCGGTGTCGTAACGGCCACCAACCGGGCTGCGTGCGCGTACGCTGGCACGCTCTTCGTCGCTGATGGTGCCCATGCGGCAGCGTGGCGGCGCCATCATCGTGCGCTGCACCGGCATCGGGATGCCCTTGTCCTGCAGCGTCGAAACCAGCGCTTCACCGACCGCGAGTTCGGAAATCACCTTCGCCACATCGAGATTGGGATTGGCGACAAAGGTTTCGGCGGCACTGCGTACCGCCTTTTGGTCGCGCGGGGTGAAGGCACGCAGTGCATGCTGGATACGATTGCCGAGCTGACCCAGCACCTGGTCGGGCACGTCGTCGGGGTTTTGCGAGCAAAAATACACGCCCACGCCCTTGGAGCGGATCAGCCGCACCACCTGTTCCACGCGCTGGCGCAAGGCCGGCGGGCAATCGTCGAACAACAGATGCGCTTCGTCGAAAATAAACACCAGCTTGGGCTGCTCCATGTCGCCCACCTCGGGCAGGTTCTCGAACAGCTCCGACAGCAGCCACAACAGGAAGCTCGAATACAGCCGTGGCTTGAGGATCAATTGATCGGCGGCGAGCAGGTTGATGATGCCGCGCCCGCTCATGTCCTGGCGCATGATGTCCTCCAGCGCCAACGCCGGCTCGCCGAAAAAATGTTTGCCGCCGTCCGACTCCAGCCGCAGCAATGAACGCAAAATCGCCGATACCGACTGGCTGCTGACCAGGCCGTACTGCCCGGAAATCGCCTTGGCGTTTTCAAGCACGTGGTTCAACAGCGCGCGCAGGTCGTCGAGGTCGAGCAGCAGCAAACCCTGATCGTCGGCGAAGCGGAACGCGATTTCCAGCACGCCTTCCTGCACATCGTTCAATTCCAGCACCCGCGCCAGCAGGGTAGGGCCCATTTCCGACACCGTGGTGCGCACCGGATGCCCAAGCTTGCCGTACAAATCCCAGAACACCACCGGATTGGCTTCATTGGCATAGCCGCTGATGCCCAGCGTATCGATGCGTTTTTGCAGTTTGTCGCCCAGCGTGCCGGCCACTGCCAGACCGGCGATATCGCCCTTCACATCGGCCATGAACACCGGCACACCCAAGCGCGAAAACCCTTCCGCCAACACCATCAGCGATACCGACTTGCCGGTACCGGTGGCGCCAGCAATCAAGCCGTGGCGATTGCCGTAACGGCTCAACAGGTAAACATCGTGCTCGCCCTTGCCAAGAAAAATATCGCTCATGGTGATCTCCGGAAGATGCCTGATTCTATATTGCAGCGGTGTGGGTGTCGCGGTTACAGGGCGCGTGCGTTGTAGGGGTTCACCCTGTGAGCGCCGGAATGAGCGTGCGCGTCTTTTGTGGGCAACTGTGTTACTCGCTGGTGCCAATCCGTGCAGTTGTGGGAGCCGGCCTGCCGGCGAACCCTTTTGCGACAGCTTCGCGCGCAAGGCGCGCTCCCACAGGTGCGGCGTTTGAGCCCACCCTGTAGGCGACAGGGGGCGTGCTGTTGTGGGAGTTCACCCTGTGGGCGACACGCAATACAACATTGCGGTATGACAGCCGATCACACTTCACCGATCCAGCGGGCTCAACACCCCGCGCCCGCCCTTGTTCAGCACATGGGTGTAGATCATTGTCGTGCTCACATCCTTGTGGCCGAGCAGCTCCTGTACCGTGCGAATGTCGTAGCCTCCCTCCAACAAATGCGTCGCAAACGAATGGCGCAAAGTGTGCGCACTGACCGGCTTGTCGATGGCCGCTTGCGTTCGCGCACGCTTGATGGCCCGAGCCAGCACGCTATCGTCGATATGGTGCCGGCGCACGATGCCGTCGCGCGGGTCGCACGAACGCTGCACGGAAGGGAACACGTATTGCCACCCGAACTCCCTGGGCGCGCCCGGATACTTCCGAGCCAAGGCAAAAGGAAGCCATGTCGCGCCGAAGCCCTGCGCCAGATCGTTGGCGTGGATCAGCCGTGCCCGCTCAATTTCACGCTGCAACGGCTCCAGCAACGTGCGCGGCAATACCGTGTGCCGGTCCTTGCCGCCCTTGCCTTCGCGCACCGTGATCTCATTGCGCGCAAAGTCCACGTCCTTCACTCGCAAACGCAGGCATTCCATCAACCGCATCCCGGTGCCGTACAACAGGCTGGCCAGTAGCCACGGCCTGCCCTCCATCGCCGCCAACAAGCGATGCACTTCTTCGCGTGACAGCACCGATGGCACCCGTTGTGGCCGTTTCGCCCGCACCACGTTGTCCAGCCACGGCAAGTCCACGGCCAGCACTTCGCGATAGAGAAACAGCAAAGCCGACAGCGCCTGATTCTGGGTGCTGGCGGCCACTCGCCCATGCACCGCAAGTGCTGACAGGAAGCGCTCCACCTCCGGCGCACCCATGTCTTTCGGGTGTCGCTTTCCGCTCGCCAGGATGAACCGACGTATCCAGCCCGTATAAGCCTGCTCGGTACGCAAACTGTAGTGCTTTACCCGCAAACATCGGCGAACCTCGTCCATCAAGCGCCCAGGTCGCGGTTCTCCGTGCGCGTTGGATATGCCTGCTGATCCGCGCTGATATTTCATACGCCCTCTCCGTCGGGATGTAGCAACACATCATCAACGGTGGGAAGTGGCGTGGGTATAGGACAAGCACCTGATCTGGTGTAGGAATTTTCTTGACTTGGCGTAAGCGCAAGACGACCATACGGCGCTACAGCCCGATTTCGGGGGCTACTTGGCGTTAGACGCCACTCAAAAAGGAGAAATCAATGGGCCTCTGGGACTCAATTAAAAAAGTTGCAACAAAAGCAAAATGCGGAATCGGTTTCCATGCAGGAACATTCAGCACGCCAGATGGCAAACCGAAATGCCACTTGGAAAAAACATGTCCAGACTGTATGGAACTAGTGATTGAAAAAAAACATGCATATGAATGCGACTGGAAGGATGCTCCTTTTGACTATAGCAGCCAGTTGAAATGCACAAGAGCCCAAAAATGCATTCATTGCGGCGAGGTACACAAGAAGGAAGTTCACGAAGAGTACAGAAAGCTTGGCGTAAACTCTAAATGCCAGTCAGTGCTAGCATGCACAAGGTGCGGCCATGAAAAAAATGGTAATTACGAGCATAGCTTCATACGAGATGGTGTCGTTGACGGGAAAATAGTAATGAAGTGCACCAATTGCGGAACCACAGAAAAAAGAAACTACGCATAAGCCAAAAAACTCAAGGCCTTGCCAAAACACAAAACACAAAACCTGGAGACACAAATGAGCAATATTCAAAAAAATGCAGAAGAAATATTACTAAGCGAAAGTAAACTCAAGGAATTCGCCGAACTTAATAGAGTGGCCATAGAAACTGCTCGCACTGTCTTAGAGCGGCTTGCAAAAGAACCTCAAATAGCGGATGAATTCAAGAATTATATATTCTCAAATGAGCGCAGCGAGGATTTCAAAGGATATACAGCGGGAGAAGAAAAGGGTTATCAGAGGGGGCATGAAGCAGGATTTGCCAAAGGCGCAGCCTTGGGCGTTATTGGAGTATTAACCGTTGCCGGATTGGCTTTGCTTTCAAAAGCTCGCTAACAGCCACGCGGTGTTGAGCGCCGTCTAACAATGCGCTCAACACCGTTCGCTTCGCTCACTGGACTCGCAAAAGCTGCGCTTTTGCTCGCCTGTTAGCTTAATCGTTAGCCATAGGAAACCCATGCGCAAGTTCTTGAAAATCGCACTGATCCTCTTGGTCGGTCTACCAGCTATTACAATTGCTGCGTACTGGTTTATTGGAAAAAATGCGGAGAGGAAGGCCGATGCAACCGACGTCAGGCCATCGCAAGTATTGCAAGCCCTTGTGTCTGAATACAAACCCCGCGTTTCTGATATCCGCCAACCTGACTGCAATGATTTGCGCTATCAAGATAGTGGGCGTGGCTCAAAAATTGCCGCCAGCCTTTCATTTAATAGTCTTGTTGACGAAGCAAGAAGTGCAGAATCTGCTGCACTTCGTTATAAACAGCAGGGCAACAATGATATGGCGGTAGTCGCAACTCAAGACGCTGTTACGCGGTGGAAGCGAGTCTGGGAGTTGAAGGCCGAAATGAATTGCTATGACATTCAAATTAGGCGCAACTCATATTAATGGCTAACAATTCAATCCAGCCGACCGCCTACGGCGGCGGCTGATTTCAAACGTTAGGCCGCGCAATCACGCGTATTCCACATCCCCGCGCCAATGAATACCAAAACACGACACATCTCAGCAGCAGACACTACTGAAGCCGTCGATGCTTTGCTGATATCGCTCACTCACCCGATGAAGACTGAGATTCAGTTGATACGGGTAGCCATCCTTGACGCAGACCCGAGCATCAAGGAAGGCGTGAAATGGAATGCACCAAGCTTCCGTACTCACGAGTATTTCGCCACCACGAACCTGAGAGAAAAGGCAGGTATCGGGGTCATACTTCACCTTGGTGCAAAGGTACGAAACCTTGAGCCAGGAGGCGTGAAAGTCGAAGACCCAACCGGCATGCTCAAATGGCTCGCCCCTGATCGCGCTTCAATAAAATTCACGAGCACCCAGGATTTCAAGGCCAAGGAACCAGCATTCATCGCCCTCATCCGCTCCTGGATCAAGCATGTCTGAAGTACAGGCCACACTGCCCCAGCCAAGCGCGGCCTAACCCCTCGCTCAAGCGGAGCGCCAACGGCAGGCCACCAGGCCCGGTCTGGCGGTACGCGGTACATTTTCGCCAGCCCGGGCCTGGCGTCCTGCCGTCGTCGCCCGCTTAGCTCGAACGTTAGGTGCCATGAACGAATCTTGTCGCAATTCAGTAAATGCCGAAGCAAGCCTTCGTATGTTCTTGCGCCCTAAAAAGCCTTGCCCAGAGTGCGGCCATACGCTTTCACCAAGACCTGATTTGCAAAGAAGCGTCGAGCTTCTTACTTTTCTAGCAGGAGCAATCATCGGAAACCTGCTCCGCTCAGAAGGAGCACTTGTTGCTGTTAGCACGATGCTTTTGACGTCATTCCTAGTTTGGCTCCTACTTTCCTTTGCACTTTTTCGTTTCACAAAATTCTCGCATTGGTCAGGCGTAGATACATCAGCGAGTCGGTACCGCATACTAATTGGCCTGCTGCTCGGCTTTGGCGTTCTTGCGGTCGCAGTTTGGTACGGACTGCCGCATGGCACCTAACAATTCGTTCAAGGCGTTGGGTGCCACTATGAAAATTGCCGCTGCCATTGCTTTGCTGCTCGCGTCGGGTGTCGCTTGTGCCGACAACTACGACGTCAATGTCACGCGCAAAGACTCGAACCTTTACAAGGTCACGGGAAAGGACATTTTCATTGTCACCCGCTATTGCTATGAATACGTCTACTCCGAAGATTCCGTGCTCCGTGCAAGCGGCGGTTCAGGGAAGCTCATCTTTCTGGATGCAGGAAAAAGCTGTGATGTAAAAGCTGTCTACGGGGCAAGCAAGATCGCTGCCGGCACGTATAAGGTCACAGTAAGCCGTGAAGAAGACGACTGGTATGAGGCTTTCGGCACGGGGACCTACATTAAAACCAGCGCTTGTCTCAGTCTCGCCTTGGGCGAGGAAGCGATACTGAAAATTCAGGCTGGTGGGTTTGGCAGTCTTATTTTCATCGAAGACGAAGATAACTGCATGGTTGAAGGTGTCTATGAAAAGCTTCGGTTGTAAGGTAGCACCCAACCAGGCACTCCAGCCGACGGTCTTGCCTCCGCTTCGCTTCGGCAAGCCCGCGGCTGAGTTTCGGCGTTAG
>PGZE01000081.1 GCA_002840015.1 Gammaproteobacteria bacterium HGW-Gammaproteobacteria-2 | reverse complement strand
TCGCAAAATGCTGCTGGCGATGGCGCGCGATCTGCGGGTGATCCTCATCAAACTCGCCGACCGCCTGCACAACATGCGCACGCTCGATGCGATGAGCACTGAGGCACGCTGGCGGATTGCGCGAGAAACGCTCGAAATTTACGCGCCGGTGGCGCAGCGTCTGGGCATGAACCGGATCAAGAGCGAGTTGCAGGACCTGGGTTTTCGCAGCCTGTATCCGCGTCGCCATGCAGTGATCCTCAAACGCATCCGCTCCGAGCCGGTCGTGCGCCGCGAGGCATTGGCATTGATCGAAGCACGGCTGGCGCAAAAGCTTGTCAGCGAGGGGCTTGAGCACCGTCTGGTCGGGCGGATCAAGGGCCCGTGGAGCGTTTACAACAAAATGCGCCAGGAGCAAAAAAGCTTCAACCAGGTGATGGATGTGTTCGGCTTCCGGGTGGTAGTGCAGAACGTGGCGCAGTGTTACCACGCGCTTGGCGCGGTGCATTCGGTGTACAAGCCAGTCGATGGCCGTTTCCGCGATTTTATTGCGATACCCAAAGCCAACGGCTATGAGTCGCTGCATACGGTGTTGTTCGGGCCGTACGGTTCGCCCATCGAGGTGCAGATACGAACCGAGGAAATGGATCTGATTGCCGAGCGAGGCATTGCCGCGCACTGGTCGTACAAGACCGGCGAGAGTGCCGGCAACAGTGCGCAATCGCGCGCCCATGACTGGGTGCGCAATTTGCTGGAATCGCAAAAATACGCCGGCTCGTCGCTGGAGTTTCTCGAAAACGTCAAGATCGACCTGTTTCCTGACGAGGTCTATCTGTTTTCACCGCGTGGCGATATCTTGTCGCTGCCGCGCAATGCCACCGCCCTGGATTTTGCCTTCACCGTACACACCGATGTTGGCGCGCATGCGGTTGCCGCGCGCGTGGATCGCAAGCTCAAACCGCTGCATACGCGGCTTTCATCCGGGCAAACCGTCGAGATCATCACTGCACCATCGGCTACACCCAGCCCGCAGTGGCTGGAGTTTGTGGTGTCGAGCAAGGCACGCACCGCGATCCGGCATTTCCTCAAACGCCTCGAACACGAGGACGCGGTGGAGCTGGGCCATCGCATGCTTGATCGCGCGCTGGAGACATTCGCCAGTTCGCTCGAGCGTGTTGGTCAGGCCAGGCTGGACCAGTACCTGGCCGAGCAGCGTTATCGCCGGCTGGAAGAGTTGCTGGCCGATATTGCGCTGGGCAACAAGATGCCCGCACAAGTGGCGAAAACCCTGCTACGTGACAAAGACGACGGTGCGTTGCCGGTTTCCAGCACCGGCGAACGCTACAGCGAAAAGATTCTGGTCAGTGGCAACGAGCGCGGTGTCATCACCTTCGCCGCTTGCTGCCGGCCGATTCCCGGTGACGCGATCATGGGTTACCTGTCGTCGGGCAAGGGTGTGGTGGTGCATCGCGAGGAATGCCGCAACGTCGCCGAGTTCCGCAAGACCCCTGATCGACTGATTGCGATCGATTGGGATCGTCAGGTTGCGGGTGATTACCACACCGCGCTGCGTTGTGATGTCGACAACAAACCCGGCGTGCTGGCGCGGGTGGCTGCCGCGATTGCCGAGCGCGATGCCAATATCGACAGCGTTGAGTACCGCGAACGCGACGACAACGCATCGGTAATGGATTTCGTGATCGAAGTGCGTGATCGCCGTCATCTGGCCGATGTGATCCGCCGGGTGCGGCGGCTGAGTGTGGTCAACGGTGTGCAGCGGATTTGATCGCTCGGCTACACTGGCGACTTCAACCTGAATGATCGGAGCCGCCATGCCTCGCCAAGCCATTGCCACCGCACTCGCACCCGCTGCCATCGGCCCGTATTCGCAGGCGGTGCGCTGCGGCGACACGGTGTATTTGTCCGGGCAGATCCCTCTCGACCCAGCCACTGGCGAGCTGGTACAGGGCGACATCAGCACCCAGACCCGGCGTGTGTTCGAGAACCTGCGTGCAGTCATCACCGCAGCCGGCGGCAGTTTTGATGACGTTGCGCGGGTGGGTATCTACGTCACCGACCTGGGTGATTTTGCTGCCGTCAACGCAGTGATGGCTGATTATTTCAACGCGCCGTATCCGGCACGCTCCACCATCGAGGTGTCGGCGCTGCCGCGCGCGGCGAAGGTGGAAGTGGACGCAATACTTGTGCTTGCCTGATCGATGAGCCGGCTTGCGGCCAAGGCGCCGTTATTGTCGGGCGGCTCGCAGGCCGGGCTTGCCAGCCTTTCCGGGATCGGCCCACGGGTGGCAGAGAAGCTGGCGGCGCGCGGTTTGTTGAGCGTGCCCGACCTGTGGCTGCACCTGCCACTGCGTTACGAGGATCGCACCCGGCTGACCCCGATCCGCGAGTTGGTTGCCGGCCACAGCGCGCAAGTTGAGGGCGTGGTGGAAGCGGTCGAGCGCGGCTTTCGCTATCGGCCGATGCTGCGTGTGGCCATCGCCGACGATTCTCGGCAAACCCTGGTGCTGCGTTTCATCCATTTTCGCAGCACCCAGGTCGCACAATTCCAGCCCGGTACGCGGGTGCGCGCGTTCGGGCAGGTGCGCTTTGGCAACAACGGGCCGGAAATGGTGCATCCGAGCTACCGGCTGCTGGCCGCGCAAGCCGAACCGACCTTGCCCGATCAGCTCGATCCGGTGTATCCGGCGATCGAGGGCATTGGCGCCAGCGCGCTGGCGCGCTGGATCGCCGAGGCGCTGCGGCTACTGCCGCCCGCCGAAAAACTGGAACTGCTGCCGGCGGAGGTGTTGGCCCGGCTGCGCCTGCCCAGCCTGCGCGACGCCCTGCTGCTGGTGCATCGACCGCCGCCCGATGCCGATACCACAGCGCTGGCGCAAGGCATCCATCCGGCGCAGCGGCGGTTGGCGCTGGAAGAATTGCTGGCCCATCACCTGAGCCTGCGCCGGCAGCGTGTGGCCTTGCAGCGGCTTGGTGCGCAGCCGGTGATGCCGGCCAAGCGACTGCCGAACACGTTGCGGAAATCCCTGCCGTTCGCGTTGACCGGCGCGCAGCAACGGGTGCTGAGCGAGGTGGTAGCCGATCTTGCGCGGCCACAGCCGATGTTGCGTTTGGTGCAG
>PGZE01000080.1 GCA_002840015.1 Gammaproteobacteria bacterium HGW-Gammaproteobacteria-2 | reverse complement strand
CCGCTCCAGTTACAGCGTGGATGTGCGGGTGCGGGCCGTGGATCGCAAAGGACTGCTCAAGGATCTTACCAACGTCATCGCGCAGTTGGGGGCGCATGTATTGGCGGTAAATAGTCATCTGGATGAAGTGCGCGCCGCAGCCGAACTACGCTTCACACTCAAGGTGAACGACTTTGAGCAGTTAGGCCATCTACTGGCGCGATTGACGGCGGTTCCCGGTGTCGGTGAAGCGGTGCGACTGTCCGAATGAGGTGGCTGGCGCGCGCACGATGGCCGCTGCTCGGCATCGCTCTGCTGCTCGCGGCATTGTGGTGGCTGCGCGCCCCGATTGCCGACTACCTGTTACCGCGCTCCACGACCGAGCGCTTGCTGGCGCAGGCAGAGCAAGCGCTGATGGCGGGAAGACTGCGTGGCAAAGATGGCGCGGGTGCGCTTGAACGATTCAATGCCGTGCTGGCACGCGATCCAGACCATGCGGCGGCACGAGCCGGTTTGGAGCGTGTAGCGCGGGCAGCGCTGGCTGGTGCTGAGCAGCGCCTTGAGCAAGGCGAGCCAACACGGGGCAGTCCAGCGAGGCGGTATTGATGGGCTTGCTCGATGCGGCGCGTCGAGCGCAGGCGCAGGGCAATCTGGATGGAGATTCGGATTCGGCATTGGCGCGATTCAACGAAATATTGGAGCGCGATCCGGGCAATGTGCTGGCACTCAATGGGCGGGACGATGTGCTCGCTGGCATATTGGCACAAGCGCACAAGCGGTTGGATGCTGGCGATGATGCCGGTGCCCTGGCATTGATCGAGCACGTTGATGCCATTGCGCCACGCCATCTCGGTTTGCCTGCTGCGCGTGCGGCGCTGGCGAGCCACTTGGGCGGAGTTCCGGCACAGGGCGCACTGCGTCGTGCGGCAATCATGGCTGCCATTGACGAGGGGCAGTTGGATGCCGCACAGACGTTGTTCGACGCATTGTCAGATTTACGGCCAGCTGATGAAGGGCTGGTGCGCGAGTTGGCATCTGCATGGGCGCGGCGTGCCATAGTCGAGGCATTGCGTGGGCGTGATCGCGCCAGTCAACACGCACGCAATCGTTTGCTGGCATTGAATGTCGGCACGAGCAATACCGCTGGATTCGTGGCGTTGGTGGACGGGCGCATGGCTGCCTGGCATACACGCCGCGACAGCCAGGCAAGCGACGTCGACTGGTCGATGCTGTTTGCGGCATTGCAGGGGCAAGCATCCGATTCATTGGCCGCCAATATGCGGCAGTGTTTTGAACAGGCATTGGCAAGTATCTGGCTGGAACGTGCAGCCACCTGTCTGGAGGCAATGTCGGCACTGGTTGCGCGTGCTGATGCTGCCGGCACGGATCGCGCGCGTTTGGCCAAGGTGTATGTCGGGGTCGCGGAAGAGCGTCTGGGGCGCGGTAATGGTGATGGTGCCTGGCAGGCGGCGGATATGGCGCAATTGTGGGACCCTGGTGCAGCGGGGCTTGAGGGGTTGTTTGCGAGGTTGGGGCGGGTGGCGCGGTAGGCTTTTACGGCACTGCGGCTGGCGCCACTTCAAAGCACAGCTTTCAAGCCTGCGGCCCGAGTCGCCCTTTCGGCTTTGCGCAAACAACCAAAACGCCTTGCGCCGGCACACACCGAGCGGTGCTCCACTGTGGGAGCCCACCGAGTGGGCGACTTGGTGGTGGGTTGCGGTTTGTGGTTTGCCACAGGGTGGCTGCCTACAGGGGCGCAGCGTCGCTTTTTCGCAAGGTTGATCTTGGCGCTTTTCCTTTGCGCTTTGCGTCCTTTGCGGACAAATGGTTTTACGCTACCCCAAGCCCAGAGCCCCATAGCACACCGCACGCGTCAGTGTTGCCTGGGTGGTTCGGGAGTGTCGCAGTTCTCACCCATGTCCAGCGCCGGCGCCTGCTGTGCGGGTTGCCGCAACAGTTCAATCCTGGCGCGCATGGCGCTGGTGATGTACAGCGTGTCGTCATCGCCAAGCAGCATGGCGCAGCGGATGCCAAGCACGCGCAACGTGGATTCAAACCCGGCATGGCCGACCACCATCAAGGTGGTTGCGGCAACGTCCGCCACAATCGGGTCTGCGTGCAATACCGTTGTGCTGGCGGTGCCCTGTGTCGGATGACCTGTCAGCGGGTTGATGATATGGGCCAGACGAGTGCCATGCGCAATGTCGGCGCGATATTTGTTGTAGTCACCGGAGCTGAACAGTGCTTCGCCGTCGTTCAACAAGATGCCGGCAAATATGCCGCCGCGTGGATCAATGATGCCTACCCGCCAGGCGTCGCCATGATTGCTGCCCATCGCCACGATGTCGCCGCCCATGGTGATAAGGGCGTTGTGGATGTCGTGTTCGATGAGGATGCTCTGAATTTCCTGTGCGGCGGCCCCTTCCGCAATGGCGCCAAAGTCAAGTTGCACGGCGCGATTGCTGCTGCTCACGCGGCCATCGGCATGGATGGTGATATCAGCGATTGTGGGTTTTTCGCGCAACCATTGCGCAATTTCCACGGCTGCCGGAGGTGTGCTGCGGATCGGGTAGTCGCTGCTGTGAAAGCCCCATGCGGCAATGATGCCGCCGATTGCCGGGTCATAAGCACCATTGACTTTCGCCGATAGCGCTTGCGAGCGCTGGATCAATGTGCGCACCGATGCCGGTGCCAGTGCCGATTGACCGGCAGCAAATGCGGCATTGATGCGGGTCAGGTCGGATGGTTTCCAGGCATGCCATTCACCATTGCGCAATGCCATGCGCTTGACGATTTCCGCACTGCTGACGGCAACGGCATCGGCTGAGGCGCCGGCAATGGCGAGTTGCGTCGTCGAGCCGAACACCAGGAATTCCTGGTGCCAGACACGTGGCTCCGGCGAGCATCCAAGCAGCAGCAAAAACAGGCTGCCAGCAAGCATCTCGCGCAGCAGGGGCCGCGAGATGACCATCAATGCCGGTTGCGATCCGGATGCTCTACCCACAATCGCAGGAAGTCCGCGTCGGGCCCGGAAATATCAATGAAACGAAAGCCCAGCCAGACCTGGCCTGGCGCTGAGCCCTCATCGGTCCAGAGGTGCTGTATGCCGGCATCAAGGTCGCGTTGACGGCCGTTGTCGTCGATCAAGCCAAGACGGATCTGGAATAGTGCGTCTTCGGGAACCAGCACTTGTCCAATTACCATCATTCCCGTTTGCGATATGTTGCCGATCCGACCCAACGACGACTCGGTCATGGTATCGATCACTTCGATCGCCTGATTCACATCCCGCCGCTTGGCGCGCCGCGACTCGTTCATGCTGCACTCCCTGCCGGTGCTGCCTTGCCCGAAAACGACTTGAGTGCGGATACGATCGAGCTCCATGCGCGATCAATCAGTGTTGATTTGTCGGTCATCACGATGCTCGCAGTGCCGGCAACCATGGCGCGTCCCACCGTCTCGATGGTCTGCTCGCCAACCCGCTGGCCGCGGTGATTGACGAACAGGATATGGCCGGTAACGGTGCTGAACCAGGACATGCGCCGCCGCACATGGGTACCGTCCGGGCCATCGCTGAACTCGAACCAGGTGCCGAACGGCAATTGCTTGATCTGGTCCATGGCTGCTTTCTCGGCGTCGCTGAGCGGTTTGCCTTTCTTGCCGGGTTTTTATCAATGTCGGCACCCAGCCGCGAGCGTGCCTTCAGGCGCAGCGCGAGTTCGGTTTGCGACACTGGGCCGTCGCCTGATTCTGGCTCGCTGGCATGCGCCAGCCGCGCGGCGATAACTTGTGCATCCTCGGCGTGATAGCCCACCTGGCCCAGTGACTGTTCGATTTCTTCGCGCAGTTTTTCGGTATCGGCAGCCAACTGCTTCGCATCCGCCGATTTTGCGTCGCCGGCGGTCGCGCTGGCGCTGGCGATCAGTTTTTCCGCGATCGCCAGTTGCTGCACAAACGCGGGCGATTCCTCGCCCTGTCGCAGCAGGCTCAATGCCAGCACGTCGGCCCACGCTTCGCTGAGCAGTGTCTTGACGAAGCGCGGAACTTTTTTTCCTTTCAGTCGATTGCCAATCTCGTCTGAAGCACGCAAGCGTGCCAATACCAGTTTTTCCTTGCCGCGCGCGGCATCCACGTGCCGGCGTTCGCTGACTTCCGCCTTGCGTGCGACGGTCTGCATGTGGCCGCCGAGATCTTGCAGCAGGTTGTCGAAAATGTTGACATCACCATCGAACTCGCCGACCACGCGATCAACCAGCAGTTGCATTTTTTCGACAGTGCTGCGGTCGGCATCGTCGTCATTGGCCCAAAATGCGCCAGTTTCGGCAACGGCATTGAGCATCTTGCGAGCAGGATGTTTTTGCTGTGTGAAAAAATTCTTGTCGCGCAAGGCAACGCGCAACAGCGGGACTTGCAGCTTGGCAAGTAATGTTGCCGCAGGTGATTTGGGGGTGACATCACGCATCAGCACATCAAACAGCATGCCTACCAGATCGATAGTGTCGGTATCTTCCTCGGCCAATGCCGGCGACTTGCCATCCGTTGCGAGCGCACGCAACTGGGTAAGCAGATCCTGTTTGACATGGGTGACCGAGCGCGGTGTCGGCTTGCCATCAACCAACACTGCATGGTTGGCTTTTTGTTGAAGAATGCCAAGAACAGACTGCACGTCCTCGCCGCTTGCGACCTGGGTGTTCTCCCGCTGTCGGTTTACGCCAGGGCTCTGTCCCAGCTTGCCGAGCAGGGCGCGTCGATTGGACAGTAAATCGCGCATGGCATGGAAGGCATCTTCGCCCGACTCGGCGTTGACATAGGCGCCATCGGTTTCCATCCCGGGCTCGGGGACGCCCGGCCACGAGGTCAATGGCGCCGGTGCCCGATACTCGGCTGCTGGTCGGTTTTGGAGTGCCGGTGGTCTTGGGCCTGGCTGCTGCTGCCCAGGTTGGCTGCTTTGCGGCGGTGTGGTGTCGGGCTTGGTCTCGTTGTCTTCTGGTGCGGTGTTGCGTGGGCCGCGCTTGTTCGCGCCCGGGCGGCCGCGTACGGGTACGAAGTTCAGGTGTGGCAGTACACCCTCGCGGATGAGAAACGTGTTGACCGCTTCCACAAAGCCGCCGAACGCCGGGGCCAAACGCTTGTCGAACTGATTCAATACCACCAGCCGATTGGTTTCGCTCAGATCCAGGCAGCGACTGGCCTCTGCCATGATCCGGGTCAGCCCGTGCGGGCCGATGGGTAGTTGTTCGGGGTCAAAGGCGGCTTGCCCTATCAGCACGCCAAAACGCTGGCCGAGCAAATACAATGGCAGACTGTTGCGGATTTCCAGACGACTGGCGATTTCGCGCAGAGCCGTTGCCTCGTTGGCGTCGGCGTGCTCAACCAGTGCCAACCGTTCAAATGATGGGTCCGCAGCGTCTGCGGTGGCGATGCCTTTGCGTGCTTCACGCAAACTCGCAAGCTCCGCCTCAAGCCCCACCATGAACCTGGGTATCAAGTCAGAGCGGCTGCGTTTGACAGTGCGCAAGGCCTCAAAACAATGTTGTTGCACTTCATTGCTGCGCGCCTGCTCGGCGAGTTTGAACAATTGCTGTTCTGCGTCGTTGAGAGTCGCCGCAAGTATCCGCTCCATCTCATCGGAGGTATATTCAAGAATGCCTTCAAGCAATCGCCGCACACGTCGCGGAAACGCGGCGGCGGCGAGTGTTGCTGGCGGTTTGCTTCCTGCGCTACCGGGCGGTGTGGCCGATGCGGACATGCGGCGCTCCTGGATGATTATCCCCAACATGCAGTCTAAGCACGTTCGCGGCTTGGGCCAAGCGTTTCCGGCGCTGACCGCGCCATTTTTTGGTCACGGCCAGTCACTTGTCCGGTTTGTTGGTCAGAATGCGTT
>PGZE01000023.1 GCA_002840015.1 Gammaproteobacteria bacterium HGW-Gammaproteobacteria-2 | reverse complement strand
CGCATCTTCGGCCCGGCCGCTCAGAAACGCCGCCTCGGCGTAGGCTTCCGCAGCGCGCAGGGTGTCGCCGGCTAATTCGCTGGCGCGGGCAAAACTGCGCTGGAACTCGACATCGTAGGCACCCAGCAACAGCAGCGGACGCAGCACTTCTTGTGCGCGTTGCCCGCTCTCGCGTGTGCTGCGTTCATTCAGGCTGCGCGCATAGCTCAGCAACACGGCTTCATTGCCGGGCAGGCGTGCCATCAGTGCGTCGTAGCGGGCATCCGACCGGGCATGCAGGCCTGCCGTGTGTTCCGCCTCGGCCAGTGCCAATTCGGCCCAGTAATTGTCGGGAAACTCTCGGCTTAGCGCGGAAAGTTGCGCAATGGCGAGGTTGGCCCGGTTGGCAAGGGTCAGTGCCAGTGCTTCGCCGTAACGCTGGGCGGCGGTAAAATCGCTCGGGTTGGCCTCTCGCTGCATTTCGTAGTTGGCCGCCTCCTGGATGGCAGAGGGTGTGCTCAGTACCCGCAAGCGCTCGCGTGCCCAGGCAAACAGCGTTGGGTCTGGCCGGATACGCACCAGATCGGCGCCGGTAGCCAGGTCGCGTGGCAGTAGCGGGTTTTGTGCGCGTTGGTCGAACTTGGCGAAATCGAATGTGTTGGCAAGTTCTTCGCCGACGATTCGCTCAGCGCGTTCGCGTGCTTCGGCAATGCGGTTGGTGGTAACCGGATGAGTACGCAAAAACTCGGGCGGGCCCTGGTTGCCCGAGCGGGTGGCCAAGTGCATGCGTGAAAAGAAACTTGCCATTGCGTTCGGGTCAAAGCCAGCACGGGCAAGCAACTGGATGCCGATACGATCGGCTTCCTGCTCGCCGCCGCGGGTGAAGTTGATTTGCCGTTGCTGCATCAGTCCGCTACCACCAGCTACAGCAGCCTGCACTGCATCGCCATTGCCGGTGGCACCAATGATGATGCCGGCAAGCATGCCAAGCATGATCGGCAGTTGATCTTTTTGCGCCGCTTCCACCGCACGCACGATATGGCGCTGGGTGACGTGGGATATTTCATGGCCCAGCACGGCGGCCACTTCGTCCTGATTTTCGGCGGTCAGCACCAGGCCGGCATTGATGCCGACATAGCCACCCAGCGTGGCGAAGGCGTTGATGTCGCGCGAGCGGATCACGAAAAACGTGAAATCCTTTTGCTTGCGGTCGCTGGCAGCAACCAGCGAGTAGCCCAGCGAGTTGATCCATCCCTCGATCAATGGGTCTTCGAGCAACAGCCCCGACTCACGCACCTGGCGCAGGGTGATTGCGCCATAAATGGTTTCTTCGCGCGGCGTGATCAACTCGCCCGCCGACGAGCCGATGTCGGGCAGGGTGTCGGATGCGGCTTGCGCACGCAGGGGCTGATTGGCTGCCAGAGCCAAGGCCAAGGCGAGTGTGGCGATACGCAGTTGCATTGCAAGAGCCTCAGGGTATTTACCTACCCCACCAGTATCGGCGTGGCGGGGTTAACTCGAATTGAACCAGGGTGATACGGAGCCGGCACCGCGATAACCCGATGGGTTGTGTCGTGAGACAATAGGCGTTTATCAATGGGAGACACTATATGGCCGATGTGCTGATCTATACCTCCGCGATGTGCCCTTATTGTGTGGCTGCCAAGAACCTGCTCGTCAAGAAAGGTGCAGCGTACACCGAAATCCGGGTCGATCTGGATCGTGGCAAGCGCGAAGAAATGATGGCGCGTGCCAAGCGCACCAGTGTGCCGCAGATATTCATCGGTGAAACCCACATCGGCGGGTTCGATGACATGGTGGCGCTGGACCGCAAAGGTGGGCTGGAACCACTGCTTGGGGGCGCGGCATGAGTGATCGTCTGGCCGAGTTCACCGCGTTTCGGCAACGGATGAATGAGCGCATCCTTGCGCAGGACAATCAAGTGGTACGGCGTTTTTTTGCGCTCGACACGCAAACCTACAAGCCGGGTGTGTTGGACCTCAAAACCAAGGAAATGCTTGGCTTGGTGGCCTCGCTGGTGCTGCGCTGTGATGACTGCATCAGTTATCACGTGGCGCAATGCCATGCTGCCGGGGTGACCCGTGATGAGCTGTTCGAGGCCTTCAGTGTCGGCCTGGTGGTGGGCGGCAGCATCGTGATTCCGCATCTGCGCCGTGCCGTGGACTTTCTCGACCGGCTGGAAGCGGGCGAGCCGGTGACGGCGGATGCGCACAGCCACGACTGACGGACCACGGGACCACGGGATTCTGCTTTGGCTCTTTGGTTTTAGCTTTGCCGAGTCCCCAGTCCCCAGTCCCCAGTCCCCAGTCCCGAGTCCCGAGTCCCGAGTCCCCAGTCCCCAGTCCCCAGTCCCCAGTCCCCAGTCCCCAGTCCCGAGTCCCGAGTCCCGAGTCCCGAGTCCCGAGTCCCGAGTCCCGAGTCCCGAGTCCCGAGTCCCGACATTTAGTATCACGCTGTTTTTCAAGGAAATGTAAATAATCATGAGTCATTCAATTGCAGTTATCCGCGGCGATGGTATCGGCCCGGAGATCATGGACGCCACCCTGGAAGTGCTTGATGCGATGGGTTTGGCGCTGAGCTATGAGTTTGTCGACGCCGGCATGGTGGCGCTGGAAAAACACGGCACCTTGCTGCCGCAAGCCACCCTGGACACCATCACCCGCTTGGGCGTGGCGCTGAAAAGCCCGTTGACCACGCCAGTGGGTGGCGGTTTTTCCTCGATCAACGTCGAGTTGCGCCGACATTTTGATCTGTATGCCAATGTGCGGCCAGCGATCAGCTTCCCCAACACCCGCTCGCGTTACAGCAATATCGACATGATTACCGTGCGCGAAAACACCGAAGGTGCGTACATCGGTGAAGGCCAGTATTTATCGGACGATGGTGAGGTCGCGACCCTGACCCAGAAGATCACCCGCCGCGGTTCCGAGCGGATCGTGCGCTATGCCTTTGACCTGGCGCGGCGGGTTGGGCGCAAGAAGATCACGGTGGTACACAAGGCCAATATCCTCAAGACCACCTCGGGGCTGTTTCTGAAGGTGGCGCGCGAAGTCGCGCAGCAGTACCCCGACATTGAATGCAACGAGATGATCGTGGATAACACCTGCATGCAATTGGTGATGCGGCCCGAGCAGTTCGACATGATCGTTACCACCAACCTGTTTGGCGACATCATCTCCGACCTGTGCGCGGGGCTGGTGGGCGGCCTTGGCCTTGCGCCGGGTGCCAATATCGGTGCCAATGCCGCAATATTCGAGGCCGTGCATGGCTCGGCGCCGGATATTGCCGGGCAGGGTATTGCCAACCCGTGTGCGCTGCTGCTGGCGGCGGGGCAGATGCTGGATCACCTGGAGCGGGTCGAGGAAGCAACACGCCTGCGCAAGGCCATCGTCGATACCCTGACCGCCAAGGACTGCCTGACCGGCGACCTGGGTGGCAGTGCCAGGACTGTGGACTTTGCCAAGGCCATTGCCTCACGCGCCAAGGCTTGAGTGCAGCAGGCTTGCACATGCGCCAATGCAGCGTAACGACGGTATTGTAAACGCCGGTTGCGCTGCACTTGGGCCGACGTACGAAGT
Organism: Gammaproteobacteria bacterium HGW-Gammaproteobacteria-2; assembly: GCA_002840015.1. Classification (GTDB taxonomy): domain Bacteria; phylum Pseudomonadota; class Gammaproteobacteria; order Xanthomonadales; family Xanthomonadaceae. The sequence goes on along the minus strand of PGZE01000023.1, from coordinate 51,730 downwards.
GAATGAACGGTGCATTGGTGTGGCAGGGGTGCCGATTTTACGTCGCGCGCATCCTTTCGCCTTCAGACAGACTCTCCATGGTTGGGGAATGTCAGTGGTGGGTTGTTGCAGTCACTCACGCATTGGCACGCCAAGCGGATACACTGGTGTGATGTTTCGCCCGGCAAACCCTTTCAGGGCTTGGCCGGGCATGTCGGAGGCTGCATTGATGAGCATGGCTACAGCATTTGGCGCCGCGTCCAGCGACCCCGTTGAAGTTGCGGGCGATACTCACCCGCATGTAGGCATGCCTCGACTCGACACCCAGGGCAAGGCGGTTTCGTTTTTTGAGTTCTGGCCCAGTTGGCTGGTCTACACCCCGGTCGCGTTGCAGTGGCTGGGCTTGTCGCTGCGTCACGGTTCGCTGACGGTGCCGCTGTGCGCCAATCCGGCGCTGCCGCTGTCGGGTATGGTTGGGGTGTCGAAAAGTTTGCCGATGTCGCTGGCTGGTAGTCACGCACAGGCGTTGATTGCGCCGTTCGTACGCCGTGTGCGTGTTGCGGGGCTCAGTGTTGAGCCGGAGGCAGATGCCGCGTTGGCCCAGGCACGCGCGGCCGGGCTGGATTTGCCGCTGGTTGCCAAACCCGATATCGGTTGTCGCGGGGCCGGCGTTCGCTTGATTCAGAATATTGGACAATTGCGCTCATATGTCAGCGCGTTTCCCGATGATGCCGCCTACTTGCTGCAAGAATTGGTACCCTGGGAAGGCGAGGCCGGGATCTTTTATGTGCGCCGGCCGGGCCAGGCGCGTGGCGAAGTGTTCTCGATGACTCTGAAATACGCGCCTTATGTGCTTGGCGATGGGCTGCGCAGCTTGCGCCAGTTGATCCAGGATGACCCGCGCGCCAGTCAGATCGCGCATATTTATTTCGCCCGGCACGCCGAGCGGTTGGATGAGGTGCTGGCTGCCGGTGAGGCGATGCGGCTGGTGTTTTCCGGCAGCCATTGCCGCGGCAGTGTATTTCGTGATGGCCGCGCTCATATCAGCGAGGCGATGGTGACGGCCATCGACCGCCTGTTTGCCGACCTGCCGGGCATGCATTACAGCCGTCTGGATGTACGCTTCCGCGATATTGCCGCACTGCGCGAGGGGCGCGATTTCCGCGTCATCGAAATCAACGGCGCCAGCAGTGAAGCCACCCATATCTGGGATCGCAACGGCACCTTGGGCGAGTTGTACCGCACCCTGTTTTTCCAGTACCGCACCCTGTTTGAAATTGGCGTGCATCAACGCCGACAGGGCGCCAAACCCCCACGTTTGCGTGAGCTTCTACGTGCCTGGCGGCACGAGCGCGCACTGACCAGAAACTACCCTTCGACGGATTGATTCGCCTGTGAATGTCGCTCTGCCGTCGCCCTTTTTGTTGCCGCGCAAGCGCGGTTTGTCGTGGCTTTCTGTTTTACTCGAACGCATGCTTGGCCTGCGCCAGCTCGATAATTACTACCGGCATCGGCCGGTGGCGGCGAATCTGGATCAGTTCCTCGACTTTGCACTGAACGCGCTGGATGTCGGCTACGAGGTGTTGGGCCAGGGCCTCGATGCCGTGCCGCAGACCGGTGCGACGGTGGTCGTCGCCAATCATCCCTTCGGCGGCGTCGAGGGTGTGTTGCTGGGCAAATTGCTGCGCCAGTGTCGGGGCGATGTCAAGATTCTGGTCAACGACATGCTGACCCGCATCCCGGAAATGCGCGAGCTGTTCATTCCGGTGAGTGTGCTCGATCCCAAGGCCCACGCGCGCAACGCCAGCGGTTTGCGCGAAGCTAACCGTCACCTCAAGGCGGGTGGCCTGCTGCTGATTTTTCCGGCCGGCATGGTGGCCAGTTACGACCTGCGCCAGCGCCGCGTCACCGAGCGCGCCTGGAATCGTCTGGCCGGGCATCTTGTGCTGCGCTCGCAGGCAGCCGTAGTGCCGATGTTTATCGAAGGCCGCAACAGCGTGCTGTTTCATCTGCTTGGCCTGGTCCATTTCCGCCTGCGCACCCTTTTGCTGCCGCGACAGATGTTGAACCGGCGCGGCACCACGGTGCGGGTGCATGTCGGTGATCCGGTCACCGGCCCGGAGCTGAGCACATTGGGCGATGCCGATGAGATGGTGCGCTACCTGCGTCTGGCAACCTATCTGCTGCCCAGCCGCGAAGCGATCGGGAAGCCCTTGCCGTTGCCACGGCAATTGCCACTGGCACCGCCGGTGCCGCGTGAGGCACTGCTTGACGATCTTGCCGCGCTGGCGCCGGAGCACCTGATGCTGCGTAACGGCGACATTGGTGTGTATTGCGCCCCGGCCGAACACCTGCCGGCATTTTTGCCGGAGCTGGCGCGTTTGCGTGAGCTCACCTTTCGCGCTGCGGGCGAGGGCACCGGGCGGGCACAGGATGCCGATCGTTTCGATGCCGATTACCTGCACCTGTTTTTGTGGCATGAACTCGATCACGAAATCGTCGGCGCCTATCGCATTGCCGCCACCGACAAACTGGTCGCACGGCGTGGGCTCGATGGTCTGTATACCCGCCAGTTGTTCCGCTACGACCGCGCCTTTCTCGACAGCCTCGGCACCAGCCTTGAAATGGGCCGCTCGTTCGTGCAGCCGCGTTATCAGCGCAATCCGCTGGCGCTGGACCTGCTGTGGAAAGGCATTGGCGCCTATGTCAGTCGCCACCGGCAGTACACCACCCTGTTCGGGCCGGTCAGCATCAGCGCCGAATACAGCGCCTTTTCGCGACAGTTGATTATGCATTGCCTGAGCCTGCATTTTGGCGACAGCGTGCGTTCCGGCCAGGTCAAGCCGCGTCGGCGTTTGCGCGAGGTCAAGGCACCGTGGAGCCACGACTTGCTGGCCGTGCTCACCGATGAGCGCCGATTGTCACGCTTGATCAAGCGCATTGAAGGCGACAAGTCATTGCCGGTATTGTTGCGCCAGTACCTCAACCTCAGTGGCCGGTTGATCTGTTTTCATGTCGATCGTGAGTTCAGCAACACGCTGGTTGGCCTGATTGCGGTCGATCTGCGGCGGGTTGAGCCGCGTTTGCTCAAGCGCTATCTCAGCCCCGATGCTGCACAAGCCCTCATTCAAGGACCCTGAAACATGTCGCATCCCGTCACCTTTTGCAGCCAGGAAATGCTCGAACAAGGCGAGCGTCTGCTGCGCGATCTTCCCGTGGACGTTTACAGCACGGTACCGCCGGGTGGCGGCAGCACGATTGGCCAGCACATGCGGCACATGCTCGATCATTATCAAAGCCTGATGAACGCCGAACATGGCCGTGTCGATTACGACGTGCGCCATCGCGGCAGCGCCATCGAAACCGACATCGGCAAGGCGCGCGAGCTGATCGCCGACCTGCTGTCCTGGGTGCGCGCGCTGGATGATGAGGCGTTGTCGCAAGCGATCGTGGTGCGTAGTGAGGTGTCGTTGTGCCGCACGGTGTGCGCAGAAGTGGGTAGCACCATCGGCCGTGAACTGATGTTCCTGTCCAGCCACATGGTGCACCATCAGGCGATCGTGGCGCTGATCGCCAGGGCGCTGTCGGTACCGGTGGAACCGGGTCTGGGCTTGGCGCCGGCGACGCGCAGTTATTTGCGGGCGGTGGGTTGAAAATTCCCGCAGCGATCCGCCGAGCTGTAAATGCTGCGGGCTGTGTTGCAGCACTTGCCCTGCTCGCAGCATGCGCGCCCAAGGGCCCGACCCCGGAGCAGCTTGCGCAGCGCGCCGCAGCCGCCAAGGCGCAGCAGATGGCGGCGCAATATGATGCGGCGGTGACCCGCGAGGATTTCGCGCTGGCGCAGATACTGGGCAACATCGTGCTTGTGCAGTATCCGGGCAGCGCCGAGGCGGCACGCATTCGTCCGGTTTACACGCAGATCATCGCAGCTGCAGAGCAGCAGCGTGATCGCAAACGGCAAGCCGATCTATGGACGTATCACGCGGTGCCGAACAAGCACGGCGTGGGCACGGTCTATACCGGCTTCATCTGGGCGCTTGCTGCGCCGGACAGCCGCGAGCCGTCGATCCGGCTGGTGTTGCGCAACCATCCCGAGTGGGGACTGAGCGCCTATTTATTGCTGGATCGCGCGCGCCGGCCCGGTGCGCCCGGCGACAGCAGCGTGCCTGATGTCGGTGCCGCGCATGCGACCCCGCCGCCCGCCGGCAATATTGCTGGTGATCGGGTGGCAAGCCCTTACCATTGCCCTGAACCAGCCTGCCACATCAGCATCCGTTTTGATGGCGGCGCGGCGCAAATCTTTACCGCCTACGAGCCCGATGAACGCGGCACTGGTGCATTGTTCATCGAGGATTATGCGCTGCTGACCGCAGCGATCGAGGCTGCGCAATGGATGACCATCGACATGCCAACGCCCGCGGGTATCCGTGAACTGCGTTTTGAAGTGGCGGGTTACGATCCTCAGCGATTGACGCCAGCGCTGGCCCCCTGATCGCAGGCGCCGGTTTCACCCGGGTACCTCTTGAGGCCGTCATGGCGCAGGCGTCGAGACGTTTCCGCCTGCAACGCTGTTTTCCATCCGTGCTCTCGATCCTGTGCAGCAGCCGGCGTACAGTGCTGGCATGCACACCAACAAGGCAAACACTGCAATGAATAGCCCTCGCCATGTGGATCGCGTCTACCAAGGGCAGGCTACTTCCGACGGTGCCGGTGTGCGCCTGGTGCGTATGCTGGGCACCGCGCAGTTGCCCGATCTTGACCCGTTTTTGATGCTCGATGCCTTTGGCTCGGACCAGCCCGGCGATTACATTGCCGGCTTCCCCGATCACCCGCATCGCGGCTTTGAAACGGTCACCTACATGCTCGATGGCCGCATGCGCCACCGTGACAATCACGGTCACGAGGGGTTGCTTGGCCCGGGCAGCGTGCAGTGGATGAGTGCCGGGCGCGGCATCGTGCATTCGGAAATGCCCGAGCAGGTGGAAGGGCTGATGCGCGGCTTCCAGTTGTGGCTCAACCTGCCGGCACGCGACAAGATGAGTGCGCCGCGTTATCAGGAATATGCCGCCGAGCAGATACCCGTGGTAACGCCGGCGGCCGGGGTGCAGGTGAAAGTGATCGCTGGCCAGTTGGGCGAGGTCAAGGGCGTGATCGAGCAACCGGCCACCGAGCCGGTTTACCTCGATATCCAGCTCGATTCCGCTGCCACGATCACATTGCCGCTGCCATTGGGGCATAGCGCCTTCGTGCATGTCTTCCAAGGCGCCGCACAGGTGGATGACCGCCGCGTCGCGGCGGGTGAGCTGGCAGTGCTGGGTGATGGCGACGCGGTGCAGTTGCAAGGCGGCGACGGTGTTGCCCGGTTGCTGCTGGTTGCCGGTCGGCCGCTGCGTGAGCCGGTGGCGCGGCATGGACCGTTTGTGATGAACACCCAGGCCGAGTTGGTGCAGGCGTTCAACGATTATCGCGCCGGACGGTTTTGAGGGCGGTGGTTTCGCAAAAAGGCACATTCTCGTTGCGCCGTGGTGCTCACTTGTGTAGCAACGCGATTGCTCGGGTGTAGGAGGCCACCCCCAGATCAAGTATGGGGCAGGCTCTGTGGCCGACCCGCGACCTGAGGTTTGCCGTCGGCAAGAGGTAGAGCAACGCAGGAGCAGTTGCCGAATGCACGGGCCGAGGGCAAACGCAGGGTGAGGCGCCGATGTTTGACTGAGCGAGCCGCGCAGCGGCGAAGTGAAGGCGTAGCGAGCATAGCGAGCGATGTCGCAAAGCCACCGAACATATGAATGTGCGAGTTCGGCGTCGGCCTGCGGTTGCCGAGAAGCGCAGTGGATCGGTGTGGCCCGAGCCGCGTCGACGTGCGATCCGGCGCAAGGCGTTTTCCGCCCTTTTCCGCCATGTGAGGGCCTCGCCGGACGCAGGCTTGAACGCTTTGCTTGCCGTAGAGCAGCAAACAGGAGCACTGGATTGCTTTACGCTGCACATTCGCAATGACGGCGGGCCGGCCACAGGTTTGAATACTTTCCTTTGGGGCTTGGCCGGCTAGCAGCCTGTCGGGCTTGACGCTGATCTACTCGGCAATTGCTCCTGCATTGCTCTACCTCCTGCATCCATGCAGTCGTGCGGAAAAGCCGAGGTTGGTCAGATTTTCCGATCTCCACGTTAAAGGGCTCTGCCATTCGCCTCAAAAGATCGAAAAATCTGCCTCACACCGGCTTTCCCTCGCTACGATCGGTCAAGCCCGACAGGCTGTTAGGCGGGCGCTGAAGGTGCAGCCAAGAACGACGCACTGCACTAAACTGCAACGATGACGGATTCTTCGGATGTAATCATTCTCGGTGGCGGCGTGATCGGCCTGGCCTGCGCCCATTACCTGTTGCAAGCCGGACGCCAGGTTCGGGTGATTGAGCAGGGCAAGGTCGGCTGCGGCAGTTCGCATGGCAATTGCGGCACGCTGACGCCGAGCCACGCCACGCCACTGGCGGCGCCGGGCATGATCGGCGAGGCATTGCGCTGGATGTTCAAACCCGATGCGCCGTTTTATGTGCGGCCACGCTGGGACCCGGCGTTGGCGCGCTGGTTGTTGGCGTTTTCGCGGCGCTGCAATTTCGATGACTGGCGGCGCACCGGCGAGGCCAAGGCGCGGGTGCTCAGGCGCTCGCGCGCACTGATCGAGGCGCTGGTGCGCGAGCAGCAACTGGATTGCGAGTTCAGCGCCAGCGGCCTGCTTTACGTGTTTCGCAGCCACCAGGCGATGGCCAAGGCGAGCGAAGAGGTGCCGATACTGGCACGCCTGGGGGTACGCGCGGAAACCTGGGATGGCCGCCGTCTGGCATCCGAGGAGCCTGCGTTATTACCCGGCATGGCCGGTGCCCTGCATTTCCCCGGTGATGCTCGCTTGCGCCCGGATCGTTACGTGGCCGAACTGGCGCGCATCGTGCGTGCTCAGGGTGGAGTGATCGAGGAGCGTTGCCGGGTAGTCGGTTTTGAACGCGACGGCGATCGCGTGAGCGCAGTGCATACCGAGCGCGGGCCGCGCCGTGCGCGCGATATCGTGTTTGCGCTCGGCGCGTGGTCACCCACGGTTGGCCGGCAACTGGGGTTGCGTTTGCCGATTCAGCCGGGCAAGGGTTACTCGATCACCTACACCCGGCCGGAGCAGGCGCCCAACCGGCCGCTGGTGCTCAAGGAACGCAGCGTGTGCGTCACTACCTGGCGCGATGGCTTCCGGCTCGGTAGCACCATGGAGTTTTCCGGTTACAACAGTTGCCTCAACCCGACCCGCCTGCGCGCGCTGGTGCGCGGTGCGCGCGAATACCTGCAAACGCCGGAAGGGCCCGAGCACGTCGAGGACTGGTATGGCTGGCGGCCGATGACAATCGACGACCTGCCGTTCATTGGCACCGCGCCCGGCATGCGCAATCTGATGCTGGCGACCGGCCACGGCATGATGGGCGTGGGCATGTCAGCGGTTACCGGCCATCTGGTGGCTGATCTGTTGTGCCAGCGCGAGCCGATCATCGACCCGGCCTTGTGTGCGCCGGGGCGGATGTTGTGACATTGGAAGAGGCTATGGTTTGACGCCCCCCCCCCCGTAATGGATTAGCATCGGTCACCTCCGTTGCTGGAGGCGGCGGCTTTAAGGTCGTGGCGGTCGAATGATCAACTCAGGAGAAGAAATCATGACCGATATGAAAGACAAATCAATGCGTGGCCTGTTGTGGTCAACTGCGATAGGCGCGTGTTTGCTGGCTTCGACAGCGAGCGCAGCCATTATCCGCTGCGACGGCTGCTCGGAATCGGCTTACGAACAAAAGGCAGTTGCAGCGGGGCTGGGAGAACATGTGGTTTACGATCTGGCGAATGATCGTGCGGTGGGTTTCAGTGTCGAGTTTGACCGCGAGTTGCGTCGCCAATTCGTGTTTCCAATCGATGTGCCTCCCGAGATTCGCGCACAGGTCATCGCGTTTTCCGCCTTTTTCAAGGACACCGGTGGATCGATGATTCAAACCGTCGAAGTTAGCGCCGACGAGCTGCAGTTGCTGGGGCTTGGCGGTGCTTCGGCGTTCGATGTGGTGGGAGATAGCAATTTGCGCGCGCGCATGGCGGACCGGATTTGGCTAAGCCCTCCTTCTTCCGTTCCCGCGGCTTTGCGCAATGTGATCGAAACGCTGCTGGCCGGAACGATGACTTTCCTTGGGATTACGACAAACCCGCGATTTACGGTTGTCTTCATCGATGGTTCCAAGGTTTCGTTCGTAATCGACTTCGTTAAACAAAAGGCTTCATATGATCCCGGTAGCGGACGAACCGCAAGCGGGCAGGTCATCCCTGAATCTACAGCGGCGAGCGAAGCTGGAACTTGGACTTTTGGCCAAGGTAGTGCTGGTGCTTCAGACGATATCGGCCAATTTATCGATCATCTGCGCTCGCTCGGCATTCCGGTAACCGGTGGTGGCACAAAACGCATCAAGTGTACGTTTGATGGGGTTACCCTCAGCTGTGAATCGACCTGAGCCATACTGGCTTTACGTTAAAGTCAGAGAATTCCCTTGGGCTTCGACGGTGATGACTCATTAGCATTCGTCGGGGCGGAGCATTTGTACGCGATCAAGCTGCGGGCCACCAGCGCCGTCGCAGCCATAACGCGACATTGACCAGCGCCACCAGCACCGGCACTTCCACCAGAGGCCCGATCACGGTGGCAAACGCAATCGGTGAAGCCAGCCCGAATGCGGCAATCGCCACCGCGATGGCCAGTTCGAAATTGTTGCTGGCGGCGGTGAACGACAACGCCGTGCTGCGCGGATAATCCACGCCCAGGCGATGCGACAGCCAGAAGCTGAGCACAAACATGATGGCGAAATACAGCGCCAGCGGCAGTGCAATGCGTAGTGCGTCGATTGGCAATGCCAGTACCGCGCCGCCTTTGAGCGCGAACATCGCCAGAATCGTGAACAGCAGCGCCTGCAAGGTGATCGGTGCGGTGCGCGCTACGAATACGTGGTCATACCACTGCGCTCCCTTGCGTCGGCGCAGCCAGCGCCGGGTCAGGTAGCCGGCTGCAAACGGAATGCCGAGGTAGATCAGCACTGCGCTGGCGACGGTGGTGAACGGTACCTGCACCGCAAACGCCGACAGCCCGAGCGCGCTCGGCAGCACGTTCAGGAAAAACCAGGCGTAGGCGCCGAAGAACAGCAACTGGAACACGCTGTTGAAGGCGACCAGGCCAGCCACGTACTGGTTGTCGCCGCGCGCCAGCTGGTTCCACACGATCACCATCGCAATGCAGCGCGCCAGCCCGATCAGGATCACCCCGGCCATGTACTCGGGTTGATCGCGCAGGAACAGCACGGCCAGCGCGAACATCAGCAACGGCCCGATCACCCAATTGAGCAGCAGCGACAGCCACAACACCCGGCGGTCGGTGAACACCGCTGGCAGGGCCTCGTAACGCACCCGCGCCAGGGGTGGGTACATCATTGCGATCAGGCCCAGTGCAATCGGCACATTGGTGGTGCCCACTGTCATTGCATTCAGCGCTGATGGCAGGCTCGGCCACACCTCGCCGACGGCGATACCGAGCGCCATCGCGGCGAAGATCCACAGGGTCAGCCAGCGATCGAGGAACGAAAGACGTCGGTCAGCCATGAGCGCAACTCGTTGCGTGAGAGTGAGAGTTAAAGCGACGCGAGTAGCGTCCGCACGCGCGCGCCGATGTCGTCGCGCACGGCGCGGTAGCCCGCGTCATCGAGATCGCGCGGATCGCGCAGTGCCCAGTCCTCGCGGCGCCGGGTCGGCAGCCACGGGCAGGCATCGCCGCAGCCCATGGTAATGACCGCATCGAAGTGCAGGCCGGCGAGTTCATCCAGCGATTTGGAACGCTGCGCGGAGAGGTCGTATCCCAGTTCGGCCATGAAGCGCTGGGCCTTGGGATTGATCTGCCCCGACGGGCGCGAGCCGGCGCTGAACGCCTGTATCGCCGCGCCACCGAGTTGGCGCGCGAAAGCTTCGGCCATCTGGCTGCGGTTGGCGTTTTCGACACAGACGAACAACACATTTTTACTCATCGCGATTTCTGGCTCGGGTAGCTGGTGCTGCAGGTGGCGCCAGCGCAGCAGTTTTCAGTGAGAAAGCCCAGCAGCGCGTCCATATGATCGAAGTGGGCGCTGACATGGATGGTGCGGCCATCGCGACGATCGGTGACCAGACCCGCCGCACGCAACCGATTCAGGTGCGCGCTCAGGGTGGCGGCCGGCAGCTCCAGCCGGGCGCGCAGCGCACCGACGCTCAGGCCATCCGGCCCTGCCTGCACCAGTGCCCGAAAGGCGGCAAGGCGATGGTTCTGACTCAGCGCGCGCAGCGCCAGTACAGCGGACTCGGTGTTCATGATTTCATAATTCCAGAACTATGGAAATATGTCCAGAGTGACTGACGTCGCGGTTTCCGATCTGCTACCGGTAGGGCACACTGTCGGCCATGAATACGACATCCTTTGATCTGATCGTTCTCGGTGCCGGTTCTGGCGGCATTGCCGGTGCCATCCGCGCTGCGCGCCATGGCGCGCGTGTGGCCATCCTCGAGCCGCATGCCCTGGGTGGCACCTGCGTCAACGTCGGCTGTGTGCCGAAAAAGGCGATGTGGCTGGCCGCCGAACTGGCCGAGGCGCAGCAGCTTGCCGCTGAATTGGGCTTTGACAACAAACCCGGTGTGCTGGACTGGACAGCCTTCATCGCGCGTCGGCAGCAGTACATCAGCAACATCCACGGCAGTTATCGCAAACGCTTCGATGAGCTGGGCATCACCCTGGTCGCCGAACGCGGTGAATTGCTCGGCAACGGCCGGGTGCGCGCAGGCAGACAAGAACTATCGGCAGCACATGTGCTGATCGCAACGGGTGGCCATGCGCGCCGGCCCGACATCATTGGTAATGAACACGGCATTGACTCCGACGGGTTTTTCGATCTGCGTGCGGCACCGCGCAAGGTCGCAGTGATCGGTGCCGGCTACATCGCCGTCGAGCTTGCCGGCGTGTTGCGGGCATTGGGCTGCGAGGTGCATCTGCTGGTGCGCGGCGAGCGCCTGCTGCGCCCGTTTGACCACGATATTGGTGATGCCCTGCGCGAAGCGATGCAGGCGCGCGGAATCCACATCGTATTCGGGCACGAGCTCGATCAGGTCAGCGCCAATGCCGACGGCATCCACGTGCATTGCCGCAATGGTGATGTCGCCGACGATTTCGATTGCCTGCTGTGGGCGGTGGGCCGGGCGCCGAATGTCACCGGCATCGGCCTTGACGTGGCTTCGGTTGCACTGGACGCCAAGGGCTTTATTGCGGTTGACGAGTGGCAGAACACCTCGGCAAAAAATGTGTACGCGCTCGGCGATGTCACCGATGCCGCCGCGCTCACCCCGGTCGCCATTGCCGCCGCGCGGCGGTTAATGGATCGCGTATTCGGCGGCAAAGCCGATACGCGCCTGGATTACCAGAACATCCCCAGCGTGGTGTTTTCGCATCCGCCGATTGGCACCATCGGCCTGACCGAAGCGCAGGCGCGTGCCGTGTACGGTGATGCGGTAAAGATCTACAGCAGCCGGTTCCGGCCGATGATCGGCGCGCTCGCCGGGCATCCGGAGCGCTCGTTGATGAAGCTGGTCTGTGCCGGCGATGACGAGCGCGTCGTGGGTATCCACCTGATCGGCCCGGCTAGCGATGAAATGCTGCAAGGATTTGCGGTGGCGGTGAAGATGGGCGCGTGCAAGCGCGACTTCGACGATACCGTGGCGATTCATCCCACGGCATCCGAAGAGCTGGTGTTGATGGGGTGATAGGCCAAGCCACCTGGTAATGACGCACGTCGCGGTGTGAGCTGCGGGTCTGTCCGCACGTGGGTCGCCTACAGGGTGGGCTCCTCCAAAAAACGGTTGTCTTCACCTGTGGAGCAACTGTGCTGCACGCCGGTGAGAGCCAGTGCTTCTGTGGGAGCCGGCCTGCCGGCGAACGAACTGGCGAAAGCGCTTCGCGCGTGGGCACGCTCCCACGAAAGCGGTGAACGCTCCCTGTAGGAGCCCACCCTGTGGGCGACCGTCGTCGCAACAACGCGGTGGTCGTCAGTGCGAGGCTGCACAACGCTTCGGACGTTGCTCAAAACACCAGATTGACCATCACCAGCACCACCGCGAGGTAGATGAAGGTGAGCGGCAGGCCGAGCTTGAGCAGATCACGCGAGGCAAAGCCGGCCGGGCCCATGATCACCGACAGCACCGGGTTGGACGGGCTGAGGAAATTGTTGGAGGCCGATAGCGCAACGATCAGCGCGAACACGGTGGGATTGCCGCCCACCGCCAGCGCGAAATTGATCGCCAGCGGCACCATCACCACGGTGGCACCGACGTGGCTGATCACCAGCCCGAACGCGGTGGTCAGCAGACCGATCACCGCTTGCAATACCCAGATCGGCAAATCCGGGCCGAGGTGGTCGATCACCCGTTGCGCCAACCACGCCGCGGTGCCGGTGGAATCCATCGCCCAGCCCAGCGGAATCAGGCCCGCCATCAGGAACACGGTTTTCCAGTTCACCGACGCATAGGCCTCGTCCATGTTGATCACGCCGAGCACCAGCATGCCGGCAGCACCGGTCATCAGCGCCAGCGGCACCGGCAATTCCGCAGTGACTGCCAGCCCCAGCGCAAGCGCGAACATGAACATGGCATGCCACAGCTTGTGCGGGCGCTGCTCATCCTTGGGGTAGTCGGTTACCACCACGAAGTCGCGTTTTTCTGCGGCCAGCGCGAGGTCAGTCCAGATGCTGTGCAACACCAGCATGTCGCCGGCCTTGATCGGAATCTGGCGGATGTCCTCGCGCCAGATCTTGCCCTCGCGATTGATCGCCAACGGGCTGATTCCGAGTCGGCGGCGCAGTTGCAGATCGGCCGGGGTTTTGCCGATGAAGCGCGAGGTGGGCGGCACCACTGCCTCGGAGATGCCGGCGCGCGCCGGGTTGAACAGGTCGGCCAGTTGCCGCAGCCGCGGCGCCAGCCGCAGCAGGTTGTTCTGCGCATAATCGCTGGCCTGCTCGCGCGGTGCCATCACCCCGAGCACGCTGCCAACCCAGATCATGGTGTCGGCGGGTGGCGCCAGACGCGCCTCGTTGCCGGTTTTTATCGCCAGATACAGCGGTGCGTTTTTCTGCGCTTCGGCCTCGCCCACCGACATGCCTACCAATGGGCTTTCCGAGGTGACGGTCAACTCCACCATCTCGCCCTCGATGCCATAGGTGCGGGCGAAGTAACTTTCGGTGCGCGCCGGGGTGACGGTCGGGTCGTCGCGGCTGCCCAGCCAGCGCCGGCCCACCCAACGGAAATACAGCAGGCCGACCGCGAGCAGGGCAAGGCCAATCGGCATCGGCGCAAACATGGTCAGCGGTTTAATGGTGGCGACGCCCGAGGGCAGATTGCCGTTGGCGGCGACCAGCAGATCATTGAGCAGGATCAGTGGCGAATTGCCGACCATGGTCAGGCCGCTGCCCATGATGATGGCAGCAGCGACCGGCATCAGGATGCGTGCCAGCGACAGGCCGGTGCGCGCCGCCAGGCGCGAGGCAACCGGCAGGAACAGCGCGGCGACCGACGGGTTTTGCATCACCGCCGACAGGCTGCCGGCGATGGCCGAGGTCATCAGGATCAGCCGTTCTTCGAAGCCGCGCGAGGCGCGCAGCAAAGCCATCGCCAGGCGATTGAGCACACCGGTGCGATCGAGCCCGGCGCCGAGGATCATGGTGGCGATGACGCTGATAACCGCGTTGCCGGAAAAGCCGCCGAACAACTGCCGCGCCGGCACCAGGCCGAGCAGGCCGATGGCAACCAGCACCACCAGCGCGGTGACATCCGCACGCAGCCGCTCGAAGGTGAACATCACCATGGTGAAGCCGACCAGACCGAGTACCAGCAACATATCGGTCGTGAGTGCGGCTTGCTCGGACATGGTGGGTGGTCTGGCTCTCGGTCAGGCGACGTGATGGGGCAGCTTCAGTGCAACATTACCTGCCGGGGCGCAAGCATTCGGTGGATGGCTTTCAGCAGCGTTCATACAACATATCCCACACACCATGACCCAGCCGCAGGCCACGCAGTTCAAAGTGGGTTGCCGGGCGCCACGGCGGCCGCGCAACGCTGCCGCCCGGCCCAGCCAGGTTTTTCAGCTGCGGCTGGGCGTCGAGTACCTCCCACATCTGCCGCGCATAGTCGGCCCAGTCGGTGGCCAGATGCAGCACGCCGCCCACGCGCAGGCGCGACACCAGCAGTTCGGCAAATGCCGGCTGGATCAGGCGCCGCTTGTGGTGGCGCTTCTTGTGCCAGGGGTCGGGAAAGAAAATGCGCACTTCGTCCAATGTGCCGGCTGCGATTTCATTGCGCAATATGTCCACCGCATCGTGGCAGTACACACGCACATTGCCGAGCCCTTGGTCGGCCAGTGCGTTGAGCGCGCGGCCAACACCGGGGCGGTGTACCTCGATGCCGATCAGGTCCCGCCCGGGCTGCGCCGCAGCGGCAAACGCCAGCGACTCGCCATTGCCAAAGCCGATTTCCAGCACGTGCTCGGCATGGCGGCCAAACAGCGCATCCAGATCACGCGGCTGGGCCTGGTAATCAATGCCGTAGTGCGCCCAGTGCTGGTCGAAAGCGCGTTGTTGGGCCGGGGTGAAGCGGCCCTGGCGCAAAACGAAACTGCGTACCGGGCGGTGTTTGCGGGTGCTTGCGTCGGCGTCGGGATCGGCAGATTCGGGCGCAGCATCAGCGCGAGTGGCTGCCGTGCGCATCAGAAGAACAACCCGTCGACCGGCGAGGAGGCACTGGCGTTGCGGCGGCGCGGGATGCGACCGGCGAGGAACGCTTCACGGCCCGCTTGAATCGCCTTGCGCATGGCGCCGGCCATTGCCACCGGGTCACGCGCACCGGCAATGGCGGTGTTCATCAGCACGCCATCGCAGCCCAGTTCCATCGCGATCGCAGCGTCCGAAGCGGTGCCTACGCCGGCATCGACCAGCACCGGTACCTTGGCGCTCTCGATGATTTCCAGCAGGTTGTACTTGTTCTGGATGCCCAGCCCGGAACCAATCGGCGCCGCCAGCGGCATGATCGCGACGCAGCCGATGGCCTCGAGTTCGCGCGCGATGATCGGATCGTCCGAGGTGTACACCATCACCTGAAAACCGTCGGCGACCAGGGTTTTGGCAGCGGCCAGGGTTTGCACCACATCGGGGAACAGGGTTTTGCTGTCGCCCAGCACTTCGAGCTTCACCAGCGCGTGGCCATCGAGCAATTCGCGCGCCAACTGGCAGGTACGCACCGCGTCTTCGGCGTTGTAGCAGCCGGCGGTGTTGGGCAGCAGGGTGTAGCGATCCGGCGGCAGCGCATCGAGCAGGTTCGGTTGCTGCGGGTCCTGGCCAAGGTTCATGCGGCGCACCGCAAAGGTGACGATTTGCGCACCAGCGGCTTCACTGGCACGTGCGGTTTCGTCCATGTCCTTGAACTTGCCGGTACCGGTAAGCAGGCGTGAGTGATAGCTTTTGCCGGCAATCAGCAGCGGGTCGGTGCAGTGGAGTGCATTCATGGCGCGATTATCGCCGCTCAGCGCCATCAGCGGTAGCCTGATTTTTACCCGCCGCCAATCGCATGCACAATCTCGACGTGGTCACCACCCTGCAGACGATGTTGGTGGTGGCGGCTGCGCGGCACCACCTCGCGGTTCACTTCCACCGCCACCCGGCGCTCGCCAAGGCCGATGTCGATGAGCAGGGCGTTGATGGTGATGCCTTCGGGCACCGTGGTGGCTTTGCCATTGAGCTCGATTTCCATGCGCGTTATTGTACGGCCACGCGCAGCCTGTGCATTGCGGCTGCGCCTCGGGCTGGCGCATAATCCCGGCATCGCGGGTGTAGCTCAATGGTAGAGCTGTTGCTTCCCAAGCAACTGACGAGGGTTCGATTCCCTTCACCCGCTCCACAACACTTCCAAACCCTGCTGTGCGTGCGTTCCCCACGCCGCTGGCAACGGTTTCAGGGGTGCCCGGCAATGGCCTTTTCCGACCCCATGACCTGTGCGCACGTTGCTTCATCGCGTGGTGCTGGGGCGTCGCTATTCTGGTTTATGGGTTGTCAATGAGCGCAACGATCATATTGGGCTGGCGTGAATGGGTGTCGCTGCCGGGGTTCGGGCTTGCCCATGTTCGCGCCAAGGTGGATACCGGCGCGCGCACGTCGGCATTGCATGTCGATTGGCAGGAAGTGTTTGATCGTAACGGTGTGGAATGGGTGCGCTTCGGCCTGCACCCGGACAGCACTGTTGTTGCCGGGCAAGCGATCGAAGCGCGAGTACTTGATCGCCGGCCGGTTACCGATTCCGGCGGCCATGTTGGCGAGCGGGTTTTCATCCGCACCCAACTGGTGCTTGCCGGACGGGTTTTCGATGCCGAAATCAATCTGACATCGCGCCGCGCGATGCTGTTTCCGATGTTGCTGGGCCGCACCGCGCTGGCCAGCCGATTCATCGTCGATCCATCCCGCTCTTTTGTGCTGGGCCAGCCGCCCGGTGAGGATTCACCGCCGTGAAAATTGCCATTTTGTCGCGCAACAGTGCGCTGTACTCAACCCAGCGGCTACTGGAGGCAGCGCGCGTGCGTGGTTTCAGTGCGCGCGTACTCGACCCGCTGCGCTGCTACATGCGGATCGCGCCGGCCGGTTTCGAGGTGCATTACAAAGGCCGCGCGCTGACCGATATCGTAGCGGTGATCCCGCGTATCGGTGCCTCGATCACGTTCTACGGCACGGCGGTGCTGCGCCAGTTCGAAATGATGGGCGCGTTCACCCCCAACAGTTCCGATGCCATCCTGCGTTCGCGCGACAAGCTGCGTGCGCACCAGTTGCTGGCGCGCGAGGGTATTGGCCTGCCGACCACGGTGTTTGGCGATAACCCCGACGACACCACCGACCTGTTGCACATGCTCGGGCCGGCACCGCATGTGATCAAGCTCAACGAAGGCACCCAGGGCAATGGCGTGATCCTGGCTGAGAGCCAGACCGCTTCGCGCAGCGTGATCGAAGCCTTTCGCGGCTTGTACGCCAATTTTCTGGTGCAGGAGTTCATCGCCGAGGCCGAAGGTGCCGACCTGCGCTGCTTCGTGGTCGGCGGCAAGGTGGTGGCGGCGATGCGGCGCGCGGCCAAGCCCGGCGAGTTCCGCTCCAATCTGCATCGCGGCGGTACCGCCAGTGCCGTCAAGCTGAGCCCGCAGGAGCGCGAGCTGGCGGTGCGCGCGGCCAAGGTGATGGGCTTGGGGGTGGCGGGTGTTGACATGCTGCGTTCGCACCGCGGGCCGCTGGTGCTTGAAGTGAATTCCTCGCCCGGCCTAGAGGGTATCGAGGCTGCCAGCGGTGTTGACGTGGCCGGCGCGGTGATCGATTACATCGCGCGCAAGGCGCAATGAAGCCGGGACTGGGGACTCGGAAAGGCAAGGACAGGCGAGACCTCCGGTGTTGTGCAGGTCGGATCAAGCGCCGCGCGGCGCGGATCCGATAACGGTGACATTTGCTGTCACCATCAATGAACATATATCGCAACGCGTGTCGGTTCCGGCGCGTTGCGCCTTGAACCGACCTACGGACTTTGCGTTCCAGCCCCGGCTTTTGGCTTTTCCGAATCCCCAGTCCCGAGTCCCCAGTCCCGGTTTCACCGCCATTCCGCGTTAAAATGATCGGCTTACCACTTCCCAGCGTTAACCGGAGCCTTCATGCGTAGCCATAATTGCGGCCTGATCGACGAATCCCTGATCGGCCAGCGCGTCACCCTGTGCGGTTGGGCCGATGTGTCGCGCAACCTCGGCGGGGTGTGTTTCATCGACCTGCGCGATCACGAGGGCATCGTGCAGGTGGTGGCCGAGCCGGAGAATCCCGCCTTCATCGCCGCCAGCGAAGTCGGCTACGAGGATTGCCTGCGCATCACCGGCAGCGTGCGTGCGCGGCACAGCGTCAATGACCGCCTACGCAGCGGCAAGGTGGAAGTGCTGGCGGAAAGCATCGAGGTGCTCAACAAGTCCGACAAGCTGCCGTTCTATTCGCACGAAACGCCGGGTGAGGACGTGCGCCTGAAGTACCGCTACCTCGATCTGCGCAACCCGGTGATGCAGCGCACGCTGCGCAAACGCACCGCGCTGGTGACCGCGCTGCGCCGCTATCTGGATGCGCGCGGTTTCCAGGATATCGAAACCCCGATCCTGACCAAGGCCACGCCGGAAGGCGCGCGCGATTATCTGGTGCCCAGCCGCGTACACGCTGGCGAGTTTTTCGCGCTGCCGCAGTCGCCGCAATTGTTCAAGCAGTTGCTGATGATGGCGGGCTTTGATCGCTACTACCAGATCGCACGTTGTTTCCGCGATGAGGACCTGCGCGCCGATCGCCAACCCGAGTTCACCCAGCTCGACATGGAGTTTGCGTTCGTCAGCGAACACGACGTGCAGGATTTCGTCGAGGCCATGATCCGGCAGATTTTCAAGGAGGTGCAGGATGTCGAACTGGCTGCTGAGTTCCCGCGCCTGACCTACGCCGAAGCCATGCGCCGCTATGGCTCGGACAAGCCCGACCTGCGCATCGCGATGGAACTGCGCGACATCGCGGCGGTGGTGCAGGGCTGCGAGTTCAAGGTGTTCGCGGAATGGGCGAACCATCCGCAAGGCCGCATCGCGGCACTCACCGTGCCGAGCGGCGCCAGCCTGTCGCGCAAGCAGATCGACGACTATGCCGCGCACGCCGGCAAATACGGCGCCAAGGGCCTGGCGTGGATGAAGGTGGAGTCGCGCACCAAGGGTCGCGAAGGCATCAACTCGCCGATCGCCAAGTTTCTTGACGATGCCACCCTCGCCGCGGTACTCGATGCCGCGCAGGCCAACGACGGCGACATCGTGTTGTTCGGCGCTGGCCCGTACAAGACCGTGTGCGACTTCATGGGCGCGCTGCGGCTGAAGCTGGGTCAGGATCTGGGCCTGGTCGAGAATGCCTGGAAGCCGCTGTGGGTCACCGACTTCCCGATGTTCGAATGGGACGAGGGCGAGCAGCGCTACTTCGCCCTGCATCATCCGTTTACCGCGCCGCGCATCGACGACGTGGCTGACCTGCGCGCCAATGCCCGCGACGCGGTATCGCGCGGTTACGACATGGTGCTCAACGGCAACGAGATCGGTGGCGGCTCGATCCGTATCCACCGTTCGCAAATGCAGTCCGCGGTGTTCGATCTGCTCGGCATCGGTGCGGACGAAGCGCAGGCCAAGTTTGGCTTCCTGCTCGAAGCCCTGCGCTACGGCGCGCCGCCGCACGGCGGCATCGCCTTCGGTATTGATCGCATCGCCGCGCTGCTGGCCGGCACCGATTCGATTCGCGACGTAATCGCCTTCCCCAAGACGGCCTCGGCGCAATGCCTGCTTACCTCGGCGCCATCGCCGGTGGCGGACGCGCAGTTGCGCGAGCTGCACATCCGCACCGAGGCCGAATAAGCCATCGCCACCACCATGCGCGTGCCGGTGTTGCTGCTGCACGGGCTGTGGATGCGCAGCGCCGCGCTCGGCCTGTTGTCGCGGCGATTGCGCGCAGCGGGCTTCGCGGTCAGCACGCTCAACTACCCGAGTGTGCGCGGCGGCCCGGATGTGGCGTTGCCGCTGTTAATCGACAGCCTGCGCGCACTCGGGCCGGGGCCAGTGCGCATCGTCGCGCACTCTCTGGGCGGCCTGATGGCCTTGTCGGCGCTGCAAGCCGAGCCGCAATTGCCGGTGGATCGTGTGCTGTGCCTGGGCTCACCATTGTGTGGCAGTGCCGCCGCGCACGGGTTGGCGCGTTGGCCGGGCGGCAGGCATCTGCTGGGCGATAGCCTTGGCCTGTTGCGAACTGGCGTGCCGGCCTGGCAGGGCACGGCGCAGGTAGCGATGATCGCTGGCAGCCTGGCGCTGGGGCTGGGTGCGCTGCCGGGCCGTTTGTCCCGCCCGCACGACGGCACGGTGGCGGTGGCCGAGACGCAACTGCCCGGGCTTGCCGCGCATTGCGTGTTGCCGGTGAGCCACAGCGGGCTGGTGTTTTCGCGCGCGGTGGCAACGCAGGCGGCACAGTTCCTGGGTGATGGTCGATTCCAGCCTGAGCCAGCGGCAATCAGGTAAAATTGCCCGCTTGTCCACTTCATTCAACAGTAGGTTGCGTCATGGGTAGAGGTCCATCCATCGAAGGTCGCAAGAATGCCGAAGACGCCAAGCGCGCCAAGGTGTTCACCAAGCTGATCCGTGAAATTACCGTTGCTGCGCGTTCCGGCGTCGCCGACCCGGCCAGCAACTCGCGCCTGCGTTCGGCGGTGGACAAGGCCTTGTCGGCCAACATGACCCGCGACACCATCGACCGCGCCATCAAGCGCGGCGCTGGCCTCGATGGTGGCGCCGACATGCAGGAATGCGATGATCATCGATTGCTTCACCGACAACCCGGTGCGCACGGTAGCCGATGTGCGCCATGCCCTCACCAAGCACGGCGGCAACCTCGGCACCAGCGGCTCGGTGGCGTTCCAGTTCCATCGTTGCGGTGAAATCGTGTTTGCCACCGGCGGTGATGCCGCAGCCGAAGAAAAAGTGCTGGAAGCGGCGCTGGATGCCGGCGCCGACGATGTGATCAACGAGCACGGCGAAAGCGCGGTGCTATGCGCGCCCGAGCAGTTCGAAGCGGTGCAGCAGGCGCTGACGGCGGCCGGGTTGCATGCCGCCCATGCCGGCGTGGTGATGCGCCCGAGCAACCGCGTGGCGGTGCCCGAGGAAATCGAGGACGACCTGATCGACCTGCTGGAAAAACTCGAAGCACTCGATGATGTCAGTGATGTGTCGCACAACGCCGCGTTGCCGGTGGAATAAAGCATGGGACTCGGGACTCGGGACTCGGCAAAGCAAGAGCGACAACGCAGAAGCAAAAGCTGAATTTCGCAAGCTTGTCGTCCCGATTTCCGGCCCCATGGAGTTCCCCGTCTTGAAGTCGCCAACGCCATCACCCGGACGCGCGCCGCACCCGAGTCCCGAGTCCCCAGTCCCCAGTCCCGGTTCTGTACGCATCCTCGGCATCGACCCGGGTTCAGTGCGTACCGGTGTCGGCATCGTCGATGCCGATAGCACCGGGCATTGCGTACATGTGCACAACGAGGCCCTGCATGTCGGCGGCGCCGAGGATTTTCCGCAGCGCCTGAAGGCAATCCTGTTCCGCTTGTGGGCGCTGATCGATACCTACCAGCCCAACGAGGTGGCGATCGAGCGCGTATTCGTGGCCAAGAATCCCGATTCCGCACTCAAGCTCGGGCAGGCGCGTGGCGCCGCGATCTGCGCGGTGGTGGCGCGTGATCTGCCGGTGCTGGAATATTCGCCGATGCAGATCAAGAGTGCAGTAGTCGGGCGCGGCGCTGCGGACAAAGGGCAGGTGCAGCACATGGTTGGTGTGTTGCTGAATCTGCATGAAAAATTGCAGGCCGATGCTGCGGATGCGCTGGCGGTGGCGATCACCCATGCCCACACCCGCACCCTGGCCGAACGTACCGGTACCGTAGGTTCGCAGTTGCTAAGGCGGCGCGGGCGCAGCCGGCGATGAGCAGTGTCTTCGCATACTTAGGAGCTTTGCCATGATCGGACGACTGCTTTGGCTTTTCCGAGTCCCGAGTCCCGAGTCCCGAGTCCCGGCTTCATCGGTTGGAGCATTGCCATGATCGGACGACTCAAAGGCATCCTGATCCACAAGCAGCCACCGTGGCTGGTGATCGACGTGCATGGCGTTGGCTACGAGCTGGAAGCGCCGATGAGCACGTTCTACGATTTGCCCGAGTTGGGGCGCGAAGTGTCGCTGTTCACCCAC
This sequence comes from Gammaproteobacteria bacterium HGW-Gammaproteobacteria-2, assembly GCA_002840015.1. Taxonomy (GTDB): domain Bacteria; phylum Pseudomonadota; class Gammaproteobacteria; order Xanthomonadales; family Xanthomonadaceae. The sequence goes on along the minus strand of PGZE01000023.1, from coordinate 29,840 downwards.
TACGCGCAGAAAGAGGATTCGGTGTCGCTGTACGGATTCCTGCGCGAAGCCGAGCGCCGCCTGTTCCGCGATGTGCAAAAGGTCACCGGCATCGGCGCCAAAATCGCGCTCGCGGTGCTGTCGGGCGTCAGCGCCGATGAGTTTGCGCGCATGGTGCAGGCCAGCGATGTCACCGCGCTGTGCCGCATCCCCGGCATCGGCAAAAAAACCGCTGAACGCATGGTGGTGGAATTGCGTGACCGCGCCAGTGGCCTCGGTGCTGGCGGGGTGACCCTTGGCCACGGTGGCGCAGTGCCAGCTGACCCGATCAGCGAAGCGACCGTGGCATTGCAGCAACTGGGCTACAAGAATGTCGAGGCCGCACGCATGGTGGAGCAGGTGCGCGCCGAGGGCGATGATGTCGAGGCGATTATCCGCAAGGCGCTCAAGTCCGCGCTACGCACCTGAGGAGTGGAATCCGCAACGATGGTGGCAGCAGCGAAGCAACAAGAGCGTTCGCGGGCTGCAATCGATACGGGTCAGGCTAAAATCATTGTGGAGGAATCTCAGGCTGACCCCGTTTTTGGTCAGCCACAGGGTGGGCTCCCATAAAAAATCGGCTGCGGCTGCGTGCAGGAGGCCACCCCCAGATCAAGTCTGGGGCAGGCTCTGTGGTCGACCTGCGGCCGGAGAATTACCGTCGCCCACAGGGTGGGTCCTACAGGGGAAGCGTTCTCTTGCGATGTGAGGCATTACACTGCTCGGTGTGAGGCTGACTTGCAGTCCAGCCATTCCCTTCAAAGCCATGCTTTTGGCGAAACCCGACGCGGTGAGAAATACGTGACCATCCGGCAATTGCCTGAAGTACTGATCAACCAGATTGCTGCCGGTGAGGTGATCGAACGTCCTGCCTCGGTGGTCAAGGAGTTGGTCGAGAATGCGCTCGATGCCGGTGCCATGCGCCTGGATATCGATCTGGAGGAGGGTGGGGTACGCCTGATCCGCATCCGCGACGATGGCGTTGGTCTCGCGAGCGATGAACTGATGCTGGCGGTGTCGCGCCATGCCACCAGCAAGATCGCCAGCCTCGATGATCTGGAGCAGGTCGCCACCATGGGGTTTCGTGGCGAAGCGCTGCCATCGATCGCCTCGGTCAGCCGCTTTACGCTTACCTCGCGGCAACCGGTTGCCGAGCATGGTGCGCGGCTGGAAATGACCGGTGGCGGCGCTGCGACATTGGCGCCACAGCCGCATCCGACCGGTACCACGGTGGAGGTGCGCGAGTTGTTCTACAACGTGCCGGCGCGGCGCCGGTTTCTGAAAACCGAGCGCACCGAGCTGGGCCATATCGAGGAATGGCTGCGCTCGCTGGCGCTGGCCCGGCCCGATGTGGAATTGCGCATTGGCCACAATGGCCGGCCGCTGCGCCATTACCGCCCCATTGCCGCCGATGGCGAGCGGTTGGCGCGGGTCAGCGAAGCGCTGGGTGCCGGCTTTACCGAACAATGCCTGGCGATCGAGCATAGCGGCGCCGGCTTGCGTCTGCATGGCTGGGTGGGTTTACCCACGGCTTCGCGCGCCAGTGCCGATCAGCAGTATTTCTACGTCAATGGCCGTGCCGTGCGTGATCGGCTGGTTGCGCACGCGGTGCGGCAGGCCTATGCCGATGTGCTCTACCACGGCCGCCATCCGAGCTTCGTGCTGTTTCTGGAAATCGATCCGCGGCGGGTGGATGTCAATGTGCATCCGGCCAAACACGAAGTGCGTTTTCGCGATGGCCGACTGGTACACGATTTCGTGTTCCGTAGCCTGCACGAAGCACTGGCCGGTGCGCGTGCGGGTGGCGCCGCGCCATCAGATGTCGAGCCCGGTTCATCGCTGCCAATGCCGGCAAGCGGCGGTTCGTTCGGTTTCGCGCCGCAGCAGGCACGCATGGGGTTGCCGGTGCGCGAGCAGATCGCCGCCTATGCCGCGCTGTACGGGGATCGGCCACAGCCGCCGGTTTCACCGGCAATGGCGAGCGCAGACGAGGCCGCCGCGCCGCCATTGGGTTATGCGCTGGCGCAGTTGCATGGGGTGTTCGTGCTGGCGCAAAACAGCGCCGGCCTGATTGTGGTCGACATGCATGCCGCGCACGAACGGATCACCTACGAGCGGCTCAAGCAGGCACAGGATGGCGAAGGCATCCGCTCGCAGCCACAACTGGTGCCGTTGGCGCTAGCGGTGAGCGAGCGCGAGGCCGACGTGGTTGAGCAGTATGCCGACGCGCTGGCGCAGTTGGGGTTTGATCTGCAGCGCAGTGGCCCGCAGTCGGTGGCGGTGCGCGCGATACCGGTGCTGCTCAATGGCGTGGATGTCGGTCAACTGGTGCGTGATGTGCTGGCGGATTTTCGCGAACATGGCGGCAGCCGGCGTGTCGATGAACAGCGCAATGCGTTGCTGTCCACCATGGCCTGTCATGCTTCGGTGCGCGCCAACCGCCAGCTCACCGTACCCGAGATGAATGCCCTGCTGCGCGACATGGAGGTGACGGAACGCTCGGCACAATGCAATCATGGGCGCCCCACCTGGGTACAACTGACGATGACTGAACTGGATCGTCTCTTTATGCGAGGACGTTGATGTGGGAGTGATACGAGTAGTGGCGGTGATGGCGATGACAACGATTCTGGCAGCGTGTGGCAATGCGAGTGACCCGGTGGCCGCACACAAGGCGAGCGTGGAGGCCTGGTCGGCCGATCGGATTGCGCGGCTGACCGCACCCAATGGCTGGCTGTCGCTGGTCGGCCTGCATTGGTTGCAGGAAGGCGAGCAAAGCGTGGGTAGCGCTGGCGGCAATGACGTGCTGCTGGCGGCGGGGCCCAATCAGTTGGGCAAGGTGGTTGTCGCTGGCAAGCAGGCGACGTTTGTCCCGGCCGATGGGCTGCAATTTACTGCCTACGGCAAACCCGGCAGCGGGTCGGTTGCGCTGGTTGCCGACAGCCAGGGTGAGCCGACGGTGATTGGCTTTGCCAACGGCAGCGCCAGTTTGGTGTTGATCGAGCGCGGCGGGCGACTGGCGCTGCGCGTACGCGATGCCAACGCGGTTACCCGCACCGGGTTCAAGGGGATAGCGCGATATCCGGTCGATATTGGCTGGCGGCTGGATGCGCGCTTCGAGCCGCACGAGCCCGGCAAAACCCTACCCATCGCCAGTGTCATCAATACGCTCGACGACATGGCCAACCCCGGCGCGGTGGTGTTTGAAAAAGATGGCCGCACATTTCGTCTGGAAGCGGTCGATGAAGGTGATGGCCGCCTGTTCCTGATTTTTGCTGATCGCAGCAATGGCCGCGAAACCTACGGTGCCGGCCGTTTTTTGTATGCGGCACCGGCCGACGCCAACGGACACACCGTGGTCGACTTCAACGAGTCCTACAATCCGCCGTGCGCGATGAATGCGTTTTCCACCTGCCCGTTGCCACCACCGGAAAACCGTTTGGATTTGCTGGTCAACGCTGGAGAGTTGAAGTATGAGGGGCTCAGCCATTAACGCTCAATGGATGCGTGCCCGGCAGGTGCGCGGTGTGCTGGCGGCACTGCTGCTGGCACTGTTTGCAGTATCGGCCATTGCCGCGCCGCCGCAGCCGCTGCTGTGGCGGGTAAGCGGCACACAGGGCACGATGTATCTGCTGGGCTCATTCCATATGCTCAATGCCGATGACTACCCGTTGGCGGCGTCGGTGGAGTCGGCCTATTCGCAGGCCGACAAGCTGGTTTTTGAAATCTCGCCGGAACTGGCCGACTCCGCCGGTATCGGCATGCAGATGGTGCAGCGGGCGATGTTGCCGGCCGACACCCAGCTTGCCGATGTGATCTCCGAAGACACCCTCAGCAAGTTGCGCGCCCATATCGGCAACGAGGCCGCGTATGCGGCGATGGCGCGCTTCAAGCCGTGGTTCATCAACGTCGGTCTGGCAGTGCGGGCAATGCAGGGCGCCGGCCTGGACCCGGCGCTGGGCCTGGACCAGTACTTTATGCAACGCGCGCGTACCGATAAAAAATCCAGTAGCGGTCTGGAAGGCGTCGAGGAGCAATTGCGCGCGTTTGATGGCGCGCCGATGAATGAGCAAGAGCTTTCATTGCGTGAAGCGCTGCGGCCTTCGTCCGAGCTTCAGGCCGACGTACGCGAACTGCACCGCGCTTGGCGCAATGCCGATCTGGCGGCGCTGGAGACGATTCAACGCGAAGAGTTTTTCGTGAAAACTCCGGTAACCGGTCGTTTGGTGCTCACCGAACGCAATCGCAACTGGCTGCCGCAATTGCAGGCGCTGCTGGCGCAGCCGCATACCACACTGGTAGTGGTCGGTGCGCTGCATCTGGTTGGTGATGAAGGGATGCCGGCGTTGTTGGCCGAGGCCGGGCTGAAAGTAGAGCAGATCCGCTGAGTCAGGCCTGTTCCGGGCCGGGCGGTGTTCCAACGAATTGGGCGGTTTGGCCGATTTCCTCCTCGGCGGTCTGCGGCTGCGGGCCAGGGCCGAGCAACCGCTCGATGCGGTGGAATAACTCGGCGCGCGGAAATGGTTTTTTCAGGAAATCATCGGCACCGTGTTTTTGCGCGTAAAACTGTTCGGTTGCCTGCATGTTGCCGCTCATCATGATGATCGGCGTGCTACGCGAGGCCGCTTCACGGCGCAGCACGCGCAGTGCGGCAAATCCGTTCATGCCGGGCAGTACGATGTCGAGAAAAATCAGGTTTGGTTTTTCGTTCAATGCCAGCTCGATGCCACTCTCGGCATCGAGTGCCGAAATCACCTGATAACCGCCTTGGCGCAGCATCTTGCCCAACACCGCGACGATGGTGCGCGAGTCGTCGATAATCAGGATTTTCGTATCCGGTGCCGGTAGGGTGCGCGCTTTCTTGCGTCGGTCGAGCACTGTGTTGCCGCCGCCGAAGAAACGTTTGAACAGGCTGGGTTTATCGGGGATCATGGCGTTCCATGGATTACTGCTCGTGTACGAACCGTCTTGATTAACGTGGCGAGCGGGGAAAACGGGCCACGTCACAGTGCGATTGCAACGGTTTCGGGTTCTGCCGTCAATGGGGCTGCGGTTGCTGCGAGGCTGGCGCAGCCGGCTTGGGTGCGCGCCAGGTTGCCGGAGTGGGCCGGCGTTCCGGCATCTCGATGCAATCCACCGGGCACGGCGGCACGCACAAATCACAGCCGGTACACAGCTCGGCAATCACCGTATGCATGCGCTTGGGCGCGCCGATAATCGCGTCTACCGGACAGGCCTGGATGCACTTGGTACAGCCGATACACTCGGCTTCAACGATCAGCGCCACCCGTGCCGGTTTGTGCTCGCCGTGTTCGGCGTTGAGCGGCTTGATCTCGCGGCCGAGCAGCTCGGCCAGGGCGCGCACGCCGGCGTCGCCGCCGGGCGGGCATTGATTGATATCGGCGCGGCCCTCGGCGATGGCTTCGGCATAGGGCCGGCAACCGGGGAAATTGCACTGCCCGCATTGGGTCTGCGGCAGGATGCGTTCGATCTGCTCGATGATCGGGTCCTGCTCCACCGCGAAGCGCTGTGCCGCCCAAGCCAGCAGCGCGCCGAACAGCAGGGCAAGACCAACGATCACTGCGATGGCACTCAGCATGGCGGCATCATTGCGAAGTCAGCCCGGAAAAGCCCATGAACGCCAACGCCATCAGCCCGGCGGTAATCAGCGCGATGGGCGAGCCACGAAAACTTTCGGGCACATCGGCGATTTCCAGCCGATCACGCATCGCTGAGAACAGGATCAGCACCAGGCCAAACCCCACCGCCGCACCGAAGCCGTACAGCACCGCTTCAAACAGGCTGTGCCGTGCCTGGATGTTGAGCAAGGCCACGCCGAGCACGGCGCAGTTAGTGGTAATCAGCGGCAGGTAGATGCCAAGAGTGCGATAAAGGCGCGGGTTGCTTCGGTGCATCACCACCTCGGTGAATTGCACCACGGCGGCAATCACCAGGATGAATGCCAGCGTGCGCAGATAACCCAGCCCCAACGGCTCAAGCAGCCAGTGATGAATCAGATAACTCAGCGCCGCTGACAGGGTGAGCACGAAGCCGGTGGCCAGTGCCATGCCGTAGGCCGAGTCGATTTGCCGCGACACGCCCATGAACGGGCACAGACCAAGGAACTTCACCAACACGAAGTTGTTGACCAGTATGGTGCCAACGAGCAGGAGCAGAAGGTCGGTCACGATTGTCGGGACTCGGGACTGGGGACTCAATAAAGCCGGGACTGGGGACTGGGGACTGGGGACTCGGAAAAGCTAAAGCAAACAGCCAAAGCAAAAGCACAAAGCGAAAGCTCGCAAGCTTGCCGTCCCGAGTCCCGAGTCCCGAGTCCCGGTTTCATTTCACCGGCATGCCGGGCTGTGCGCCGCTATCGACATCAAGCAAAAACAGATCCGCATCACCGCTGCCGGCGGAGAGGATCATGCCCTCGCTGACGCCAAAGCGCATTTTGCGCGGTGCCAGGTTGGCAATGAACACCACCTTGCGGCCAACCAGCTTTTGCGGCTCGCCATAGGCCGCGCGGATGCCGGAGAAGATTTGCCGCGTGCCCAGATCGCCGGCATCGAGTTCAAAGCGCAGCAGTTTGTCCGAACCGTCCACGAGCTCACAGGCGACAACGGTGGCGACGCGCAGGTCGAGTTTGGCGAAGTCTTCTATGGAAACGGGACTCGGGGCTCGGGACTCGGGACTCGGTTTGGAGCCGGGGCCCGGAACAGCGCTGGGCTTGTTGGCGGTGACGGCATCGGCTGCCGGCTGCGGATTCGGATGGGTCGGCTTCATCGATTCGGTACTGGCTTCGATCATGTCGGCAATGTGCTTTGGGTCGATGCGGGTTAGCAGCGGCGCGAAGGCGTTGATGCGGTGGCCGAGCAGCGGTGTGGCAATGGCATCCCAATGCGGCACCGGCGCGTCGAGAAAACGCTCGGCGCGCTCAGCGGTGCGTGGCAGCACCGGCTTGAGCGCGGCAGCGAGCACGCGAAACAGGTTCAGCCCCTGCGTACACACTGCCTGCAACTGGGCGTCGCTGTCTGGCTGTTTTGCAATCACCCACGGCTTGTGCTCATCGATATAGCGATTGGCCTCGTCGGCCAGCGCCATCACCTGGCGCATCGCCTGGCCAAACTCATCGCGGCCATAGCTGGCGGCAACCTCGTGCGCACCGGCGACAAAGCGCGCGTACATCGCCGCATCAGGCAGGGCATCGCCAAGCATGCCATCAAAGCGCTTGCCGATGAAGCCGGCACAACGGCTGGCGATATTGACGAACTTGCCGACCAGATCGGAGTTCACCCGCGCCACGAAATCCTCGAGGTTGAGGTCGAGATCGACCACGCCAGCGCCGGTTTTTACCGCAAAGTAATAACGCAGTGCTTCCGGGTCCAGCCCGGATTCGAGGTAGGTGCGCGCCATCACGAAGGTGCCGCGTGATTTCGACATCTTGGCGCCATTCACCGTCAGATAGCCGTTGACGTGCAGCGCGGTGGGCGCGCGGAAGCCGGCGCCGTGCAGCATCGCCGGCCAGAACAGGCCGTGGAAGTTGATGATGTCTTTGCCCAGAAAGTGGTGCAGTTCGGTGGCATTGGGCTCGCCGTGCAGGAACTGGTCAAAGCTCGCCGGCGACAGGCCGTGTGCTGCGGCCGTGGGGCCGTCGCACAGCGCCTTGAAGCTGGCGAGGTATCCGATTGGCGCATCCAGCCACACGTAAAAAAACTTGCCCGGTGCATCGGGAATCGGAAAACCGAAGTACGGCGCGTCGCGCGAAATGTCCCAATCGCGCAGGCCACCCTCAAGCCATTCGCCGAGCTTGGCCTTCACTGCTGGATGGGCCACATCACCGGCCAGCCATTCACGCAAAAATGTTTCGAACTTGCCCAGCTCGAAGAAGTAGTGCTCCGAATCGCGCAACTCCGGCACCGCGCCGGACACCACCGAGCGCGGGTTCTTTAGGTCGGTGGGCGCATAGGCCTTGCCGCAGACCTCGCAGTTGTCACCGTACTGGTCGGCCGAGCCGCAATGCGGGCATTCGCCCTTGACATAGCGATCGGGCAGAAACATGCCGCGCTCGGGATCGAACAACTGCTGGATCGAACGCCGTGCGATAGCCTTGGGCCCGTGGCTACCGTCGCGTAAGCGGGTGTAGATCAACTCCGCCAGTTCGCGGTTTTCGTCGGAATGGGTGGTGTGATAGAAATCGAAGCGCACGCCGAAATCGGCGAAATCACGCTCGTGGCCTTCCTGCATGGCGCGGATGAAATCTTCTGCCGCCACGCCGGCCTTTTCGGCGGCAAGCATGATCGGCGTGCCATGGGAATCATCGGCGCAGACAAAATGCACGGTGCCGCCGCGCATACGCCGCGCCCGTGCCCAGATGTCGGCCTGGATATAGCCGACCAGATGCCCGAGATGCAGTGGGCCGTTGGCGTAGGGCAGGGCGCAGGTGAGCAACGTGGGTGCAGGCGTGGACATGAGTGGTATCGCGAAAGGAACAATGCCCGATTATCCCAGATGCGCGGACGTACGTGCGGGTTTGGGCCTAATGCCCGGGTCAGTGATATCGCAAGATAATTCGTTCAGTTGTATAGTGCGCATTGTCACACACGGCGCGGGTTTTCATCCTGCATTCCGCGGCAGGTTGGGGGGCTGCGCCAGGTCTGCGGCTGCTTGCACAAGGATGAGTTTATGCGCGTATGGTCTGTGATCCTTGGTCTCACACTGTTGTCAGCACAAGTGGCGCTGGCAGCTGCGCCGCAGACGCCGGGCTACGTGGCGGTAATCGGCAAAGACGATGCAGGCAGTATCCAGTTGGTGCGCTTGACCGAGATCGAGCGGGCACCGCGGTCGCGCGGGGAGACGGCAACCCGCGATTGGGGTGTTGTCCTTTACGACGCCGGCAATCGCGTGCTCTGGCAGACCCATGTCGTCAATCCTTTGAACACCGCCGGGCGGACGGTCGATGCAGGCACCCCGATCGCGGGCCTGACCTTCGCAAACCTGTCCAGTGCTGCGCGCGCTGAGTTGCACGACCCAAATGGCAATGCGGTTTTCCAGATCAATCTTGGCGCACAGGAACGTTCGACGGCGCGCAACAATGGCGAGCAACTGCGCCAGCGCATGCTCGAAACCACCACCCGCACGACCAGTTTGCCGCGAAGTGCGGTCAGCGCTGTTGACGCTTCGGCCCGCGCCAGCGCGCTGCAGCAGGTTGACTTCAATGCACGGCAACGTGAGCGCTTGCCGGTATGCAAGGATGTTGCACCAGTCATCCCCGAAGAGGCCAACCTGCGCGCACTGACCCGTTCGCCGGATTGCACTGGGCCGTCGCGTTTGCTTGCAGTAGAAGACGCCACGCGGTTGTCTGCTGCGTCGCGTGCGCCACAGCCATTGCCTGAGGATGGTTCCGTCAGCGCGGACGACGCTGTGGACAGCGAGTCGGTACAAACCAGTGAGTTGGATCTGGTCAACGCCACCCTCGTATTTCAGGGTTCGGCGGGTGAAACGATCTCGACGCCGTTCTCAGTGATGCGACACCTCAGCAACGGTAAAGACCAAGTTTTTACGGTTGACGCTACGGGATCAGTAACGATTCCCGTTGAGCGTAGCAAGCCTATGGTGCTTTTTGTGTATCCACCCGGCCAGTGGTTGTGGGGGCAATTTCATCCCGATCCGATGGCGCAGGATACGGACTTTACCCTGATCACACGGCTTGTGGAGTCGGTCCCGTTAGATGTCACGTTAAAAGTGGCTACATCCGAACTTCCGGATTTCGATCAATTCGTCGTATCGATTCACAATAACCAATGCTGTGGACATTTCTGGAATGAAAATGTACTAGTGCAATCGTCCGTTTTAAAAAAGGTATTTAATGTTCCAAGAAATGAGCCGTTGTTTATTTCAGTTTTGCCGAACCGGCCATTTCTTGGCACTCCTTATGCGGAAATAGGTCCTTTCAGCGGTGCCACAAATATATCTGTTCCGATTCGCCGTGGCGTAGTTCTCGAAGGGCGCGTGACGTCGGAGGGAGCACTCATTACCGACGGATTCCCTTCGATATTTATGCAGATACTGGACGGTGGAAGATCGTTCAGCTTCGATGGTCCGATAAGCGCTGCAATCAACGGCATTCATCGAGTCAGTATTGAGCCTATAACCAGTCAAGTTATTATTCAGGCTTTTCAACCTGGCTATGCACCGAGTGTGCCGGTGGTGACCACGCTGGATCAGGATCGCGTCGTCAACTTCGATCTTGAGCCTCTTAACCCGGTCACGCTGCATGCCGTTGATGCGGGTGAGAACCCCATCAGGTTTGCGAGCGTGCGTATCTATCGTGATGGAAAACTTCATTCGTCGACACGCACTCTGTTCGATGGCAAGGCAACCACTGCACTGCCGGCCGGACGTTATGAAATCCAGTTGTTTCCCGACGGTCGCACTGGTGAGGATTACGCGTTTTACGACTCACAGACCTTCTTGCTGTTCGGTCAGCCTGCGGTCAGTCAGATGCTCGATGTCCCGGCGCATGCAAGCGTGGATACGGAGTTGGTGGCGAACGACATATTCCGGTTCTCGGCGAGCGTGCCGCGCGAGTTCGACCTTGGTTGTGATGACTCGCAGCTATTGGCAAATGTCGAGTTGCTCGACGATACCGGCGTGATCGCCCGGTCTGCGACGCGATCGCTGTCCAATGTCAGTGGCGGACGCTACGTATTCGACGTGACCTCTGGTCCTGGGCGCTACAAGCTGCGAGTCAGTGCCGTTGGTGGCGTCGTCTACGAGAGCGGATTCTTCAATATCGCTGCGGGTCTGAACATCGCACTGAGCAGGGCAAGTGCCGGCAATCTCGTGGTCTGGGAGGGCATCCTGCGTCGCAATGACGGGACCCCAATTCCCGACGTTTTTGTCGTGCCATATGATGCGTCCGGTGAAATCATGGCGGGCTGGTGCCCGCTGTCATCGCATTCGCCTGGTAGTTTCAAAGTGCTTGCATGTGACAAGTGCACCTACCGGTTCTTTTCACGATCGATTGACGACGGTCTGGGACAAACCATCACTCTTGATGATGCCGCGCCGAGGCACACTGCTGACGTGTTGCTCGATCCACCACTTGACATGCGCCAGATATCTTCGGATCGGGTAAACCTCGTGTATGGGCAGGAGGATGCTGCCGATCGCTACGACATCCTGGTCATCGCGGAGGGCTATACAAACGTCCGCGAGACATTCGTCGACACCAACGGAAACGGCATTTGGGACGGTGTACAGCACTTCGACAGCAACAATAACGGCGTGTACGACGGATCCGATCGCGTCTCAATGTATGGCTCGGCATCGTTTCCAGCGGAGAATACGGATCCAACGATAAACAACGAGCCGTTTACCGACCTCAATGGCGATGGCGTATTGAGCATCAACGATGAGGCGCTATACCAGCGCAACGTTCGCGACTACATTAGCGCGCTGTTTTCCAACGATTTCTATAATGAATATCGCAACGCGTTCCGGGTGCATGCGGTGTTGTCGTTCTCTAACCAGGTCGGTGTCGACTTTGAAGGCGTACAGCAACGCGATACCCGTTTCGGTGCATTTGGGAATAGCGCGCGATCGCTGGGTGTCGACTTTGCAGGCGTTGTCGAGTATGCCGCCGCCGTTTTCCCTGATTACGACGCGTTGCTGGTAATGGTCAATCAGGAAATTCCCATGTGGCGGGTAAACTCGTTCGTCGTGGCTACTGGTGGTGTGTTGGCATCCGATCTGAACGATCTGGTCGGGGCACACGAGTTTGGACATCAGATCGCGACGTTAGGCGATGAGTACACGGAACTGGGCTTGGAGTACGTCGGCCAATCATTGCTGAGAGGAAACGTGACCGGATTTTCACAGGCCGACGTGATTCCCTGGGGCCGGCATATCGACATCGAGAACAGCATCCCGAGCAAAGACAACTTCCCGGGTACCGGATTGTTTGAAGGCGCCAATTATTACGAAACATCGGTGTACCGCCCGAGCATGAACTCGACAATGCGCTTCCTGTCACCCGGCGTGTTCAACGTGCCGTCGCGATTGCGTCTGGAGGAAGCAATCAACCCGTTTCTCCACGGATTGCCCGGGCGGCTCTCACTGCGGCAATCGGGTACCAGTTGCGGGCATGCGGCAAAAGTCGATATGTCGTGGGATGTCACCGACTACGGTGTGTCGAACGTGGTTGTCCGTTCGGGTTCCGCGCGTGGCTATGTGGTTGGAGGGGGCAGTGCGACCGGTTCGACCCGTCTGGCCGTGTCGAAGGCAGGGCGTGACGATTTGTTCCTGATCGATGCCGATGCCGGAACGGTCATTGATATCGAATCGATTCCACGCTCGCGACCATTGTCGTGTTCACCGGCTCCCAATTGATGGCTTGCCGGCATTTGTTGCACGAAACACTGTCCGCCACCCCCAAGGTTCTGCCACCAGGCCGGAGCGCCAACGTCGGATGAAGACCGTGCGCCGATTGCGCCTGGTGGCGCTGGTGGAGTGGAGCAAGGCCGTGCTCGTGTTGTTCGCTGTGGTAGGGCTATTGGCATTGGGCGGCGATGGCCTGCGACGCCTGGCTATGGCGTTGATCGATCACTTCCACCTCAACCCGGCCAATCATCCGGCGCGGATGCTGGTGTACGTCACTGATGGTGCCGGTGCCGATCTGCACTGGGTGATTGCGATTGCACTGGCCTACGTTGCCCTGCGGGTGGCGGAGGGCTGGGGCTTGTGGGCGGGACGCGCCTGGGCGGTGGTGGTTGGGCTGGTCTCGGTGGCGTTGTACCTGCCGGTTGAACTGTGGCACTTGTGGCGCTCGCCGGACCTGCCCGGCGTTGCCCTGCTGGCGATCAACCTGCTGCTGCTTGCGCTGCTATGGCCGCGCGGCGGGCGCGGGCACCGGCATCTGACCTGAGCGCATTACATCTCGGATGGATTGGGCGCGGGCAATGCCTGCTTTGGCAACCCCGCGCTGACCGTTATGATTGCGCGATACGCCGTCGTTGGCGACTGCGTGTTGCCCGGTTCGAGTTTCGTCAGGTGCAACAGATAGCCTTCGTAAGCGGCATCGTAGGGCAGCGCCATGTGGGGCGGCGCTTCGCTGCCAACGATGATCGTTCGGGTCTCGCTACCGTGCTTGCCCACTTTCAGCGTCACTGCCGCGTGGCCGGCCCAAATGCAGGTGACGCCCTGCGGGCAACGATCATCCTTGACTGCCACCAGCTCGATGTTCAGCGACTCGGCTGGAATGCTGGCCGGGTGCCCACGCGAAACCGTTACGGTGTACATCGATAGAGCCTTCTGCGGTAACGCGACGGGTGCGGCGGTGCTCGGCGTGACGACGTTGGGTGCCGTCGCGGTGCGGTTGCCGGTTTGCTGCGCGCTGGCACAACCCAGCGTGGCCAGGATCAGAACGAGGAACAGAGCGCGAATAGCTGCGTTACGAATCATTGATCATTCCCGTTGAAGGTGAGCACGCCGCGCAAGGCTCAGTGAGCATTGCAGATCGGCTGAAGGTGTGCAGGCATACGCCCTTCTCCATCGCGCTTTCGGCTTACCCACGCTTCGCGCTACTTTTTGGGCTCTGGATCGAGCTTGTCCTGGGTGCGGGTCTGGAAATCGCTGGCATCGTGGCGTTCGCGCAATTGCTCGCTGGGTTCACCCCAGGCCCGATTGACCATGCGGCCGCGCTGCACTGCCGGCCGTTGCCCGATCATCTCGGTCCAGCGCAGCACGTTTTTGTAGGTGTGCGCTTCAAGAAACTCGGCGGCCTCGTAAACCGTGTTGTTGACCAGTGCGCCATACCACGGCCAGATCGCCATGTCGGCGATGGTGTAGTCCTCTCCAGCAATGTAGGGATGGATGGCCAACTGGCGATCAAGCACATCGAGTTGGCGCTTGACCTCCATTGCGTAACGATTGATCGGGTATTCGTATTTTTCCGGGGCGTAGGCGTAGAAATGGCCAAAGCCGCCACCGAGCAGCGGCGCGCTGCCCATCTGCCAAAACAGCCAAGACAGGCATTCGGCGCGTTTGCCAATGTCGGTCGGCACAAACGCGGCAAATTTTTCGGCCAGATAGAGCAGGATCGCTCCCGACTCGAACACCCGGATCGGCGGGCTTGCGCTTTGATCCAGCAATGCCGGGATCTTGGAATTGGGATTGACGCTGACAAAGCCGCTGCCGAACTGATCGCCCTCCATGATCTGGATCAGGTGCGCGTCGTATTCGGCACCGGCAAAACCCAGCGCCAGCAATTCCTCAAGCAAGATGGTGACCTTGACCCCGTTGGGCGTGGCCAGCGAATACAACTGCAACGGGTGTTTTCCCAGCGGCAGGGCTTTGTCGTGGGTGGCGCCGGCAATCGGGCGGTTGATGCTGGCAAACTTGCCGCCGCTTGCGGTATCCCATTGCCAGACTTTCGGCGGGGTGTAGGTGGTGTCGGTCATCGTGTGGCTCGCGTAGGTTTCAATTGAGACCACCTTACGCGTGGTTGCCGCAGCCAGCAATCGCTTCATGAAATGTCGCGGATGCCTTTTCGTGCCCGTAATTAGCCATAAATGCGCTGCGGCTGTGTGCTGTAATGCCAGCATGAATTGCTGCCCGGGGTTTGGCTGATGGATATCGTACGCGCGGCGTTGTTGGCGTTGGGTTCGCTGTTGCTGGCGCTGATCCGGGGTGTCGCCGGCATGCTGGCACTGATCTTCGGACGGGTCGATTGGCAGGCGCCGGGCTGGCTGCCGCCATTGCAACATCGGCTTGCTTGCGGTGTGGCAGCCGTGCGCGCAAGGCCACGACGCTACGCCGGCATCGCGGCATCGGTGTTGGCAGTGGCGGCACTCGGGCTGCTGGGTTATCGCTGGTGGCTGGCGCTGCCACGGCCGCCGGCTCCGGTCGCAGTGACGTTCCAGGTGTCCGCGCCGGAGCTTACCGATTACCGCAAGCAGCCGATCGTGGTGCAGGCGTTGCGGGTCGAGTTCTCCGATTCGGTGGCGGCGCTGGCGCTGGTTGGCAAACCGGTGAACGCGGGTATTCGCATGACCCCGGAACTGGCCGGCGACTGGAGCTTCAGCAGCGATCGTGAACTGCTGTTCCGACCGCAGGACGACTGGCCGGTGGGTCAGCATTTTGCGGTGCGTTTTGACAGGGCGCTGGTGTTTGCGCCGCAGGTGCGAGTAGTCGAGGATGCGTTTGAATTCGATAGCGCCCCGTTCACCGCGCAGATTGCGCAGACCGAGTTTTATCAGGACCCGCAAGACGCGACGCTGAAGAAAGCCATCGCGCAGGTCACGTTCAGCCATCCGGTGGACCCGCTGGCGTTCGAAAAACGCATCACCATGACGCTGGGCGAAACCGGCAAGAACAAACCCAAGCCGCTGCCGCAGAAGTTCGTGGTCAGCTACGACGACGACAAGCTCAATGCCTATGTGCATTCGCAGCCGCTGGCGTTGCCGCTCGATCCGGGGCTGTTGTCGCTGCGCATCGAAAAGGGTGTGCATGCGGCGCGCGGCGGCAAGCCATTCGCTGACGAACTGCGCGGGCAGGTGGCGGTTCCGGGTAAATACAGTCTGGCAATCGAAAGTGTGGAGCCGACGCTGGTCGACAACGCCCGCTTCGAGCCCGAGCAGGTGCTGATGGTGGCTGCATCGCAGGCGGTGGGCGAGCGCGACATCAACCAGAAACTGTCGGCGTGGTTGTTGCCGGTGTATCACCCCGACAGCAAGCTGGCTGATCGCCGGAATCCGTACCACTGGTCGGGTAGCGCGAATGACATGAGCGAGCGCGTGATCGCGGCGGCCGAGAAGCTCGACCTTGATCCGGTCGCCAGCGAGCTCGAATACCAGACCCTGCACAGCTACAAGTACAAGGCCGACGTCGGGCGTTACCTGTACGTGCGGGTGGAGCACGGGCTGACCTCGTTTGGCGGTTTCATGCTCGGCAAGCCGGCCGCCTTCGTGGTGCGGGTGCCGGATTATCCGCGCATGCTGCGCTTCATGGCCGATGGCGCCTTGCTCAGCCTCAAGGGCGAGCAGCGGGTGGCAGTGGTGGCGCGCAATGTACCGGGCCTGCGCCTGGATATCGGCCGGGTGTTGCCTGAGCAGTTGTCGAATCTGGCTGCGCTCAACTACGGCAGCTATGCCAAGCCGCAATTGAGCGGGCTGGCGCCGGATCAGATCACCGAGCGTTTCGAGCAGACCCTCACCTTCACGGATGCCGAACCGGGCAAGGCGCATTACGAAGGCATCGACCTGTCGCGCTATCTGCGCGATGGCGGCAAGCGCGGCGTTTTCTTGCTGGCCTTGCGCAACTACGATCCGGCGCAGGAACAGCGCCAGCGCGAGGCGGCGCAAAAGCAGGCTGAAGCGCAACAAGGGTTCAGTGCCGCCGATCTCACCGCGAGCCGTGATTACTCCAACGATTACGTGTACGACACCTACAACACCGGCTTGCAGGACACCAGGCTGGTGGTGGTCACTGACCTTGGTGTGCTGTTGAAAAAATCGATGGATGGCAGCCTGGACGTGTTCGTGCAATCGCTGGAAAACGGCGAACCGGTGGCCGGCGCCAGCGTTGAGATTCTGGGCAAGAACGGCCAGCGTTTGCTGGCACTGGCCAGTGATGCGCAGGGCCATGCGCATTTTGCCGCGCTGGACGGATTCGAGCGCGAGAAAACACCCTCGCTGCTGGTGGTGCGCAAGGGCGATGACCTGTCGTTTCTGCCGCTTCGCGGTGGCGACCGCCTGCTCGACACTTCGCGCTTTGATGTCGGCGGCATCCGCAATTCCGATGTCTCCGGCCAGCTCAGCGCCTGGCTGTTTTCCGACCGTGGCCTGTACCGGCCCGGCGACACCTTCAATATCGGCATGATCGTGCGCACCCTGGATTGGCAGCGCTCGCTGGAGGGCGTGCCGTTGCAGGTGGATATTGTCGATCCGCGTGGCCTGCGCGTGGATCGGCGCCGCGTGCAACTGGGCAAGGAAGGCTTCGAGGAGCTGAGCTACGCCACCACCGAGGCATCGCCCACCGGCGCGTGGACAGTGAGCCTGTCGCTGGTACGCGATTCCAATCGCGTCGAGCGCATCGGTTCCACCACGGTGCAGGTGAAGGAGTTTCTGCCCGACCGCATGAAAGCCAGCGCGCATCTGAGCACCGAGGTCAGCGAGGGTTGGGTCAAGCCCGAGGCGCTGAGTGCGCGCTTCAATCTGCAAAACCTGTTTGGCACTCCGGCTGCTGGGCGTCGTGTCGAGGCCACGCTGACCCTGAGTCCGGCATTTCCGGCGTTTCGCAGTTATCCCGACTACCAGTTCTACGATCCGCAGCGCGCCAAAGACGGCTACAGCGAGGCATTGGGCGCGCGGACCACCGATGACAAGGGCGACGCCGAGTTTGTGCTCGATCTGGGCAAGTACGCCAATGCCAGCTATCGCCTGCTGTTTGTAGCGCGTGGTTTCGAGGCCGATGGCGGGCGCAGCGTCAGCGCCGAAACCAGCAGCCTGGTATCGTCGCGCGACTACCTGATAGGTGCCAAGGCCGATGGCGATCTCGATGCCATCCGTGGCAATGCCAGGCGCGTGCTGCGACTGATCGCGATCAACCCGTCCACCAAACCGACCGCCGTGGACGGGCTCAAGCTGGTGCTGCTGGAACGGCGCTACGCCTCGATCCTGACCCGTCAGGATTCGGGCGTGTACAAGTACCAGAGCAAGCTCAAGGAAGTGTCGCTGCGCGAGGACGCACTCGCTATTCCCGCCACTGGCCTTGATCTACCGCTGCCCACCGAGGCACCGGGCAGTTATGCGCTGCTGGTGAAGAATGCCGCCGGCGAAGAACTCAACCGGGTGCTGTTCACGGTGGCGGGCAACGCCAACATCAGCCGCTCGCTGGAACGCAATGCCGAGCTGCAATTGACCCTCGACAAGCACGACTATGAACCCGGCGAGCAGATCGAGATTTCGGTACGTGCGCCGTATGCCGGCTCCGGGCTGATCACCATCGAGCGTGACAAGGTGTACGCGCAGCAGTGGTTCAAGGCGACCAGCACCGGCTCGGTGCAGCACATCCGGGTGCCGGCCGATTTCACCGGCAACGGCTATGTGAATGTGCAGTACGTGCGCGACCCGGGATCGGAGGAAATCTTCATGAGCCCGCTGAGCTACGCCATCGCGCCGTTCTCGGTGAGCCGCGCCGCGCATCAACTGGCGCTGCGCGTGGAAGCGCCGACGTTGCTGAAGCCAGGTGACACCTTGCGGATGAAGCTGCACACCGGCCACCCGGCGCGGGTGGCGGTGTTCGCGGTGGACGAGGGCATTTTGCAGGTGGCTCGCTACCAGCTCGGCGATCCGCTCGATCACTTTCTGCAAAAACGCATGTTGCAGGTGCAGACGCGGCAGATACTCGACTTGATCCTGCCCGAGTTTGCGCAACTGCTGGCCGCCGCTGCGCCTGGCGGTGATGCCGACGCCTTGCTAGGCCGCCATCTCAACCCATTTCGCAAGAAACGCGCGGCGCCGGTGGCGTATTGGTCAGGGCTGATCGACGTCGAAGGCGAGGGTGAGGTGAGTTACGTGGTGCCGGAGGATTTCAACGGCCAGTTGCGACTGATGGCGGTGGCGGTATCTGGCACTACCATGGGCGTATTCGAATCCAGCACCACGGTGCGCGGCGATTTTGTGCTTTCGCCCAATGCGCCGGCGATGGTGGCACCCGGCGATGCGTTCGAGGTGAGCGTGGGCGTGGCCAATAACGTCGAGGGGCTGGGCGACACAGCCTTGCCGATCACGCTGACGATTCAACCCGAGGCGCAGCTTGAGGTACTCGATGCCACTGAGCAGACATTGAGCCTGGCCGCGATGCGAGAAGGGGTAGTGATCTTCCGGCTGCGCGCCAAGGGCGAGCCGGGTGCATCGCGGCTGCGCTTTACCGCCCGCAGCGGCAGGTATGCCGCGAGCCTCGGCGCTGATGTCTCGGTGCGCCCGGCGCAGCCGTATCGCAACACCCTGGTCATCGGCAATCTGGATGAAGGCACGCAAAATGTCGGGCCATTGCGCGAGATGTATGATGCCTTCGGCAAACGTGATGCGGCGGTTTCGTACTCGCCGCTGGTGCTGGCCAATGGCCTCAGCGGCTATCTCGATGCCTTCCCGCACCAGTGTACCGAGCAGTTGCTCAGCCGCGCGATGCCGGGGCTGGTGCTGGCACAGCACCCGGAGTTCGGCACCGGGCAAAGCACCGATTCGGCGCACGCACGCGCCGGCTTTTCCGATCTGATGGGCTTGCTGCGCTCGCGGCAGAATGCCGAAGGTGGCTTCGGCTACTGGATGCCGACGGTGGACGTGCAGCCTTACGTGGCGGTGTACACCATGCAGTTTCTGATCGAAGCGCGCGAGCGCGGCTGGGCAGTGCCCAACGAAATGCTTGCGCGCGGCAACAATTACCTGAAGCGGCTGGCCAGCGATGAAAGCGATGGCTCGCTGCCAGCGCTGCGCGAGCGCGCGTTTGCAATCTATCTGCTGACCCGTCAACAGCAGGTCACCAGCAATGTCATCGCGGCGGTGCGCGAACGCCTGGACGCGCAATATCCGAAGCAGTGGCAGAGCGACAGCGTGGCTGCGTATCTGGCGGCCAGCCTCAAGCTGCTCAAGCTCGATCGCGAAGCCGAGCGGCTGATCGCCGCGCCCGCCGCCCTGCTCAGCCGCGATGCGATCGAACTGGAGTGGAACTACGACCGCTTCTACGATCCGCTGATCCGCGATGCCAGCGTGCTGTTTCTGCTCAGCCGCCACTTCCCGGAGCGCGCACGCAAGCTCCCGCCCAAGGCGCTGGCGAACATCGTCAAGGTGCTGGGCAAGGGGCGTTACAACACGCTGTCATCGGCATTGACGGTGCTGGCACTGGGCAGCTACAGCGATCAATTCGGCAAGCCGCAGGATGGTGCGTTGCAGCTCGCGCAGAGCGATGCCAAGGGCAACAACACACCGATCGGCAAGGCCGATGGCCTGGTAATGCGCGCCGCCTTCGATGCCGCCGCCACGGCGCTGCAGGTGAGCAACCGCGCCAATCAGCCCGCCTGGTACAGCGTCAGCGAAAGCGGGTTTGATCGCAATCCGCCCAACAGCGAAATCCGCGAAGGACTTGAGATCGTGCGCGAGTTCACCAATGCCGAAGGTAAGGTGGTGGATACGGTGACGTTGGGCGAAGAAATTCTGGTGCATCTCAAGATTCGCGCTACCCGTGGCAACGGCTTCAGTAATGTCGCCATTGTCGATCTGCTGCCGGGTGGCTTCGAGCCAGTGCAGGAACTGGCAGTGCCAACCCCGGTGTATTCAGGGTCGGATGACGGCAACGATGGAGACGCTTCGCAAGCGCCGGCATGGCGGCCATCGATCGGCCTGGACAGCTCCAACTTCGCGCTCGACTACGCCGACGTGCGCGATGATCGCATCGTGATCTACGGCTATGCCGGCACCCGTGTCAGTCAATTCGTGTATCGCATAAAAGCCACCAACGCCGGTCGCTACGTGGTGCCGCCGGCCTATGCCGAAGCGATGTACGAACGCACGGTGCAGGCGCGTTCGTTGGGCAGCATAATCACGGTGCAGCGGCCCAAGCCATGACCGTGCAGGCAAGTCTGGGGCAGGCTCTGCGCGCGAAGCGCTTTCGCCAGTTCGTTCGCCGGCAGGCCGGCTCCCACAGAAGCACTGGCTCGCACCGGCGTGCAACACAGTTGCTCCAACAGGGAGCTGTTACCCGGCTTTTGTGGGAGCGCCGCCAGATTGCGTCTGCGGCAGGCGCTATGTGCGACAGGTGGCGCTAGTCTGCGGCCCTGGGATGACGTCTTGCAGCGAGCCTCACGACGCTTTTGTGGGAGCGCATCCTGTGCGCGACAAGCGTCGCCAGATCACGATCCAGGCTTGGTGTTCAGGGCCGACAAGGCGTTGGCAAGCGTGCGCGCGTTTGCCGACTGCGATGCTCTGCGCGCTATACCGCAAACGGTTGCATCGCGATGATTGTCGTCGTCCATCGCCGCTGGCGCAGGCGCGTGCTGGTGGCTGCGGTCGTCGGTCTGGCGTTGGTGGCCATCCGCCTGTGGCCGCATCCACCGCTGTCAGCGCAGGTGCCCGAATCGACGGCGGTGTATGACGCAGACGGTCGGTTGTTGCGGTTGGTGCTCAGCCGCGACGACAAGTACCGGCTGTGGTTGCCGTTGGCGCAAATGCCGTCGCAACTGATCGCGGCGGTGCAACTGCAGGAGGACCAGTGGTTTCGCTGGCATCCCGGTGTCAATCCGCTGAGCCTGCTGCGTGGTGCCTATGAAACCTATGTCGCGCGCGGCCCACGTCAGGGCGGCTCCACCCTCACCATGCAACTGGCGCGTTTGCTGTACCGGCTCGACACGCGCAGCCCCGGTGGCAAACTGGTACAGGTAGCGCGCGCGCTGCAATTGGAGTTGTGCTATTCCAAGGACGCGTTGCTGGAGGCGTATCTCAATCTTGCGCCGTATGGCGGCAATATCGAGGGCGTTGGTGCCGCCAGCCTGATCTATTTCGACAAGCCGGTGGCGCGCCTCACCCTGCCCGAAACGCTGGTGTTGGCAGTGCTGCCGCAGGACCCAAGCCGGCGCTTGCGCAGCACCCTCGGTACTGGTGATGCGGATGCCAGTACCCGTGTACTTGGCGATTCGCTGGTGGCAGCGCGGGCGCGGTTGTATCAGCGCTGGCGAATGGTTCACGGCGGCGATGACGGCCAGGATGCGTTGCTGCGGCTCCCGCTGAGCTTACGTATGCCATCGGCATTGCCGTACGCAGCGCCACACGCGGTGGATCAGCTGTTGCTGGCAACACGCCGCGTTGGCGCGCTGCCAACGCGTCTCGACACCACCCTTGATTTGCGCTTGCAGCGCACGCTGGAGCGGCAGATCGAAGGCTTCCTGCAAATGCAGCGCGAGCGCGGCATCGACAACGCCGCTGCATTGCTGCTCGATAGCCGCGACATGGCGGTGAAGGCACTGGTTGGCTCTGCCAATTATTTCGATGCCGGCATCGCCGGACAGGTCAACGGCACCGCTGCCAAGCGCTCGCCCGGCTCCACCCTCAAGCCGTTCGTCTATGCCTTGGGTATCGATCAGGGTGTGCTGCATCCGCGCACGGTGCTGCGCGATGTGCCGAGCGCGTTCGGGCCGTTCAGCCCGGAGAATTTCGATGGCCGTTTTCTCGGGCCGGTAAACGCTACCGATGCCTTGATCCGCAGCCGCAATATTCCAGCGGTGCAGGTGGCGGCACGATTGGCTTCACCTAATCTGTATGGCTTGCTCAAGGCGGCCGGGATCAGCCGCATGGCCAGCGAACGCCACTACGGGCTGGCCTTGGTGCTCGGCGGCGGCGAAGTGACGATGCAGGAACTGGCGCGCCTGTACGCGATGCTGGCCAATCGCGGGCTGATGCGACCATTGCGTTTTCGTGTCGATGCGCCGCAGGCGCAAGGTGTGCGTCTGCTCAGCGATGCGGCCAGTTTCATGGTGATGGACATGCTGCGACACAATCCGCGCCCCGATGATGGTTTGCTGGGGCAGGGCGCGCAGGTCGGTAGTCGCGGCCTGCCGGTGTACTGGAAGACCGGCACCTCGTGGGCATTTCGCGATGCCTGGGCGGCAGGCGTGTTCGGCCCTTACGTACTGGTGGTGTGGAGCGGAAATTTCGATGGCAGCGGCAATCCGGCGTTGATCGGTGCGCAAGCGGCGGCGCCGCTGTTTTTCCGTATCGTTGATGCCATCGTCGCGCAGGATCGTCAGCTTGCCGAGCCGGCCTGGCGGTTGCCGGAAAACGTCAAACGGGTCGAAATCTGCATGGCCAGCGGTGATCTGCCCAATGCCGACTGCCCGCAGCGTGGCGATACCTGGTTCATTCCCGGCAAGAGTCCGATCCGGCTCAGTACCGTGCATCGCGCGCTGATGATCGATAGCCGCAGCGGCGCGGTCGCCTGCCCGCCTTACGACCCATTGCACACCCACCGCGAAGTTTACGAATACTGGCCCTCGGATCTGGCGCAGGTGTTCGCACAGGCCGGGATGCCACGGCGCAAGCCACCGGCGGCTGCCGATTGCGAAAACACCATTGCAGGTGACGGCGACCCGCCACGCATCGATTCGCCATTGCGTGGTGTCACCTACGCACTGCGCCGCAGCCAGCCCGAGCGCAACCGCATCGCCCTGAGCGCCAGCGTTGATGCCGCCGTGCGCAGCCTGTACTGGTTTGCCGACGACGCCTATCTGGGCCATTCCACGCCCGGCGCAACCCTGTTCTGGCAAGCCCCGCATGCGGGCACGCACCGTCTGCGTGCGGTGGATGATCGGGGACGGGTGGATGAACGCATTGTCAAAGTAGAGGTGTTGCAATGAGAGGCCCAATGGCACATTGACGTGGGCGAAATGTCGGCCGGATACTTGTGGCGCAGGGCCATTGCCCGCATTGGCGCGGAGGTTCGCATGCAGCGCCTGATGGTGTTTTTCATTGTGCTCGTGCTCGGCGCCTGTGCTTCGACGCCGATCAGCCAGCGTGCGCCGGATTTGTTCCGGGACAGTTGGTTCAAGCCGGCGGACGAGCCAATCGACAGTGATGCCGTATTCGCACTGTCCGATCCGATGCGCAGCTATCTGAAGACCGGTATCGCGCGGCAATTGCACACTGAAAAGCCGCAGCTCGGTTTGATCAAAGCACTGCAATCGGGTGGAAAGCTCAATATCGAGTACGACGCCACATTCACTCGCAACGCTGCTGAAGCGTTCGCGGCAGGCGCGGGCAATTGCCTGTCGCTGGTAATCCTGACCGCTTCACTGGCCGATGAGATGGGATTGGATGTGCAGTTTCAGGAGGTGTTGGGCGAACGGGCCATGAGCCGAAATGGCGACCTGGTGTTCTACAACGGCCATGTCAACGTTGCATTGCGTGAAAAGTTCGCCGAACAGGGCGTCAAATCGACGGACACTACGGCAACCGTGATCGATTTTCTTCCCGACAGGTATCGGCTTGGTCAGCCGGTCAGAAATGTGTCGCAGAGCACGGTGACAGCGATGTACATGAACAATCGTGCCGCCGAGTCGTTGGCATCGGGCCAGATCGATAACGCCTATTGGTGGGCGCGTACTGCAATTGACCTGGAGCCGCGTTACACCGCCACCTACAACACGCTGGGGCTCATCTACCGCCGTCATGGTCACATCAATCAAGCCGCGTTTGTTTTTGAACATGCGTTGGCAGTAGAGCCAGCAAATACCGTGGCGATGGCCAATGTGATTCCGGTGCTGAGGGCGCTGCGGCGCGATAGCGAAGCCGAGCGATGGGCGAACCGCCTGCGGCAATTGCAGCCGTACCCGCCGTTCCATTTTTTTGATCTCGGGCGAAATGCGATGGCGAAGGGCGATTTTGTAAGCGCGAGCCAATTGTTCCAGAAAGAGATCGAGCGGGCAGCGTATTACCACGAGTTCCATTACTGGCTGGCACTGGCCTATGTGGGGATGCACGATCCCGAGCGTGCGCGCAAACACTTTGCGATTGCCCGCGACAATGCCACTACCCGTGCCGATGCCGCGCACTACCAGATGGCGCTCGATGCACAGGAACGTCAAATCCGCGCGCGTCATGCGTTTGGCAGCACCCGCTGATCGGGTGATCGGGCGTATTGCGACAGGCAAACTGTCACATTTGCCTGTGTGATGGCGGTGTGCGACGATCATTTGTCGCCTGCGGGACGACAGGGGTGCCGGGGATTGGCATGGATACCTGCGCAGGCGGCGACCGAGGGGAATTGCCGATTTTACCGAAACAGACGGCTCGACGTGCGTGTGGCAGCACCATGCGCTGAGGTGTTGACACGATCACATCGTACGGTCAGTCCACGCAGACGGTCTTGCCCAATACCAATCGCTGATGGGGAGATAACGATGCGTGCCAAAAAGAATTTGTTGGTGATAGCTGTAGGCCTTGCGCTGATGCAGGGCCAGTTGGTGAATGCACAGCAAGCCGCAGCGACCGGGCCACTTGAAAAACCCGATGAGAGCAAGACGGTTCTCTTTGATGCAGTCATTGTCACGGCAACCAAGCGTGAAGCGAACATTTATCAGGTGCCGGTGGCGATCAGCGCGTTTTCCGCCGAGACCATCGAGCGCCAGGGAATCGCGGATTTGACCGATATCGGCAAGTTCGTGCCGAATATGAATGTGACTGGCTTTTCTGCTGGCCACACCTCGTCGGTCAATGCCTTCATCCGTGGCATCGGCCTGCAAGATCACCTGATCACCACCGATCCGGGCGTCGGCGTTTATGTCGATGGCGTTTACCTGGGTCGTCAGGTCGGGCAGAACTGGAGCCTGGCGAACATCAATCGGGTGGAAGTGCTGCGCGGCCCGCAGGGCACGTTGTATGGCCGCAACTCGATCGGCGGCGCGATCAACATCATCACCACCCAGCCCGGTGAAAAAGAGGAAGGCCGCGCCAGCTTCACGCTGGGTACTCGTGGCCGGGTGAACAGCGACGTGTACATGAACGGCAAGTTGAACGACACCGTCGCGGCATCGTTCACCGGCGCGTATACCAAGCGTGGCGGCATCGGCAAGTTCGTCAATCTCGATACCAATCGTGAAGTTGGCGAGAGCGAAGATTTTGCCGGACGACTGGCAGTGAAGTGGCAAGCCAACGACGATTTCTCGTTGCTGGTGGCGGTGGATGCGAACGACGGCAACGGCGGCCTGCGCCCTTACACCACCTTGATTGACGAGTTGCCCAACGGTGCCCTGTTCCAGGCGGGATTCCGCAACTCCGATGTCGCGGCCAACCCGTTCGACAACAATACCGGGCAGGCAGATCAGGCCAAGACCACCAATTCAGCCAGTGGTGTTTCGTTGACCGCTGATTATGCGTTCAATGAAAACGTCTCTGCCAAGCTGATTTTCAGTGATCGCCATTCCGAATATGAGGCCGGCCTCGATGATGACAGCCTGTTCGAAAACTTCATCACCTTCCCGGAAGTGGGCGAGGCCGACCAGACCTCGGTCGAACTGCAAATCAGCGGCACCTACGAGCGTTGGGACTTCATCACCGGCCTGTACTACTTCGAGGAAGACGGTTTTGCCCGCCAGGACAACACCGTGTTCACCGGCTTCCCTGGCAATGATTTGCTCAAGCAGGATACCGAGAGCAAGGCGATCTACACCAACGTCGGGTTTCATGTCACCGATCAACTGCGGCTTTCCGCTGGCCTGCGCTACACCGAGGACGACAAGAAAGCCGGTTTCAACATCAACGACAGCCTGATCGATGCCACCGGCCAGCGTGACTGGAACCAGGTCAGTTGGGATGTGTCGGCAACCTACGACATCAACGAGTACATGAGCACCTACGCGACCATCCAGAACGGTTACCAGTCGGGCCAGTTTCCGCCGCGTCCGTTCTGCTTGTTCGGGTTCATCGATTTCACCCAGCCAGGCAACGTCAGCACACCGAACTGTTTTCAGGCCAATGACAACGTCACCGCAACCAACTACGAGATCGGCCTGAAGGGCGAGCCGTTCAGCTTCCTCAGCATGAGCATTGCGCTGTTTCTCACCGACTACAAGGACCTGCCGTATCAGGTCAGCAGCACCACCAGCGGCGGCTTCGATACCCGCAACATTATCGTCGACCAGCAGTCCACCGGTGTCGAGTGGGAAGGCACCTTGTGGCTGAGCGAAAACTTCCTGGTGCATTCCACTGCCGGTTATATCAACGTCGATGTGGATGACCCGACTGCAGTGGCACCGCTGACGCCAAAATACACGGCATCACTCAGCCCGGAATATACTTGGCGCATGGGCGTCGACGGCAAGTTGAGCTTGCGCGCTGACTACTCGTTCCGTGATGGCATGCACGGCGAGCCGACCGCCGACCCGGGCCGTTTCACCCGCATCAAAAGCCGCAGCCTGACCAACCTCAATGTCACCTACGTTCCCGAAAATGAAAGCTGGACGCTGGCGCTATATGGCACCAACATCTTCGACAAACGCTATGACAACGCGCGCCTGAATACCGGCGATTACGTGTTGCAGATACTGAGCAACGATGCCAGTGAGTTTGGTGTGCGTTTCACCAAGTACTTTGGGCGCTGATTTTTAGCCGCTGAGCTCGATTGTGCCGGCGGCGCAATGCCGCCGGCAGTGATCGATTGCACCGTCGTGTTGTGCGATGTGCGTTTTTACGCCATTCAGCCAGATGGGCAATTGCGTAGCGATTCTTGCGCTGCGATGCTGTTGGCGCATCGCTGCGACGTGCGTTCGTTGGTGTGGAGGTGTTAGCGTGTAATGCGATTTTGCCCGACGCCAAGGAGCCGCACGCGATGAAAGCATCCGATCTGTTGGTTCAGTGCCTCGAGAACGAAGGCATCGAATATATCTTCGGCGTGCCCGGCGAAGAGAATGCCGACTTCATGCTGTCGCTGGAAAAGTCGGAGAAGATCCGCTTCATCCTGACCCGGCATGAACAGGGCGCGGCATTCATGGCCGAGATCTATGGCCGCTTGACCGGCAATCCGGCGGGCTGCCTTGGCACACTGGGGCCGGGTGCGACCAACCTGCTGACCGGCGTGGCCGACGCCAACATGGATCACGCGCCGCTGATCGCGCTGACCGGGCAGGGTGCCACCACGCGATTGCACAAGGAATCGCACCAGATCATGGATGTCGAGCAGATGTTCGAGCCGGTGACCAAGTGGAACACGTCGATCCGCAATGCCGACACCATTCCCGAAATCGTGCGCAAGGCGGTACGCGTGGCGCGCTCGGAAAAACCCGGTGCCGTGCATATCGAGCTGCCCGAGGATGTGGCCAAGCAGCAATCCGATGCACGGCCGATGTCAGTGCATCGTTTCCGCCGCCCCGGGCCAGACAGCAAGATATCGGATCGCGCGTTCGAGCTGCTGAAAAAAGCCAAGCGTCCGGTGGTGCTGGCCGGCAACGGCACCTTGCGCAAGCGCGCGAGCAAGCAATTGCGCTTGTTTGCCGAGGCAACCGGCATTGGCGTGCTGTCCACCTTCATGGCCAAGGGCACGGTCGACATGGACGCCGAATACAGCCTGTTTACCGTTGGCCTTGGCAGCAAGGATTTTCCGACGCTGGCGATCGATGCTGCCGACCTGGTGATCACCATGGGCTTTGACATGGTGGAGTACCACCCGAAGCTGTGGAACCCGAAGTCGGACAAGCAAATCATCCATGCCGACTTTTTGCCGGCTGAAGTGGATGCGCACTACAACCCGCAAATCGAGCTGGTCGGCGATCTGGCACAAACCCTGTGGATGCTCAACGAACGGGTGCGTGCCCACGGTGCATTCGATTTCGACCTCAGCCAACAGCGCGATCTGCGCCGGCGCATGCAGGACGAGTTCCGCATGCATGCCGATGACGATGTGCAAGGCCCGATCCGGCCACAAAAGCTGCTGTGGGATGTGCGCCAGGTGCTCGGCCCACACGACATCGTGCTGTCCGATGTTGGCGCGCACAAGATGTGGATCGCGCGCAACTATCAATGCCACGAACCCAACACCTGCCTGATCCCGAACGGCTTCTGCTCGATGGGATCGGCGCTTCCGGGCGCTATCGCCGCGCACATGGTGCATCCAGAGCGCAAGATTCTGGCGATCTGTGGCGATGGTGGTTTTCTGATGAACGTGCAGGAAATGGAAACCGCGCGTCGCTTGAATTCCGACATTGTGGTTCTGGTCTGGGAAGACGGTGGCTACGGCCTGATTGCCTGGAAACAGGACAACGAGTTTCAACATCACACCGATTTGTCGTTCGGCAACCCCGACTGGCTGCTATTGGCCAAGGCTTTTGGCTGGCATGGCCACGTCGTCGACAACAGCCGCGATTTCGCGGCGACGCTGCGTAGCGCGCTCGACGAGCCCGGCCCCAGCCTGCTGGTGGTGCCGGTGGATTACCGCGAAAACCCGATTCTCACCAAGCGCCTGGGCGAGATGTTTGGGGTCGCGGCCTGACGCGGGCAGCGCATGCCTGCCGCTGCATTAGAGGAGGATTGCATGAAAGAGCTGACCATCAACGCGATTTATGATGGCGGCGTGCTGGGTAGCGTGCCGATTGCTGATGCCAATGCCGTGGAGCAGGCGCTGGCAACGGCCGCTGCACTGCATGCCGATAAGTCCGCCTGGCTGCCGTTGCATGAGCGTGTGGAGATTCTCGAACGGTTGGCGCAATTGATGCGTGAACGCAAGGCCGAGCTGGCCTTGCAGGCAGCGCGTGAAGGCGGCAAGCCACTGGCCGACTCGCTGGTGGAAACCGAGCGCGCCATCGATGGCGTGAAGATTTGCATTGAAGTGATCCGCCACGATCACGGCAGCGTGATTGCAATGGGCACCACCGCAGCCTCGGCCGGGCGGCGCGCGTTTACCCAGCGCCAGCCGATAGGCGTGGTGGTTGCGGTCAGCGCGTTCAACCACCCGCTCAACCTGATCGTGCATCAGGTAGCCACCGCTGTGGCCGCTGGCTGCCCGGTGCTGGTCAAGCCGGCAAAGACCACGCCGTTGTCGGCGTTGGCTCTGGTGCAGATGCTGCATCAGGCCGGGTTGCCGAAAGGTTGGTGCCAATTTGTGTTGCCAGCCGAGAATAGTCTGACCGAGCGCATGGTTACCGATCCGCGCACGGCGTTTCTCACCTTTATCGGCAGCGAGAAGGTTGGCTGGATGTTGCGCTCGAAACTGGCGCCGGGAACCCGCTGCGCATTGGAGCATGGCGGCGTTGCGCCGTTGTTCGTGGCCGCCGATGGCAACCT